>NYVT01000026.1:29254-84256 GCA_002684675.1 Deltaproteobacteria bacterium
CGNCNGTNAGGANNGAGCTCGAGCAANTNGTTNTCGNCTAGANNAGGAAGTNGCTACTGCTCAGCAGGCNANTGCNGCNTTTNNNCNNNAGCAGNAGCGCTTGCNANNGCATCANCAGGNCATCGCAGCCTTTCCAGCCTNANTGGCAAGCNNNGCAAAAGCNGGCGAAGCAGTTGGAGCAGNAGCAATTCACCNAGCAACGCATGCGGGAGGATCTGAACCTCAAGCAGCAGGAAGTTCAACAGCTGGAAGTATATGCGCAACAGGANCNGAACCGTTTGCAAGAGCAGGAGCAGCNATACCAACAGCTAGCTGAACCAATTCGCTTNGCTTTGGAANNAGATANANAAATTCAAACNCAGCAGGTGCGTTGGGAGNCNCGTCAACAGGAACAANACCGTCTNGAACAAACTNTCCATCAACAACNTCAGGAACTCCNCCAGGAANATGCNTGGGTTCAGCAGGCTGTNCTGCNTCAACAGCAACGCCAGCAATGGCTTGCAGAACANAGNGACTGCCANCAGTTGGAACAGGNACTNCCANGNTTACACAGTGNTTGGCANCAATGGCAACAAAACAAGCAGNAATGGCAANAAAANCAGNCTGCTCTTGGTCGATGGGAGGAACANCAAGNCAGAGANGTCCAGCAATCCTCAGAACTNCAGCAATTGCAAANTAATCTTGCCCAAGAGGCCTTGCCGTTGGAGNAACGNGNACAGANACTCCNGGAGCAAGAANAGGTACTGTTAGAAGGANGCCCTNTTGGAGATTGGCAGGCANCTCANCGGGAAGCACAACNTCTTCTNCGGTTGGGAGAGAANCTGACCGANCTGAGCCAACGCTTCCANGACTCTCAGTNGGANTNNNNCAAGTATGAGCAACAGGANAAGGAGCTTCAGCTGAAATTGGTGCAGCTAGGAGAGCAACATCTTCATCAANACGNCTTACTGCAGCANACNAANGANCGNTTGCANGACAAACAGCGNCTGTTGGAGCAGGGCCGNCTGATCCGTGATTACGAAGNGGCTCGTACCCAACTACAACNGAATCAGCCGTGCCCTCTCTGTGGTTCTACCGAGCATNCNTTTGTGACTTCGAACNAAGCTCNTTCTGTGGAACAAGAAGCGGAGTTGGTGGNGCACTTGAAGCAGCGCTNNAAAGAAATTGATCAAGAGCTAACAAATCTNCAACGAGAANAGACTCAANTCANNGCNCGCTCAGAAATTACTCACGANAGATCTAGGCAACTNCAACAGNNAGNACAAAAAATTCAGTNAGCGTTTGATGATGTGAACTCACAAATCCCTNAAGAGAGTGTCAGGCNNCTNACAGANCTGNTAGGNATCCAGACACTGTATTCGTCTTGGCAAGAACAATTTCAGGCGACCGAGCAGAAACTGGGCGCTATTGAAAAGCTGGATGGGATACGTCGCCAGCTTCAGGAAGAGCAAACTGTGCTGATGAACAAACGCTCTGAATTGAATGAGAGACAAGCCGCTCTAAAAGAGCGTCGCCAGTTCCACCAACAGCAACAAGAAGACTTGGCAACACAGGTCAAAGAAGACCAACAGGCTGTGCTTCAACTGCAAGAAGTTTGGCAGCAGCAAGTGCAGGCGATTGGTTGGGAAGAGGAAGCAGTCATGGAGCCAGAATCTTTGCTGGCTAGCTTACAAGAGAAGTGGCAAGCCTTCCAAAAACAGCAGCAGGCTGAAGATCGGGAAGGCCCTGAACTGTCTCAACGCCAGCAACGATTAGAACGAGACCAGGCAACACTGCGCCAGCAAGAGCAGTAGCAGCAAAGCCTAGCTGGAGAACAGCAGCAGGAATTGGCAAAGCTCCAGTTGTTACAACAGCATCGACTTGAGATCTTGGAGCATCCAGATCCCAGAGCTTTGGAACAGGAACAGCAATCTGAGCTTCAGGCCCATCAAGAAAAACAGGCAGCAAGTAGCCAAATTTTTGAGCTGAAAAGTCAGGCTCTTCAGCAAGAGCAGCAGCGTCTGCAGTGGATGGAAGAGGAGTATGCTCGCGGGCGACAAGAGCATGTGCAGAACCAGGAAGAACTACTCTTTGCGCTGCAGGCGTTGGGATATGCCTCGATGGCAGAAGCTGAGGTGGCCTACCTCGAACCTGTCGAAGCCGAAGAATTGGAGCAGCAAGATCAGCAGTTGAATCAGCAACTGTCGATCAGCCGTCACGACTTGGGTAACGAGCAGATGCGCCGTGCTTCTTTGGAACAGGAAGTACGCACCCAGCAGACTGAGGAAGAACTTCAGATACAACTGGAATAACTACGATTGCAGCAGGATGAGTTGTCACAGCAACTAGGAGGAGTACAGGTTCAACTGGAAAAAGATACAGAACAGCGCGAAAACCAGCGAGCACTTGCAGATCAAATCGAGAAACAGCAGCAGGAACACCAACGCTGGGTGTCTCTATCTGAGTTGATTGGTTCAGCTGATGGAACTAAATTTTCTCGGTTTGCCCAGAGCCTGACGTTAGCACATCTGGTGAATCTGGCGAATCATCACCTGCGGAAACTCTCAGACCGTTATCAGTTGCAGAAGCGTGAAGGAGCCTGTGTTGAGATGGATATCGTGGATCGCTATCAGGCAGACGCCGTGCGCTCCTTAGAAAGTCTTTCTGGTGGAGAAACCTTTCTGGTCAGCTTGGCGCTGGCACTGGGATTATCTGATCTGGCACGGCGCAACTATCCGATTGATTCTCCGTTCATTGATGAAGGTTTCGGTACGCTGGATGCCGATACCCTTGATACAGCCCTGGCTGCGCTGGAGACACTGCAGGCTGGAGGCAAGACGATTGGGATCATCTCTCATGTGGAGGCTCTCAAGGAACGCTTGACGACACAGATTCAGGTGCGCAAGAATGACAGTGGCAATAGTACCTTGGCTGTGATCCCCAACCCATTAGCCAAAAATCAATCTAAACACTTTATCTCTTCCTAACTGGAATAAGGATGGACCCAGACGATGCGCGCCCTGAATACCAGGGCTGGTGGATCTACATTGATCCTGATGAACACCTTGTTGAACTGGTAGATCTAGATTTGGATCTGAACACGTTGTGTGATCTACTCCGCTGTGATGCCACTGACCTAATTGAGCTAAAAGAGCCATTCTTAGGCTATGTTGATGGTGAAGGAGAGTGGCAGGAGCGTCAGACCCGTTGGTACCTGCAGGACCAGGAGCGCTGGGGGCCAATGGTAGTGTTCCGCTATTTGTCTGAAGAGGAAGGGCCGGGTTCCTGCTCTTATGAAGACCTAGAGCAGTTTGAGGAGTGGGTGGATTTTGACTGAATACATTGGTGATGGCAGACCAGACTCTTTTGAATCGCCTGCCATCAGAAGAATGCTCTTAGCTAAGATTCTGTTGTAATGAATCCATCAAAGTGAGCAAGCTTGTTCAAGCTGCCCAAGAAAACCGCTGGAAGTGACCGTTCCGCATTCCAGTAGAATCCTCCCAGTCGATGCCAAAGGCGTGAAATTCACTATTGGTTGCCTTAGCTAGGGCGAGTCTGGAGTTGGCTGGGTGAGGCACGTGCTCTATATAAATTGGCTCACCATCTTCGTTAGCTCCAGGCAACCCCTCTACTGACAGGTTTACAAGTTCTCCTGCTTTGAGAGAAAATTTGAGACCTCCTCCTTCAATTGTTATTGCCCTCTTTTCGATACCCGCCATTTCTCCAACCAAAGGTGCCAAAGCAGCCATTGGGCCTCCAACTGAGCCTGATGCAATCTGACCGATTGCATCAGCCTGAGCGTCGTCAGCTTTCTCATCAATAATCAAACCAACTTTGATGTTTCCGTCTACCATGGGCCCTGGGGAGTGCAGTAGGACAACAAAAGATAATCCATTGAGACTAACTCCGTCTTTTTCACCGCTATCAATCCTCATCGCAATAGCAGCTTTACAATCACCTTCAGTTGGTTGTGCTGACAAGTTCGAGGTTATACACGGGCAGAGGAAAGCACAATTACAGGTTCCCACATATTGCCCTTCAATATTCCATCCCATTTTCTATCCTCTTTTGAAGATCAAACAGAAATCATCATCCAGCAGCCCCAGACGACTAACATGAAACCAAATCCGTACCCAATCCAGTGCCCTGAGGGCAAGGTCTTTTCAGCTAAAACATAGAGTGCTAAGCCCCCAATCCACCATAAATTCATGATTCCACCAAAAAAGAGCAGTGCCATCAGGAACCAACAGCAACCAAGGCAAAATAAGCCGTGGTCAATCCCCATGATGAGCGCTCCTTTTAATCCCGGTCTCCAGCGTGTCATCAGAAATGTAAGTGGCGAACGACAATGTCGCAAACATGCGTGTTTCCAGGGTGTAAACTGCCATAGTCCTGCAGCAAGTAGTAGCATACCCCCGAGTATAGGTGACGTCGAAACCATCATCTTATTCAAGAGTTGTACTCCTTCAAGGGCCCATTGAGCGATGACTGCAATCGCACTGAATACAGCCCAGGCAAGGAGATATCCTGAAGCAAAAACGGTTGAAGGCAAATGGGCTTTACCTGTCTCTTGCTTGTCATGTTTGGCACGAGCAAAGAGCAGAATAGTTGGACTGGCACTTGGCAGCATCATGGCGATCATCATGATCCACCACATGAAAAACATAATTGTCGCGTACGCAAATGTCCATGAGGGCATCTCAGCGGGCATTCGCATACCGCCTCCAGTAGCAAGATCGATCCCTGTCATCATAGTGGCAGGCATTCCCGTACCCGCACCTTTGATTACAAACAGCCAGCTGCTGAGAGTGATGGCAGTCAAGAGCGCTACAACTATCCAGCGATCATAACGCAGAATACTTTCAAGAGATCTTGCCATAGAATCGTCCGTCTTTGAATCTCAACCATGTTTTTCAACGCTAGTACGGCAGAAAATTAGACATTAAAAAACCAATTTAATCAACTAAATGATAGCTTTTGTCAAGAATTGCAATATTTTTCTATTCTGGAGAATTCAAAATGACTAGTTCGTAGTGCTATTTAGATATGGACTTAGCGTTGATTAGCAGAAATTTTTGTTGAGTAGGCAACTTGATGATCTCCAATCGGAGCATTCATCACATCATCCACCAATTTATATACATTAGCGCCAGTCAACGTCTGCAGGAAAGAGGGCAATTGCTGTTTTTCTACTGGAGTCAACCAGAGTAGACGTATCAGAGGAGGCAGCTTTCGGTTGGCAATGCCGCAGTGATCGTAGAAATTGATCACTGCAGCTAAGCCCGGCAAAGCACCGTTGTGCGCTTAGGGTGAGGTCAGAGTAACGTTTCATAAGCTAGACGCGCGATATTTCCAGCGATCAGCTGGGCTCTGAGTGGTCTCATAGGGACCCGAATCACTGGTGATGGTTCGACCAAGAAATTTTTCTGTTTCCTACCATGCATTCAACTTATGATTGGGTCTTGATTGTCCACCTGATGAGTTCTATCGCACTGCTGTTTCTGCTCTACAATCGGGCTCTATGTCAACTCCCTGTGTGCGTAGCCTGCCCGATGGCTATCCTCACCGTTCCACTAAGCTGTATCCTGTCATGGTTACTGCTGAACGAACCGCTCACCTCTTTCCTGCTATTGAGTGGTGCTCTGGTTGTTCTTGGGGCACTGATTCATCAGATAAGAGGGTTCCGTTCAAGAAGTCTTGCTGTATAATCTGCTGTTCATATTTGGTCAAAGCATTCTTGCTCCAAGATCGTATTTCCGTGAATCCCGAATTTTTGTGATGTTGATTACATAGCAGAAAGAAACTCAGGCATGCTGGCTCACCAGACGATTTTAGAGGACTGGTTATCCCAACTTTTTACTGCGGCAGGGTGTCCTACGGATGAAGCCCAACTGATTTCAATTCATTTGGTGGATGCCGATGCCTCTGGGCATCCAAGCCATGGAATTGTTCGAGTACCTCGGTACATGGACTATATTCAGCAGCAGAAAGTACGGACAGTTTGCGCTTATACAACCTTGATGTCTTCTGGTTCCTTGCGCCTCTTTGATGGGCAATACAGCTTTGGTCAGGTGCTTGGACATCACGTGGTCCGCGAAGCCTGTGAGATCGTTCAATCAGAGGGACTTGCGCTGATTGGTCTACGCCGCGCAGGCCATTTGGGCCGTATCGGTGGTTGGGCGGAGTTACTGGCAGATCAAGGGTTGATTTCTCTGCACTTCGTCAATGTCGCAGGCTCACGAATCGTTGCTCCATTCGGAGGACGCGAGGCACGACTTTCAACGGCCCCGATTGCAATCGGAGTTCCCCGTTTTCTTGACTCTGGGGAGTCGGATCATTTCATTCTTGATTTTGCGACAAGTCGTGTCGCCGAGGGCAAAATCCTGGTCAGCCTAAAGACTGGAACACCACTTCCGCCAGATGCAATGGTCGATGAAACGGGGGCTGATTCTGACTATCCAGTGACGATCTACGGTGAAACCGCCACTTCTGGGGTGCCCAACCCAAGAGAAGGAGTAGGAGCCATTCAGACGTTTGGTGAACACAAAGGATCGGGGCTTGGCCTTGCCTGCGAGTTGTTGGCAGGAGCCCTGACTGGTTCGGGCACTAATGCGCACGAAAGACCTTTCTGCAACGGAATGCTCTCGATTGTTTTCGACCCTGCAAAGTTTGACTACGGCAACGGAATGCGAAAAGAGATTGAAGATTTTGTCACTTCGATCAGAAATTCAGCACCACGCTACCAAGATCGACCTGTGCTTATGCCCGGTGACCCAGAGCGTATAAAGCGCAGGGCTGCTAGGATGAATGGTATTGAACTCGGACAGTCGATTTGCGATCAGTTAATTGAGATTTCAATGGAACTTGGTGTGATCATACCCAATCCACTAGGTGGTTGAGTTTTAGATGAATGTTTCTTCAGCGAAGATAAGCCCCGTCCCCCTAGCGCACAGATCGAGAAGTGAACAAAACGCCAATCATTGGCAATGCCTTCCTCTGTAGAACTAACACATGTGAGAAATCAAGGCCCGATTGCGTATCGAGAAGTTCTTCAGGGTCAAGGGTTCAGCCAGAGGCGTCATGCATTTTCCAGAATGAGACAGGCTTGGTGGATACGCTTCTATGAAGTGGTAGGAGGCTTAGGGGGAGTCCGTTTGTCAGCGATGTAATCGGCAATGTAGGCACGCAATCGACGGAGGGCTTTGTGCAACTGCCACTTTTCACGCAGGGTGGGTTCATAATAATTGGGCTGCTCCACGTGGTAGCCAAAGAAGCCATTGCCAATCCAGATCTTCATGCCGTTGCGATGCATCACACGAAACTGATCCAGTCGCCAGTGGTGTGGGTTCCGTTTCATGTCATTAATGATCACATCCAGGCGTTCCTTCTTGGCCATGTCAGTTCCTAGACTCCTTGTCAGATCCTGGAAAGCAGACAGCGTTGCGTTCGAAAACACGCAGACGAGCGCTGCGACTTCGAGGATTTTTATCTATTTCCTCGGCACCTGCAACAATTGGCTTACGCTGTAGAGAGACCCCAAGAGCTCGTAGACCACAAACACAGCGTGGCAAGTCTGATGGACAGCGGCAGGGTCGTTCCCATTCCCGAAACCTCTGCTTAACGGGGCGATCTTCCAAGGAGTGGAAGGAGATGATCGCCAGGCGCCCCCCAGGCTGTAGATTTTCAATAGCAAAGTCGAGCAAGGCGTTGATTTCCTGGGGTTCCCGATTTACTTCCATTCGCAGTGCCTGAAAGGTTTGGGTAGCTGGGTGGAAGTTAGGCTTTTGGAATTTTCTTGGAATTACACGTTCCACTAATTCAGCCAGTTCACTGGTTGTAACGAGTGGAGCATTGGCACGATGTTGTACAATGGCACGAGCAATTTGTGGAGCAAAGCGCTCTTCTCCGTAGGTTTGCAGCAGTCTGCGGATCTCAAATTCACTCCGCTGCTGGAGGATCTGTGTGGCAGTTTCTACCTGTCTGAATGGATCCATTCGCATGTCGAGAGGTCCTTCCTGCAAAAAGGAAAAACCACGCTCTGGAGCTGCCAATTGCTCTGAGGACATCCCAAGATCTGCAAGGATGAAATCGAAGGGTTTGCGCCACTTCTCAGCCCAGTATGGTAATTCTAGAAAACTGGCCTGCTCAATTGCCGTAACTCCCGGATATTCAGCCAGTCGGTGGCGTGAGGCAGCCAGGGCCGCAGGGTCACGATCAATCCCATACAAGTTCGCTTTTGGGAATTTCTCTAGCAAAGCACGTGAGTGACCAGCCCCACCGAGGGTGCAATCGAGTAGATTTTTGCTATTTGCGGGCGTAGACCCTAGCACTTCTGCCAACAACACGGGGAGGTGTCGAAAACGGGGCTCAGACATGGTCAGGGGAAACGATAGAAACTACGAGCTACCGAATGATATGGGAGCTTTTGCTGAAACAGCAGATTGTGTTGGGTAGAGAGATTTCGAAACAAAAAGCGTGGATTAGAAGATTCAGTGTGACCAAACAGGCTGCGTAGCAGGTTATTCACCAAGCTGTCAGGAACAGTCTCGTGAACAACCAGTACCGGGAACTCTGCCAGCAACTGCAAGGCTGGTTGTCCTGTATAGGTTTCTGCGGGGAGCGTGTAAGAACGTGTCCAAGGAAGTTGCTGTGTCCAAACTTTCTGCAGAGTGTCCTGGGCTTCTGTCAGGTAATATCCGGGGAAGTTTAGCAAGGCTCGAATTTCCTGTAGGGGGTAGCTACCCCAACTGAGAAAAACATCTTCTTTGAACCCTTCAAGAGCCTCAATGGTTTCTTCCTGGTGGAACCAGTTTGTCTCCTGCAGCAGCAAAACAGGTGATTTATCGTCCCAAGCTCTAATAACTTCCAGGGCCTGTAATGGGGCTCGTACAGTGCGTGCAGCTGTCAATGGTACGATTTGAGGTGGCTGCAAGCGACTGATCAGATACAGCACGTTTGGCCAGAGTACGCTCACTACTTTCACTTGAGGATATTCTGGGAGCAACTGCCAAGCCTCCTGCCCATTGATGATCGCTAGATGCCCTCGCTGATCTCTCATCTGCTCCAGTCGAGTGGCTCCGTCCATAGCGGAAACAGGCTGAAGATCACTTCCAAAGCTGACACCTGGCATACTCCAAATTTCTGCTAGATCATTTGCAAATTGGTGAGAGGCTGTGTTTTCAGGACCACTGAGTAACAGGTATTGCTTAGTTTTCAGACTGACCTGCGCCAGGGCTGGCAGAGCTGTCAACACCAGAAGCATTAGAATGCCAAGACAGCGTAAGAAGGGGGAATTCATTTTTGGCATCCGATGCAGAAGAAAGTACTGCGCTGCTGCTGCACAATGCGTTGCAAGGGAACTGCACAGCGTGGACAGGGCTGAGACTCTTTGTCGTAGACCTGCAGAAAATTCTGAAACTCTCCGGTCTTTTCATCAACCTGCCGAAAATCAGAAACTGAGGTGCCGTTATATTCGATAGCGGACAGCAGAATCCGACGAGTATTTTCTACGACAGCCTGAACTTCCTTCTTTTTCAGAGAATGTGAATTGCGTTGAGGGAGCACGCCAGAGGCGAATAGGATTTCAGAAGCGTAGATATTGCCAATTCCAGCAACCAGTCGCTGATCCAGTAGGAACGGTTTGATCTCTTTTGAACTGGCTTTCAATCGGGGATATAGGTAACGAGTATTGAAGTCTTCTGTAAGAGGTTCTGGCCCTAGTACTTGCAGCTTCGGAATTTCAGTTGCTGAGGGAAAGAGCTCTAAGGTCCCAAAGTTACGCATGTCGGTAAATATCAAAACCTGACTATTACCCAACCAGAACCAAGCTCGGTCATGAGGGGCAGGCTCCGAAGGAGGATCTGTGACTACGAATTTTCCCGTCATTCGTAAGTGACCCAGTAATAAGGATTCAGGCTGAAGCTGAAACAGTAGGTACTTGGCTCTGCGTGTCACGCTCTCAATAGTGCATCCTTGAACAGCAGCGGCAAAGGCTTGGGGAGTGGAGCCTGGAACTGTTTTTTCACGATAGACTTCTACCCGCTGGATCGTCTGGCCAGTGATCAAGCTACGTAGACCACGAACAACGGTTTCGACTTCAGGTAATTCAGGCATTAGGTTGCTGGGGAGCAGATGAAATGGGGCAGACAAGCTTGCCCCAAGGCAAGATTAGGCAATAGTGATTTGATCACAAAGATACACATCCTGCACGGATTGCAGTAAGGCAACACCCTCACCTATTTCTCGTTTGAAAGCCTTGCGCCCTAGGATCAAGCCGGAGCCTCCAGCACGTTTGTTGACAACAGCAGTGTAGAGTGCTTCACCCAGATCACTGCTGCCCTTGCTGTCTCCACCCGAATTGATCAGGGAGGCCCGACCGGCGTAGCAATTGAGTACTTGGTAGCGGGTCATGTCGATAGGGTGTGCAGAGGTCAGCGAGTCATAAACTTTCTTATCGGTCTTGCCAAACTTGACGGCACCGTAGCCGTTGGAAACTTCAGGAAGTTTCTGCTTAATGATGTCTGCTTCTATCGTGATACCAAGATGATTGGCCTGGGAACTCAAGTCGTCTGCTGTTTCGTAGTTCACTCCATCCTTGGAGAAGCCAGAGTTGCGCACGTAGCACCAGAGCACAGTTGCCATACCAAGTTCATGAGCTGCCGCGAACATCTGCGAGACTTCCCAGAGTTGTCGACGTGAATCTGGACTGCCAAAGTAGACAGTTGTCCCAATCGCCACAGCGCCCATATTCCATGCCTGCTTCACACTGCCATAGAGCGTCTGATCGTGTTGGTTGGGATAGCTTAGTAATTCGTTGTGGTTGAGTTTAACCAGAAATGGAATGCGATGGGCGTATTTGCGAGAAACAATCCCAAGCACACCAAGAGTGGAAGCAACAGCGTTACAGTTGGCTTCAATCGCTAATTTTATAATGTTTTCAGGGTCGAAGTAGATCGGGTTGGCGGCAAAAGAAGCACCCGCTGAATGCTCGATTCCTTGATCCACGGGTAGAATTGAGAGATAGCCCGTATTTGCTAGACGTCCAGTACCGTATAGTTGACCCAGAGATCGCAGAACCTGTGGATTGCGATCACTTTGTTGCCAAATCCTGTTCGTCCAATCAGGACCGGGTAGATGCAGGCGCTCTTTGCCAAATCGGGGATTTGCGAATTTGACCAACTCTTCGACAGGTTGGCCCCCTTGGCTTAAGATCGCATCTAATTGTGCCATAGAATGTCTCTCGATAAATTTGAAAAATGAATATGAGGATTTGGTTTGTCTTCAAGTAGAAAAACAAACCGTAGTTAGGAGGAAGAATCCAGTCAATTTCAGTAGAGATATGTTCTTGTCAAGAATGTAACTGTAGCTTATAAAATATATTTTTCGAGTGCACTAGTACGATCAAAAATCTTCATTTTTATTGAAAAAATCAGCAAAAGTTAATGATCTGATAAAACTGTAACTTCTAGTAATAAGTTACATAATAAGAGATTGAGGTAGTGAAATGCAACGGGCTTTCTTAATAAAAAGAATTTAAATTATCTAAATTGGTAAGAATCAATCTTGGATCATTCCTGTTGTGATCAGTTGAGCGACGTGTGCAAGGTCCTCTGGCACATCTACTCCAATGCTATCCACGGGAGATTCTACGCAAAGGATTGAATATCCATTTTCCAGAACCCGCAATTGTTCTAACTGCTCTTGTTGTTCAAGGGGAGTTGTGGGCCAGTTGGCAAATTCCAGCAGGAAGTCACGGCGGTAGAGGTAGACCCCAAAGTGCTTCCAGCAACCACGAAACACTTGATCTCGGGCATAGGGTACGGGTGATCGTGAGAAATAGAGAGCTCGTTGATTTTGTGCTAGTATGGCCTTGACGACATGTGGGTCTTGCCAGGTGTTGGGATCATCACTACGAAAAACGAGAGTTGCCATGGGACAGCTGCCATCTGCAAGTGCTCGCTGGATGAGTGTTTCTAAAACACTAGGTGCGATGGTTGGTTCATCTCCCTGCACATTGAGCACCCACTCACAAGGCTGACTCTGGATCACTTCCACGATTCGATCTGTCCCGGTCGGGTGATTAGGCGAAGTCATACAGGCTTGACCACCAAAGGCTTGGACAGCGTTGATGATACATTCATCATCGGTGGCTACGAGGACCTGCCCTACTGAGGGAACTTTTTGAACTCGTTCGTATACATGCTGAATCATTGGCTTCCCATGCAGGTCAACCAATGGTTTGCCAGGGAATCGTGAAGACTCATAGCGAGCCGGTATAACTGCAAGAATTTTCATGGGAAGGTAATCAGGTAAACGGCTTCGTAGGCCCAACAGAGCCCAGCTTTCTGGAAGTTGGGAGATTTGGGTAGAATATCTTGTTTTTCCAGCAGCTCGATGTTGGTAGCGAAGGCAAACAGCTCGAAGATTTTATTTTCTGGAATCGAGTGTGGCGGACCGCTGATCATACCTTCTTCATAAGCAAGCGTTACCAATAATAGCTTCGTGTTGGAAGAACCTAGACTGCGGAGTAACGCTACATAATTTTTCCGTAATTTATCGGGTAGGGCAATCAGGGAAGCCCGATCAAAGATTGCCTGGATAGGGTGATCCTCCAGATATTTGGAACTCATTTGGAAGATATCGCCCTGTAGCAATGCTAGATTGCCGTGTAGATAAGTTGCGAAGGAATCTCTCAGGGAGTAAGTCGGAGTGATTTGGTTTTCTGCAAAAAAAGCCTCGACGGCCTGAGGAACCAACTCCACTCCGATGACCTTGTGAAAGTGACTTTGAAGCCAGATCAAATCCTTTGATTTTCCGCAGAGTGGGACAAGGATACAGGATCTCTCATTGGGGTGAGTGTCAGTTGCCAAGGAATGTAAATGGCGAATAAGCAGAGGATTGACTTCTGGAAGATGAAAGCCGATGCGTCCCTCTTGCCAGCGAATCCACCATTGCTGTTGTTCTTGTTGTAAATCCATCTGCTAGCTATCGAAAAATGCCATCTGCGGTAACTTTGAATCCTGAAACAGAGAGTGAAATCGAGTTAGATGAGTTGTAGAAATAAAAAAAATCTGAATAAGTCAGATTTTTTTCTTGCAGTCCGAACCCTTTTTGCATAGGTTTCTTGCACTCCCCATCGGCGGGAGTGCTTAGTCTGAGCTATCCCATCAGCGACCGATTCATCTAAAATCTGTCGCATAATTCACCTGCCATCGGAGGCAGGCTAGTCTTAAGAGAACAGCAAGATGCTAACCAGTCTGTCATTAGACACGACATGCTTTGATCGACCCTGCACCCTCCCAACCGGTTTATTCTCGCCTAACGAATTCTCCGAAACCAAAGTTTCTTCCAGAATCGTTCAACACGGTGTTGCTAGCGGCATGGAGCCAGTAGCTCGAGTTTTTGCTGTGTTCTGACTCTAGATGTTGGGATCAGAGAGTTAGTTTGGTACTTCCTTTGGCAGGGCAAGGGCGTACCCAATGTAATGCGGTTTTCAGGATGAGAACCGAGTAGTCATGGAGTGACGAAAATGCAGAGCAACCTGTTGCAGACGCAACAACAAGAGTGGTTGATTGGTCTGAACAACCGCCTGATCGATATGAATGAACGTCTGATCGAGCAGCGCGGCCAAGACCAACGAGAACGTGAACTGCTGTTGCAGATCGTTCAAAACACTGAGAACCATCGTCCGGTTACTGTCCAGGAAACGGTTCCCAAGACGAAGGCTCGTTTGATGTCGGGTAAGGACTTTCAATCAGAGGAAGATCCGAAGCCTGCACTATCGCAACTGTTTTTGCGATCGCAACCCCAAGCGGTGCCACTGAGCCTGATGCTTCATCGGGAGTTGATGTCAGGCGCTGATTTTCGAAATGGACAGCCTGCTCCTCGGTTGTCCAGTTTGTTCATGTGAAGCGTCACTGTCCTCAACGCAGTGGCCATGACGTTCCATCCACATTGGGATCTTGCAGACGATAGAGTCGAATCAATTCGTTTGCATGATCCCTGCTCACCAATNTTTCTACTNGATCCAACTGTTCTGTNATCAAAGCGTTGTCATACGGGCGCTTGCCTCGTTTGACAGTCTCCANACTCAGTACCTTAGAGGCTTGCTGTACAATTAGGGCGGNAGATTTTGCGTCCATGCTGCCTGCGTGAAAATCAGTGAGGATACCTAGCCATGAATAATCGGACCATTGTCCGNATTACGTTGAGCATATACTGATTCCATGCGACGTTTAAGCCATTCTCGGCATAGAGTCCGGGTTGNTGGAATAAGCAGAAATAACCCTGCAGCATCGGTCAAAAATCCGGGCGTGAGTAGNACAATCCCAGCGATAGCGATCAGTAGGGCGTTGAGCAACTCTTCTCCCGGAACCAACCCCTGTTGAAAAGAATCCCGAATTCGTCCCAAGGTCTGTAGTCCTTGACTGCGAGCAAGACTAGCTCCTACAATTCCAGTTAAAATGACCAACGCGATGGAGGGTAGAATTCCAATCTGTCCCCCGATTGTGATCAGGATATAGATTTCACTGACAGGAATGAGTGTAAAGGCCAGAAACAGTTTCCAGAGCATAGTTATAATTTAGAGGTCAGGAAAAATGGGATTGGTGCTAATATTAATGATATTTGTATCGATAGTTACTTTGGGCATCATTGAACGCCGTATCTCGAGAAGACGTTTTGAAGTATCTCGCCAGCGACTCCAACAGTTGCAGAAAGATTCTGCTGATGATGTAGAGGAGCCAATTCAACTCAGTCGGAACTCTTCTTGAGTTTCTCTCGAAGTGACTTGAGTTCCTGCAGAACAACCTTGTGTTGTGTTTTTTGCCGAGCTGGTTCTTCTGGACGATTGATTTGTTTCAACAAGGCAGCTATTGCTTTCGGGCGTGATAAATTACGTTGATCAGCATATTGATCTAACTCCTGTAGCACCGACTCAGGCAAGCCCAACAAGATCTTTCGCACCGGTTCGGTGTATTCCTTCTTACGCCCAGCGCCTTCTCGAAATCCTCCCCGCGGCATATTACCTCATCATTCTGCTAAAGTTCTGTGATCTCCTGCCGATAACAAACTTGTGTTATCTATGAGTGCTCGTCGCAATCTCTTGTATATGGGGATCTATGAAAACGCCCAAACGTTATCTGCTTCCAACACAACGGCTTTACACCCGCCGGAAGTGCCGTCATCGGCTGACGCCAATGGAAGTCGCCGTCCGCAAGGGCCTCTAACCGCTCTTCAAGATGCAACGGGGTACAGTTCATCAGGTACCTCGTTGCAACTCCTTATCCGATTATTTCCCATTAGTATATAGTATTTCAACAAGTTTTGTCGAAAATGTCTGCTTATTTCAAATTTGAGGGTGAACTACGCCTTGCCCTACGTGCTGAAATGCAAGGAGAGGAAGTTCGGCATATAAGCCAATCCAGACGTTTACGATCGGGAGATGACTTTCTATTGCAGGATCGGCTTGGACAGCGGTTTCGTGTGAAACTGCTAAACTGGATGAGACAGCGATTAGAGTTTGAGGTTCTGGAAGCCGTAGTTGTGCCGGAGCCATCACCGCTATCGCTCGAGTTGTGGTTGGCTTTGCCCAAAGAGAAAGCTCTGGAGTTAATACTCCAGAAAGGTGTGGAACTGGGGGTGAGCCGAGTAGTGCTCTTTCAAGGAGAATTTTCGAGTGGTCGTACCGAGACTCCTACGATAAATACTCAGCAGCGCTGGGAACGCATCATGAGTGAGGCCTGTAAGCAGTCAGGTCGTCAGTTTTCACCGGATTGGGCATGGTTTCAATCACTCGAAGCAGCACTGGGCCAGCTGACTGCGGCAGATCAACATTGGGTCTTTGGCCCTCTACTGGATGCGTCGGAGTGGCCGGTCTCTCAAGAGGGAATAATGGGACAAAAGCACACCCTCTGGATTGGCCCTGAGGGAGGATGGCACGCCTCTGAGCTTGCATTGGCGCATCGGGCAAAAGCTAGATCGCTTACGCTAGGCCCAAGAATTCTACGCACAGAAACAGCAGCTATATCTGCGATGACGATCTTTCAGCATCGATTTGGTGACCTAAATTGATAATCAAGGAACAGGAACATGCTGCAATAATTTTTGAAGAATTTGATCCGCCGTCCAACCATCCGCCTCAGCTTCATAGCTCAGCAAAATGCGGTGACGCAGTACGTCTGAGTAAATTTCCTGCACATCATCTGGACTCACAAAATCTCTACCTTGTAGCCATGCTCGTGAGCGTGCACAGGCATCTAGGGCGATTGTCCCTCTTGGACTGGCTCCTACCTGAAGTTTTGAAGCCAGCTCTGGTAAATATCGCTGTGGTTTACGGGTAGCCAGTATTAATTCCACCAGATAACGCTCTAATTCTGGTGAAATATAGATTGAGAGTATTTCCTGTCGGGCTGCAAAAACTACTTCTTGAGGTACAGGCGAATGGCTCTTGTGTTGCTTTGAGAACTTTTGATCTGTTTCCTGCCGAGCCAGTTGGAGAATCTGCAACTCATCCTCAGCCTCAGGATAATCCACCAGTACCAGCATGAGAAAACGATCCAGTTGAGCCTCTGGAAGTGGGTATGTACCTTCTTGCTCAAGGGGATTCTGAGTGGCCATGACTAAAAAAAGCTCTGGCAGTGGATAGGTCTCTCGCCCTACAGTAACCTGCCGTTCACCCATTGCTTCCAACAATGCGGATTGAACCTTAGCAGGAGCACGGTTGATTTCATCTGCTAAGACAAGGTTGTGAAAGACTGGTCCTTTTTGGAAATGGAAACTCGAATTTTGAGGTCGATAAATTTCTGTGCCGGTAATGTCAGCTGGTAGTAGATCAGGAGTGAACTGGATTCGATGGAAATCACATTCAAGTAAATCACCGACTGTGCGAATTGCTCGAGTTTTGGCGAGCCCGGGAGCTCCTTCGACTAAGAGGTGACCGTTAGCGAGTAGGGCAATCAGGATGCGCTCAGTCAGCTGAGCTTGCCCAATGATAGCTTCGTTAAGGTGTTGCTGAAGTTTGGAGAATTGTTGCTGTAGCTGGCTCATAATAAAGGTTGAGGAACAATAATCGTGTTTGATTACTCATTGGTAGGCATAAAAAAAGGTGGTCCGTTTTTAGACGAACCACCTTCTGAAGCTTTCAGCCAGCTGACAGTACCTAGATACTGTCAATACTTCTGGGCATGAATTACATCATTCCGCCCATTCCGCCCATTCCGCCCATTCCGTCCATTCCTCCTGGAGGGCCTGCNGGTGGCTCTTCCTTTGGAAGTTCGTGGATGCTAGCTTCTGTGGTCGATAGTAGCCCNGCTACAGATGCAGCGTTCTCCAGAGCGGTNCGGACAACTTTGGTCGGGTCGATGATGCCACTNTCNATCATNTTNACATAGNTGCCNTCNGCNGCGTTGAANCCNTAGTTNACATCACTGTTNCNTTTNACNTTGTCAATNATCAGNGCNCCTTCTAGGCCNGCATTNNTNACGATNTGCCGNANCGGNGATTCGATAGCNCGNAANATNATTGANGCACCAACTTTNTGATCNTCGTTAGTTTCGCCATCNATTACTGCTTGAACAACGTCGATGCAGCGGGCCAAGGCCACGCCNCCNCCNGGAACGATACCNTCTTCNACNGCNGCNCGNGTCGCGTGNAGTGCGTCNTCNACTCGAGCNTTCTTNTCNTTCATCTCNATTTCNGNNGCNGCNCCGACGTTGANNACTGCNACNCCNCCAGCNANTTTGGCCAAGCGNTCTTGTANCTTNTCACGATCATANTCTGAGGTGGTCTCCTCAATCTGNGCACGAATCTGGTTGATGCGTCCTTTGATGTTCTCCTTCTCACCAGCNCCATCNACGATGGTNGTNTTGTCCTTATCAANGACAATNGACTTGGCTTGACCAAGGTTGTGCAGNGTGAGGTCTTCCAGTTTCATNCCCATGTCTTCNGAAACAACTTGGCCTCCNGTCANNATNGCAATGTCTTCNANCATGGCNTTGCGNCGNTCACCGAAGCCAGGNGCTTTCACTGATGCNCATTTNAGNGTNCCNCGNATCTTGTTNACGACTANGGTNGCNANTGCTTCNCCTTCNACATCTTCAGCNATNATCATGAANGGCTTNCCAGTNTTGGCNATTTGCTCCAGNACGGGCAGCATGTCNTTCATGTTGCTNACNTTNTTCTCNACCAAAATCACATANGGGTCTTCNAGNNCNACTTCCATNCGCTCNGAGTCNGTCACNAAGTAGGGNGAGAGNTAGCCNCGNTCGAACTGCATNCCCTCNACNACGTCGAGGCTNGTNTCNGCACTNTTNGCTTCTTCNATNGTNATGACACCGTCCTTNCCAACTTTCTCCATTGCTTCNGCNATNATNTGNCCGATNGTNTCNTCACTGTTNGCNGAAATAGTTCCAACCTGNGAAATTTCNTTNGANCTNGANACAGATTTNGANATTNCGTGNAGNCGTGNNGTNGCAGCNNCAACTGCTTTNTCNATNCCNCGCTTGAGATCCATNGGNTTNGCNCCNGCAGCNAGGTTTCNNTTNCCTTCGTTNACAATNGTTTGTGCNANTACNGTNGCCGTTGTNGTTCCGTCACCNGCNACNTCAGATGTNTTNGAAGCNACTTCCTTAACCATCTGAGCACCCATNTTNTCNAANTTGNTNTCNANNTCGANTTCNTTGGCAACNGTAACACCNTCNTTNGTTACNAGAGGAGCACCNAANGATTTTTCAATTANCACGTTNCGACCTTTNGGGCCNAGTGTGACNCGGACGGCNTTTGCCATCTTATTCACACCAGCGAGCAGTTGGTCACGGTTATCCGCGCCAAAAATAATAGTCTTCGCCATGGTTCCTTTATCCAGAAAAATTGGTTAGCGGGAGGATTGAATCAGAGGACGCCGAGGATGTCATCTTCGCGCATGATCAGATAGTCCTGACCATCTACCTTGACATCGGTTCCGCCATACTTGCTGAAAAGAACGCGATCACCAGCTTTCACATCTGGCTCTATCACATTGCCATTGTCCAGACGCTTGCCCTTGCCGACAGCAACGACTTCACCTTCTTGTGGCTTCTCCTTAGCGGTGTCTGGAATGATGATACCGCCGGAGGTCTTCTCTTCCGCCTCAATGCGTTTCACCAAAATGCGATCTTGCAGTGGACGAATCATGGTTCTCCTTTTGCGAACGATTTTAAGGTTAGCTTCAGTTCAATGCCAGTATTAGCATTCGGCTGAAGTGAGTGCTAAAAACTTATCCAAGCTAGTTGGAGAAATCAAGAAAAAAATAGCACTATCCATCAATGAGTGCTAATCATTTAAAATCAAGTAAAAACAATTTTGAAGAAAATCGATTATTCAATGGTTGTGGGATGGCAGAGGCTCTTTGCTACAGAAAAAGCCTCTGATCTATGGCAGTTTGGGGAAGAGTGGTTAGTCTTTAGTTCTGGCTGTCAACCTTGGCGGCCTTGGCTGGATCTTCCCACCACGTCAGCAGTCCAAGACCATACTTGGGTGTGATCGCAGGACGAGAGAATCGATTCCAGTAGCCCACTCGGAAGTAGTTGATGTGCCAATGTGGAATCAAGTAGTGGTTCCAGAGCAGGGCTCGATCAAGCACTTTCGTTCGAATGATCAATTCCTGTCGATTAGGGGCAGCAATCAGTGATTCAACAAGTTGATCGACAGCTGAATTACGAATTCCCATCAAGTTGCGGCTACCTTCCAAATCTGCAGATTCTGAGTGCCAGAATTCCCGCTGCTCATTGCCAGGCGAGAGAGATTGTCCGATCACGGTGACAACCATGTCGAAATCGAAGCTACGTAAGCGGTTGACATATTGTGAGGGGTCCACCACTCGCACGCTCATGTCGATTCCCAAACGCTCCAAATTTTTCTTAAAGGGCAATACGATNCGTTCGAAAGCGGGAGAAACCAGNAGGATTTCAAAACTGANTGGCTCTCCAGCGCTNTTGACACGCTTACGGCTACTGGCGTCCACTTNCCAGCCAGCAGCGCTCAGTAGNGCACCAGCTCGACGCAATTGGGAACGTAAATTTCCGGATCCATCACTGACTGGAACCTTNAATTCNGTAGTAAAAACTTCTGGAGNTAGCTGATCTTTNAGTGGTTCNAGATAATTTAGCTCCGCTTCTGAAGGTAGTCCGGAGGAGGCCATTTCAGAGTTNGTGTAGTAGCTGGTACTTCTTCGATACTGGCCATAGAATANGTTCTGATTGCTCCATTCAAAATCGAAAGCATAGCNTAGTGCTTCCCGAACTCGAGCGTCCCGAAAGATGGAGCGTCTCAAGTTGTATGCGAAGCCCTGCATGCCACGGGGAAGTTCGTGGTGAATCTCTTCCTTGATGATCNATTGTTGTTCGTATTTGGGACCACTATACATCGTGGCCCAGTCTTTGGAGGTNTTTTCTNGGCGGAAGTTGTACTCACCAGCANNAAAGGCTTCCAGAGCAACGGTGCTGTCGCGGTAGTAGTCATAACGAATGCGGTNAAAGTTGTAATGGCCACGTTGAGCAGGTCGATNTTTACCCCAGTAGTCTGGCACGCGTTCATAGGTAATCGTCTTGCCAGCTTCGAACTCAGCAATGCGGTAAGGGCCACTTCCCAAGGGAGGTTCCAGTGTCGACCCTCCAAAGTNTCGATTCTCCCAATAGTGCTGAGGGAGTANTGGGAGTTGGCCTACAATCAAAGGTAATTCTTGGTTAGTGCTATCTCCAAAGTCAAAGCGTACTCGTCCTTCACCAAGATCATTTACAGACTGCACGTCTTTNTAGTACTTNTTGTAAAAGGGGTCACCTTTCTCCAACAGTGAATTGAAGGTGAAAATCACATCAGCGGGCTTGACGGATACTCCATCATGAAACTTGGCATCTGGATGCAGGTGAAAAATTACAAAGGAGCGGTCTTCGGGCATCTGAACATATGCTGCAAGCAGACCATATTCGGTGAAAGGCTCATCCTGCGAACTGGTCATTAGGGTTTCATAAATCAGTCCTGTACCCTCAGCACTNACACCTTTCGGAATGAAAGGATGGAAGCTGTCATAGGTGCCAATCACGCTCTGATGAAGTTGGCCTCCTTTGGGNGCGTTTGGATTCGCATATTCNAAGTGGGTGAAGTCCGCTAAATATTTGGGTTTACCGNTCATGGCCAGGGCATGGCGCAATGGTAATTCTTCGTTAGCAGCAACTGAGCTGACCCACAAAAACGATAGGGCACAGAGTCCCCAGCAGAGCAATCGCTTCATAGTAGTTCTCCATATTGAAAACTTAGCAAAATCAGGGAAAAATAANTTTATCGGCTTGCTGGGGGAATGTCGATAAAACAATGCAACTCATGATCAGTGACTGCATTCCAGAACTTGTTCCTTGATCAGGTTTTTTCTAAAATAAAAAATATTTCNAATCAATCTTGAGCCCTTAAACCGAGACAGTTTCATGCTTGTTGCGAACACTGAGATCAGAACCNTGCCGATGCTCCCAATGCGAGAAGAGGTCATTTTTCCAGGAATGACCACGCCTTTTTTCGTAGGCCGAAAAGCTTCGATGGAAGCCTTGGACCGTGCGCTTAGCGAAGATCGTCATATTTTTGTTGTTACTCAGCGTAATCCAAACGTCGAGAGCCCAAAACAGTCAGATCTGTATGAGTATGGTGTTCTTGGGAAAGTTTTACAGGTAATGCGTTTGCCAAACGGAACGGTCAAGGCTCTCTTCGAGGGAGAGCAGCGAGCACAACTCCTCGAGAGTAGTTTGGAGCGCAACGAGTACCTAGCTAGAATTCGTCTGATTGAACTGGAAGAAGGTGAGGAAGACGCTATAAGTAGCCTGGTAGATGATGTCCGGAAGATGTTCGATGAATATACTAAATTGGCAAAAAACAAGGCTCGAGAGGAGGCCCGCAAACGTCTACAGAAAGCTTCATCTTTCTTGGTAGCTGATCTGATTGCCCCAGTTTTGGATATTGGTACAGAGCAGAAACAACAACTCCTCGAAGCCCTTGAACTGCGTCATCGTCTTGAACTGGTGCGTCAATTTATGAGAAGTGAGTTGGAGATCAACCGCTTGGAAGATAAGCTGAAAAAGCAGGTGGAAGATCAAATTTCTCGCTCGCAGAAAGAAACTTACCTGCAGGATCAACTACGTTCCATTCAGAAAGAATTGGGCCAGGCTGATGATGGACAGACAGAGTCGGAGGAAATGGAACAAAAGATCACAGAGGCAAAAATGCCTGCGGGTGTGGATGAAGAAGCCCGCAAAGAGTTAAAAAAATTACAGATGATGTCTCCGTTGTCCTCAGAAGCTAACGTGGTTCGGAATTATCTGGAATGGCTCGTCTCTATGCCTTGGAGTAAGAAGACCCAGGACAATTTTGATCTAATCCGTGCGCAAAAAGTCTTGGACGAGGATCACTATGGACTAGAGAAGGTCAAGGAGCGCATCGTCGAATATCTTGCGGTAGCACACCTGCGAGGTTCTTTGAAAGGGCCGATCATCTGTCTAACTGGTCCTCCAGGAGTAGGTAAGACTTCATTGGCAAAGTCGATCGCGAGAGCGTTGGATCGAAAATTTGTCAGGATGAGCCTGGGAGGCGTGCGTGATGAGGCAGAGATCCGTGGTCACCGTAGAACATACATCGGTGCCTTGCCAGGGAAGATCATTCAGTCTTTACGCAAAGCGGGTAGCAGCAATCCAGTACTGTTGATTGATGAAATCGATAAACTCTACCAAAGCGTGATCAGCGATCCTTCGGCGGCTATGCTTGAAGTTTTGGATCCAGAACAAAACAATACTTTCACAGATCACTACCTAGAAGTTGAATATGATCTGTCAGACGTACTTTTCATCTGTACGGCCAATTCCACTCAGCAGATCACAGCTCCTTTGCTGGATCGGATGGAAGTGATTCGCTTGTCAGGTTACACTGAACTGGAGAAAATGCGAATTGCAGAAGATTTTATCATTCCAAGACAACGAAAACTGCACGGTTTGATAGCTGAACAGTTGCGTTTCCGCAAAGCTGCGGTAGAAGAAGTGATTCGAAGCTATACTCGTGAGGCTGGCGTGCGTAATCTGGAGCGGGAGCTTGGCAAGATCTGTCGAAAAGTCGTTACCCAGCTGGTTCGTTCTGAAGAGAAGAAAAACATGATGGTGACGCCAAAATTGGTGCACAAGTGCTTGGGAGTGCCACATCCACCAAGGGATCGCAAGAACGAGAACAACGAGGTGGGCGTGGCAATGGGCTTGGGTGTCACTTCACTGGGTGGAGAAACGATGCTGGTGGAAATTGGACTGATGCCTGGAGGTGGTAAATTGTCCCTAACTGGTAAATTGGGTGATGTGATGCAGGAGTCCGCCAAGGCAGCATATTCATGGGTACGCAGCAATGCGGAGTCACTTCGTATCGATCACAAGCTCTTCAAAAAGCGAGATCTACATATTCACTTGCCGGAAGGAGCGACGCCCAAAGATGGTCCGTCTGCTGGGTTGCCGTTGATCACAGCGATTGTTAGTGCTTTTACCCAGATCCCAGTTCGCAACGAAATAGCGATGACGGGTGAGATCACTCTCCGGGGGCATGTTACAGAAATAGGTGGGTTGAAGGAGAAACTATTAGCCGCTCGTCGGGGCATGTTTTCAACGGTTGTAATACCCGTAGAAAATGAGAAAGATCTGGCTGAAATTCCGGCCGAAATTACGGACGGACTGCGGATTCGAGCGGTACATAACGTGAATGACGCCCTCAATATTGCTCTGGAACATCACCCAGCCTTGCTTGAGGTACCAACCACTGCTGGAGAAAAACTTCCAACAGATGGTACTGAAACGGTTGCCTAAGCAGATCACAACGATATTTTCCCCAACAGTCCGCAATANCATTTTCCCATGATTGAAGTTTTCCTGCCCGATGGTTCATCCCGTCAATTGCCTGAAGGTGCCACAGGATTGGACCTAGCTAACAGCGTCGGTCGCCGCTTAGCACAAGATGCTGTGGCCATTCGTGTAAATGAAAANCTCAGTGATATTTATCTAGAATTGCCCAATCAGGCACAGATCGAAATCGTAACACGAACTCAGCCCGATGGCGTAGAGTTGCTGCGCCATGATGCAGCACATTTGATGGCCCAGGCCGTTAAAGAACTCTACCCAGAAACTCAGGTTACCATTGGTCCGGTGATTGAGAATGGCTTCTATTATGATTTTGCACGTGAAGAGTCCTTCACTCCTGATGATTTGGAACGGATTGAAGGCCGGATGCGAGAGTTAGTGAAAGAAGATATCTCTATTCAAAGAGAAGTCTGGGAGCGGGATGTAGCAATCGCTTTTTTTGAAGAGCAAGGAGAGATTTACAAGGCGCAAATCATTCGTGATCTCCCAGAAGATGAGGTGATTTCCCTCTATCGCCAGGGAGAGTTCATCGACTTATGCCGAGGGCCTCACCTACCTTCAACAGGCCGTTTGGGGCAGGGTTTTAAATTAATGAAACTGGCAGGAGCCTATTGGCGTGGAAAGTCTGAGAATGCGATGCTTCAACGCATCTATGGCACCGCTTGGTCCAATGAGAAAGAACTCAATGGCTATCTGCATCAACTGGAGGAAGCAGAGCGGCGAGATCATCGACGACTTGGTCGTGAGATGGGGTTGTTTCATTTCCAAGACGAGGCCCTAGGCTCCGTGTTCTGGCATCCAAAGGGTTGGACATTGTACAGAATTTGTGAGCAGTACATGCGTCAACGCTTGGAAAAAGCAGGCTATGTAGAGGTCAAGACCCCACAGTTGATGGACCGATCGCTCTGGGAGAAATCAGGTCATTGGGAAAAATTTCAGGAGCATATGTTTATTGCCGAAGTAGATGAAGGTGGCAAAGGACATAGCGAAGATCAACACTCTTTGGCTCTTAAACCCATGAGCTGTCCAGGGCATGTGGAGATCTTCCGCCATGGGATCAAGAGTTACCGTGATTTACCGTTACGTCTTGCCGAGTTCGGTTCTTGCCATCGTTATGAACCACATGGAGCGCTACACGGACTGATGCGCGTACGTGCCTTCACTCAGGATGATGCACACATCTTCTGTACAGAGAGCCAGGTTGAGGGAGAAACCAAAGCTTTTATTGAGTTGCTCTCGACAATCTACCAAGACTTTGGCTTCGAGAGTTTCCATGTAAAATTTTCAGATCGACCTGAAGTTCGTGCTGGTTCTGATGAGATTTGGGATCGTGCGGAATCAGCGCTATTAGCGGCAACAAAAGCGGCTGGTCAGGATTACACTTTGAATCCAGGAGAAGGCGCTTTCTATGGGCCAAAACTAGAGTTTGTATTGCGTGATGCGATCGGGCGTGANTGGCAATGTGGGACTCTNCAAGTNGATTTTGTTTTGCCAGAACGCCTNGATGCAAGCTANGTNGCAGAAGATGGNCAGCGCTACCGACCTGTGATGNTGCACCGAGCGATTNTCGGTTCNTTTGAGNGGTTTCTGGGTATTTTGGTTGAACAGTTTGCTGGGCGCTTCCCATTGTGGTTAGCTCCAACACAGGCTGTNTTGGCAACGATCGTTACAGAAGCCAATGACTATGCACTGGATTTGCAAAACCAACTATTAGCTATGGGCCTACGCGCTGAGGTTGATTTGCGCAATGAGAAAATTAGCTACAAAGTTCGGGAACATAGCCTACAGAAAGTGCCGGTAATACTAGCACTGGGAAGACGAGAGGCCGAAGAAAAAACTGTGACAGTTCGGCGACTGGGGTCTAAAGAACAACAGACATTACTCTTCGAAGATTTTTTGGTTCAATTGCAAGAGGAAGCGACACCGCCAGCTTTGCGATAAAGCCAATTCCATACATGTGCTGAACATGAGGAAGTATGCGAGAAGACACTGATTTTGATGATGATCTTCTGGATGAAGAAGGGGAGGGGACAGGAGGACCTGATGAGGATGCGATTCCGGAGAGTTTTGCCAAAGATCTAGCGACCCGAATGGTCGTTCTCTTTGAGAAAGAGGTAGATCCAAAAGCGGCAGCCGTCACGGTCTCAGACTTTGTTTACACCAGTACGAATACACTAAAGAAGCTTCCCTACTTCATTGATGCCCTCGAGATGCTGCTCGACAACGAGCAGACACAGCGTTTTGCTGCTCTCAGTTGGGTGGCGCTCGTTAATGAAAGTGTCAACACTGAGGACTACGTTGGCTACGTACAGGACATGCTCGACTACCTGTTGGAGTCTTTCTACAACATGGAAAAGTCAGACGTAGAGATTGGTGATCGCAAATTTTCGGGAACCAGTTATGTGATATGTGAGATTTTCTCCAAGATGTTCGACATGAACAAAAATCATGGTGACGTCTGTTCCGAAATCTTTACGCTTCTGATTCGCAAGGAAATGNTCATTGAAGCCCAAGAGGATGCGGAGTATGAGGCTCGTAGTGGCCGTACTGGTTCTAAAAAAGCACGCAAGAAACGCCTACGCCTTTATGATGAGGTCATNAACTATCTGCAGGTTAAGTCGCAGTTCAAGCAAAACCAGATGAGTTCGGAAAACCCNTTCGAATTCCTTGGAGTACTGGTTGAGAAACTAAAGGCCACGAAGCGTTATGTCTCCCAGGAAATTCTCAATGCGCGCGCAGCCGAGAAAAAGAAGCAACTNGAGACAGAACTCCAGAATCGACTGGCTTCAGCAGAAGAATTGGTTATGGGGGTTGACAGTTTTACAGATGGCCTAGGATTCTTCGTCAAAGAGCGTAAATACAATTTCAAGTTTTTGGCTGTGGAAAGAGTGCGTCTTGCTCTTCAGTTGACGGGTTCGATCATTGGTGCATGCTATTTTTTACTCGGATATGTGGGGATGTACGGGATTGATTGGGTGAACGGTACAGTGGTCTGTATCACGATGTTGCTGTTTTCCAGAATCATGACTTCTCGCAAGCGGTTTTCGGACTTCTATCCAAAAGATGTCAGTAAGGAGTTAGAGACCTGCTCAACAGGTTTTATTGANGTTTTTAAGCACATGTCCAGAGGGCAACTGGAGTTCTTTCTGAGTAAGCAAATTCGTTTTGATCGAAACCAGATCTATTTGAAGATGCTGCCTGAATACGTCAAGTACCTTTATGCNATCATGCCGGATCGTAAGAGTATGTTGATGGATGTGAAGGAATTATCGGGTCTGGTCGANAGCATTGAGATTGATGTGTCTAAGAAACTGCGGGGCATGCTNTGAGTCAACGGACTCGTCTGGCAGCACTGTCTTCGGATTTNGTTGGTCAGGAGATTTGTCTACGAGGTTGGCTACGAACAGTACGAAATTCAAAGAAATTTTCTTTCCTCAATTTGAACGATGGCTCGACACAGTCGGGAATCCAAATCATNGCTGATGNAGAGTTGCCCGATTACGAAGAAATTGCCANATTNGCAACTGGCTCAGCGNTTGAAGTGATTGGCCAACTAGTTGAGTCTCCCGGCAAGNGACAAGCCTTCGAAGTACAAGCTCAGCAAATCCGAATCTACGGCAGGTCATCAGGAGAGGACTACCCACTCCAAAAAAAAGGCCACACCCTTGAATTNCTNCGTGAAATCGCCCACCTCCGACCTCGAACCAATACTTTTGGCGCTGTCTTCAGAATCAGGAATACACTCGCTGATGCGGTCCATCGCTTCTTTCAGGAACGNGGATTTCTCTATATTCACACACCAATTATCACTGCCAGCGATACAGAAGGGGCAGGGGCATTGTTTCAAGTTACGACTCTGCCACTGGATCAGCGGCTACCCCTAACTTCCGAGGGCAAGCCCGACTACAGTGCCGACTTTTTTGATCGTCCNGTATTCTTGACAGTGTCAGGCCAGTTGAATGTAGAGGCATTTGCGTGTTCGTTTGGTGATGTCTACACCTTTGGACCAACCTTTCGCGCAGAAAATTCAAATACATCTCGGCACCTTGCTGAGTTTTGGATGATTGAGCCAGAGGTGGCTTTCTGCGAATTGTCGGATCTGGTTCAACTAGCTACTGACTTCCTNAAATTCTTGCTNAACAGTTGTCTTGAACGCCACTCGGAAGACTTGGCGTTCCTACAGAAGATGTATGATCCAGAACTTTGCGCAACNTTAGAGCACATCGTCTCATCTGAATTCAAGACCGTGTCTTATACGGAAGCCGTTGAGATTCTCCAGCGGCCAGAACAGTCCTTTGAATTTCCAGTAGAATGGGGTGCAGACCTACAGTCAGAACATGAACGTTATCTGACAGAACAGCACTATGGCTGCCCNGTCGTTTTGACAGACTACCCACTCGACATCAAAGCATTCTATATGAAGCAGAATCCAGATGGTCGTACGGTGGCAGCAATGGATGTCTTGTTTCCAAGNATCGGTGAGATCATCGGAGGTTCCCAGCGTGAAGAAAATCTTGAACAATTACAAAAGCGTCTCTGCGAGTTAGATTTGCCGGCGGAAGAATATGGTTGGTACCTGGATCTTCGGCGCTACGGTTCTGTACCTCACTCTGGTTTTGGTCTTGGCTTTGAGCGGATTGTTCAATTCGTGACAGGCATGAAGAACATCCGNGACGTGATCCCCTTCCCACGAGTGCCNGGCCATGCCAAATTCTAGGCCTTGATGCGGATTCTGATCACCAGCAACGTTCGCTGGTGGAATGCGGAAGCTGCCTATGCAGCTACCCTCGCAAAAGAATTACTGAATGCAGGGCATAAAGTTTGGGTGCTAACCCTCCCCAATTCATTGAATGAGACTAAGCTGCGTAATTGGAACCTGCCAATTATTACTGATATTCCACTTAGTTCTTCAAATCCCTGGCGACTTTGGTGGGCCTATCAACGGCTACAATCTCTGATTGAGGAACAGCAGATTCAGATTGTCAATGCCCACCGATCCGAGGGATTCCCCCTACTTGTTTTGCTTCGGCAACGGCTGAAAAGTTTTGCGTTAATCCGTACTCGCGGTACAACACGACCACTTCGTGATCATTGGGTAAATCGCAAGTTACATGAGGATTGGATCGAGGCCGTGATTGTGCCTGCACAGGTAATTGCTTCCCAACTTCGCCAGGTTCTCAATCTTCCACCAGAGCGTCTGCAGGTCATCTACTATCCTGCTAACTCAAGTCTGATCGATTCACAGGGAGAAAGTGAAGCTCAACAATCTCGATTAGAGTGCCTTGATCGATTGGGTATACCAGAGCACTGTCGAGTCATTGGTATTGTCGGTCGTATTCGGCCAGTCAAGGGGCAACGGATTCTTCTAAAAAGTTTTGTCGCACTAAGAAAGCATTTCCCAGACATAGTGCTGCTGATACTCTATCGAGACACGAATGAGACAGAGGCAGAATGGCAAGGACTTTTGCAAGATTTGGCTGAATCGAACCTCCAGCAGAATGTCTACTTGTACGGCTATCGTGAGGATGTTCTGGAAATTATGCGTCACACTGACATTGGTGTAGTAAGTTCTGTAGATTCTGAAGTGATTTGTCGTGTGGCTGTTGAGTTTTTTTCTGTGGGAACTCCTGTGGTTGCTTTTCCCACTGGGGCCCTACCTGAGATCGTTCAGGATGGTGTCACAGGCCGGATTGCAAAAGACAAGAGCGCTGAAGCCCTAGCAGAAATTTTGGAGTGGGTGCTGGAAAGTCCGGAATGCATTGCAGAGCTTGGTAAGAATGCCCGTCAGCAGTCTTTGGAACGTTTTGATCCGAATAAATTGCTGCAGCAGACACTGTCAGTTTACGAGAAAGGTTGGCAACGCTTACAGTCGCAACTGGTAACAGGAGAGACAAATGTTCGGCCGTAAATCCACGGAACGTGGTTTCCCAAAGCACGAGGAAATTGTTCTGCACAAGGTCATGGAGCAGGTGGAGAAGGTGTTGCGCCAGATGCAAACTGAGGGAAAAGACCTAACTCGGGTGCGTATCAAACGATTCCAAAAGACACATCATGTAAGCTGCCGCTGTCAGCAATGTAAGTTGGCAGAGGAAAAAAAGGATCCACGTTTACGAGGAATGTTGGAAGATGGCTTTAAAGTCTATCTTGATAAGACGCGCGAGTGACTAGTCCGGAGAACTACCAGGAAGGTGTATTCAGCGTGGCAGAAGAACTGGCAGATCTCTGGACAGGCTTTTGCTTTGAGCAGGGTGTGGCTGGCTGTGAGATTCTTCAAGAAGTTGATGGTGAACAAAGACTGAAATGCTACCTGACCGAACCACAAAAACTCGATGAATGGATTTCTCGTTTTCGCAACGAGTATCCAAAAGCAGCTGGGAAACTAGAGTTAGTGGGGCATCGACTCTGTCCGAATGAAAATTGGCGTTTGGGTTGGCATGATCATTTTCAGCCTGTAGAAATCGGTCGAACCATATTAGTTGCACCTGTCTGGTACGAAAAAGACCTGCCTGAGAATCGTCAGGTAATTTGGCTGGAACCAGGACAGGCATTTGGAACAGGAACCCACGTCTCAACTCGCTTGGCACTGGAGATGCTCGAACTGGTTATTCTGCAGGAAGCTCAGGTACCAGCCAGTCTCATTGATGTGGGTGCAGGGTCGGGCATTCTTGGCTTGACCGCGGCTCGTCTCGGAATTTCAAAAATTATAGCTTGCGATAATGATCCTGTAGTTCTGCCAGAGGCTCTTCACAATTTTGAATTGAATCAGCAGGGGCAACATTTTTGGGGCGTCGTTGGTACAGCCAAAGCGATTGATGAACTGGCTCCATTGGTAATCAGCAATATGTTGTTGGAGGAACTAAAATCTGCGGTAGCAGACTTGGCAAGACTGACAGCAACTGGTGGAACTCTGATTTGTAGTGGCCTTCTGACAGAGCAGGAAGCATCACTTGCAGATGCCTTAGCGGAATATGGTTTGCGGATTTGTGCTTCGACAGAGGCAGAAGGTTGGAGCGCCTTTGCTTTCCGGGAGGCAGGCAAGTTCTAAGGTTATGTAGCTTTTTCTTTGCGTCTCCCCAAAGATGGGGTTACTCTTGCCCAACTTGAAAAATTGTTGTTTGCTGTGAGCTTTGCTGCTCATAGTCGCTTATTCTGTAATCATGAAAGGAGAGAAATCCCATGGAATTGCCTAACACCGAAGCCATGTCCGTCGAGGAGAAAGTTTGGTTTGCACGGGCTATTGCCGGCATGATTGTGGCCGATGGTCGAGTGGATGACTCAGAACTCGAATTTCTTAAAGAGGCCATTTCCTTTCTGGAAGATCGTGATCAGGTAAATGACATCATGGCCGTTGTGCGCCAAGGTAAGACCCCCTCGCTGGAAGCACGAAAGATTGATCCTAAGCAATCATTTATTATTCTCAAGTATCTTGCGGAGTTGATGGTTGTAGATGGGAAAATGTCAGAGACGGAAATCACCTTCTTCGTCTATGCGGGTGGTCTGTTAGGCTTCACCAGCAATATCCTTACGAAACTATGGAAGACAGCACGATCAATGCTGGAAGCAACCAAACCATTGGCAAAAATCTCTGCTGGTAAGAATGCTTCTCTAGTGCGACTCACCTCACTCTCAGAATCCCGTTGTACTTTTCGGAACCCTCGCGCGATGGTTCCCAATATGCCGGTCTATATCCAGATTTCCAAATCAGGTTCAGAGGAAGAATTCTATGACCGTGTTGAAGGCAGAGTGACTGGACAACGCCAGGAAAAGTGGGATGAGAAGAGTGTCTCGATTCGTGTAGATATCGTTCAGAGACTGGGAGATCAACATGGTATTCTTCAGATCCTTTACCCAGATCGTTACGAGGTCTCAACAGCTAATGATCGGCTCACACCGAAGAAATCCTCACTGACTGGACGCATCGTCAACTGTTTTGCTTGTGGCAATGATAAGGTTCATTTTTGGTCTTTGCGTGCCAGGAGCATGATTACCAAGCAGAATATTTTTGGGATTCCAAAGTACCTAAGCCCTTCTGGATCTATGGATTTCTGTGATTTTAATCTGCTGGATGTGACGAGTTGTACTAGCTGTGGATTCTCTACCAATATTTTGGAAAATTTCCGCTCACAGTCCAACNGGAACGCCCCCTTCAACGTAGAGCAGTTCCAGGAAGGATGGGAAGAGCGAATGAAGAGCTTACTAGAGAAGACCACAGATCCAGCAGCATTCATGAGTGAAGAACGAGATCTTGAGATGGCATTGCTCAGCTACGATTTGGCGATAGAGACCCATAAACGATTGTCGGAGGTTGCAGAAACACCGTATGCCAACGTTCGTAAAATGGCCTCACTGAATATGGTGAAAGCTGAAATGCTCTCGGAGGCAGGTCGAATCGATGAAGCCAAGGCGGCACTGAAGAAAGTCATTGAATGGCTCGAACCAATTTTTGAACAACTTGACAAGGTCGAGATTATCAAGGCNTGTCTACTGCTCTTTAGGCTNAAAGTGTATTTCAAAGACTTCCAGGGGGCTGGAGGTCTGATGAAGTTCATGGANAACTATGACACCGAAGGGAAATTGGATCAGGANTCTGAAGAGTTTAAGGTGCTCTCTGTATCGCAGCAGGCGTTAAAGAAGTGCTATGATGATCGTGAAGAGTACTCGGAAGAAAAACTGAAAACTTTCCATTTGNCTGAGTAAGTCCTACCTACGAACACACTGCTCTTCCTACATGTATTTTTTCCGAAAGCTTCGCCTTCTGCTTTTGCTAGTGGAAGGCCTAGGCTTTTTCCTGCTGCCTATCCAGCCAGTTTGTGCTCAAGTCTTTGAAGATGCCTGGGGGTTATTGCTGNTCAAGGGGCAGACAGCTCAAAGCAACCTAGATGACATCGGTTTGATCAACTATACGGACTCACACGATCCCTCCAAAGCTCTGGATTTGGCGTATCCAAACACAGATGAGCTAGTTTATGGAGTAGAAATCGCACGTCGAATATCAAGGAAGCTTTGGTGGTTCTATTATTTGGAACCTTACGTTACGGAATTGGAAGCAGCTCTGAGTATCAATTATCGAGAAAGCCAAACTAAGGTGATCAACGAGATTGGTCCTTCTGTAATATTCCGATGGAAAAACTTCCGATGGGACCGCTATGTGAAGACCACGATTGGCTTTGCTGAAGGAGTCTCTTACGCTTCCCAGATCCCAGATCAAGAGCGAACTGAAGGCAGATTCTCCAAACACTTTATGAATTTGCTGACGCTAGATATTACTTTGGCTCCGCCACAACTTCCAGAAGCAGAGTTGTCTTTCCGAATTCATCATCGCTCTGCTGGGTATGGCTTGTATGGTGTGCGCAACACTAGTTCTAACATACTTGGGTTAGGACTACGCTATCGTTGGGGAACAGCTTTATGAGCAAAGCTTTTGAAAGAGAGGCCTGGTCGTTAGATAGTCTGCTAGAAGATTTGTTAAGATGACTCAGTAGCAGGCTAGTCTTTTTGATTAGATATATGCATTTTAAAAAGTATGGAGATGAGTCAATATTTAGAAAGTTTGTCTTGGTAGAATTGAAAAAGTAGTGGCATATCTTTGATAGTAGGGGACCATGGCTGCAGCAAGCGCATGAAAATCACTCCGATTTCCTTCCTCCAGCAACTTAGGAAGACTCTGGCCCAGATCTAGTTGGTATTTCTGTTCCAGTATGACCTCCATCAGCTGAATAAAATATTGCATGAGTTCACGAGGAAGCCGACTGGTGAGTACCACTGCCTCAGTATCTAACAGACTGTGGATATCGATAATAGATAAGGAGAGAGCTGGTGCTGCCTGTTCCACCCACTGGTCACAAATTTGGCGCTGTTTGCTACTATCTTAACTGAGTTGAGTAGTTTTCGGTTTTTCGATTCCAGCTTTGCTTAATTTGTTGAGCAGTAGAAATAAGGGGGTGTGCTCTAACAACAAGCTACTCTGACCTGAAGAATCAACCGGCATCAGAGCTAAGCCTCCCGCGTCGCTGTTGGTTCCTCGTAGGACGTCTCCATCATAAACAACCCCTCCTCCAATCATCGCATCCAAGAACAGGTAGACGAAATTATTCACCCGTTTGCCAACCCCAAAAAGCATCTCTGCTATCACAGCAGCCGTTCAATTATTTTCCATGAACACATTGCGGTCAAAACTCTGTTCCAGCACATCAGCAACATTAAAGCCTGCCAAGCAGCGAGACGGTCTGATGTTTCCTGATCCAGTCCTAACTCATTGTGCAATGTTTCCAACTGAAACGGTACTGCCACTACAATACCTGCCAGTCGAAGAGCACTTCCTGGATTGTTTGAAAATAATTGGTTGCTTTGCTAGAGAATGAGTTCCATCTCAGCCTCAGTTTATGAGAAATCTTGCTTTAGAAAAACGCGAGCAATCACGATTACTGTGAAATCAACTAATACAATGGTGATATCCTTATGTACTAACTTGATCCCCAGTGAGTAAGCGCCTTGAGGATTGAGTGGAAGTTGGGTTGCAGGTTTGCCAATGAATCCAGAGCGTTTGTGGGTTTCAATAACCAGTTCTTCCTATAATAGTTTACTCATTAGCACGGATGCGATTTGCGCACGTAAACCTATCGTCCTAGAGACTTCTGCACGAGACAGTTCTCCAAGGTGTCGCAGGCGCTGTACAACCAAATTTGCGTTTTGCAAATATTCCATGTGGACTTTAATTGGTAGAAAAAATGTCTGGTATCAAAGGATCTGCCGGAGAAGTTGACAAAGTCAATCTTTTGGCAAACTGATGCGCTATATTGAGAAGTTACTTAGGTATTGCCAAAGAAGAAGATTATCTGCTCGAAGGGAATCGGCTAGGGCAGGACTTTCAAGATGTTGCTGTGTTCAGGCAGAGATGTGGGAAATCTGCAAATGTAGTGAGTAGGCTATTTCACGAGGTTTGTTTTGTTCAGAATTGGAGCCCAACCATGAACTCACTGCTCCAGATAGTGCTATAGCTTCCTTTTGCATCAGCGAACCCCAGAGAAACCTTATTAAGATCAAGGTAGATACCTGTTCCAACAAAGAAGGTTTCATTTGCCAAATAGTGCAGACTAGAACCAAACTGACCTGTAAAAATTCTGCCATTCAATGTTTCTTCAGGTCGTTGGTTGGAGTCCTCTTCTGTCCGTTTAGCGGATAGAAAATTGTAGGAGATACGTAACTCCGGTTGTAGCCTCCATTCGGGTGAAAAATACCAAGCGTAGCCCCCGGATGCCTGCAGCCTGTATTCTTCTAATTCAATTGCGATACTACGATTCTGGGTATAATTCTGCCCAGTCAATTCTGTTCTTTCTAGGGCAAATCCAGCCGTTAGACGAGAGGTCCAATGACGATTGTAGTACAGTCCTTGGCTTTGGCCGCTGAGATTCAAATCTGTTCCTGTTTCTTTGTACTTACTCCGTTGCNCTCGACCTGTAAGAGCAACATATTGTAGACCACTCATAGCCCTGATCATCGTTGGTGGTAGCTCAGGAGTCTGGTCTTCAACAGCAACAATGATCTCAACAGTGTCCAATCCTTGGTAGTTTTCTTCACCCTGTGTAACGGACAGCAATAATTGGTAGGTTGAACTAGCCTCTGCAACTTCATCTGGTAGCCCACGAACAGTCACGCTCTGTTCAAGATTCCAGTCTTTTGGAGTGAAAATCAGTTGTTCTGGTAGCACAGAGAATTCATCTGGAGCAGATGACTTGAGTTGGAGACGTACTGCTTCATTGGGACTGCTATTCAGGCGGATTTTTAGTTGGTCTTCACCAAAACTTTCGCTCACTCTCAGNTTTCCTGTTGAGGTTAGTATGCCCGGTTGGTCATTGTCTTCATTGGAGCCAACCAAATCTGTTGCGTCCAGACCTTGGTAAAGTTGATCGTTACTNTCAGCAGGTAGAATATTTACCAAGAAAAATTGAGAGCCATCCAATCGTTCATCGTCTAAACCTTGGATGGTTACTTGTTGAGGTTGGTCCCAGTTTTCGGGCTGGATGATGATTGCCTCTGGATTGATGCTGACCTCGTTTGGCTGAGATNTGCGTAGAGGAATAAGTACCGAAGCTTCGGGTCTGCTCTGCAATAGTACTTCAAAGTGGTCACTGGTTCCAGATTCACTGGTACTGAGCTGTTCGGGTGCTCGGATCAGAATGCTTGCGATATCATTGTCACGATTAGTTAGAGTGAGTTGTTGGGATGCTAGTGCAATGTACTCTGGACTGTTTCCAAATATTCTCACAAAAACAGCTATGGTTTGGTCACCATCTGCCAAATTGTCATCTTTGCCAACGACCAGCAGTCGTTGACGAACGTTCCAGTTACTTTTGTCAAAGGTCAGTGAGTTTGGAAATAGTGTAGCCTCATCTGCTTTATCCAGAGAGAGTTGTACGATTACTTCTCTCTCTGGTTCACTGAGTAGCCGAATGGATATCTCAGAGCTATCACCTTCTTCGCTGATCTGGTCTGAACTACTCTCAAGTTCCAATGCAGCAGTATCGTCGTCGCTGTTGATCAATGGAATTTGGAGTTTAGAGAGCTTCTGATAGGCCTCATCCGTCGAATCTATTGTAATTGATAATTTGTAGGATTGGTCACCATCCCGCTGAAGATCGTCAAGTCCCTCTACGACTACTTGCTGAGTACGATCCCAGTCGGCAGCTGTGAAGCGCATTTTCTGAGAGGAGACTTTCCCCTCCGTATCGTCTGAAGACTCAATTTTCAATTGGACTGGACTNCGTGGCTGGCTTCGTAATTTCAAGTCAAAGTTGGCTTGGGCTCCTGCCTCTGTCGTTNCNCCTCTTTCTGGATTGACNACAATTCCTGGATTTTCATCATCTTCGACCAGCAGCTGTAAGCGAAGTGGGGGAAGCTTGAGGTAGCTTTGATCTGTAGTTGATTTAACTGAAGCCAGTACTTCTACAGGGCGATCTAGATTGTCAAAGGGGTCGTCAACTGCTTGAACTCGAAGTAACTCGGGTTTAGGCCAGCTGTCAGGCGTAATTTGAATTTCATCGGGAGCAACCCGGATAAAATCAGGATGCTTGTTGTCCACCCGCAAAATAACGGGATTCATAGGGCGACTGAGTAGGGAAATTTCNTATATGACAGGAACCCCTCCCTCCTGTAGTCGACCAGGTTGGCGTGTTACGGACCAATCAACTGCATCGTTATCCAAACTTTGCAGAACAAGAACAACAGGGGCAGCTTGTCGGAAACGAGTGTCTTTTGTGGCAGCTACAGCAAGCTGTAAGGTTACTGCACGATCACCATCTGCAATNTCGTCATCAATACTTTTAACAGTAATGTGGCGCGGCTTATTCCAGTCACTTGTTGTGAAGGTCAGTTCGTCTGCGCCCAAAACTACTTCATCGGCCAGCACGCTGCGTAAGCTGATTCGGACGGAGGATGCAGGTTGACGATTTAGCTGAATTGTGATGTTGGTTCCCTCATCTCCCTCCAGAATAGATGATTCTTCCNAGTGGGCTAGAATGCGAGCTTTGGGAAAATCACCACAACGCCAGGCAATGACATCGTCCAGTAAACCCTGCAGTCGCAGTTCGCGACGTTTTTCCACAGAACACTGTGTGAGCGAACTTGCTTGTCCCAATACTGCTGAGAAAGGGAGGTTGATACCAATACAGATTANNAGGATGGAAAGCAGGCGTTGGGAAAGGTTCATAGCTCAGTCAGTTTGGGTTGACGTCTGCTNTAATCCTTTCAAAAATTCGACCATTTTTCTGGAGAGTCAATAGACACAGAGTTGGACTGGTTGGGAGAGCATCCCACCATAGAAGGCGATAGGATGTACAAGATAGGCATTGAGTAGATAGAAGAGCGCCACACCAATTAGAGGAGAGATGTCGAAGCGCATTCGAGGAAGGTAACGTTGTAGCGGAGAGAGTAGTGGATCTGCCAAAGTATGGAGGACCTGAACAATAGGATTATTGTAAGCAGGATTGATCAGAGTCAGGAAGAACCAAAAACCTAAGATCAGCATGAAGAAGAAGAAGATACTTTGGGCAATGATGCTAGTAGACTGGATGAGATGCCCACCAAACTGAAGTGCTAAAGCATCGACTTCAATTATGCCTTGCAGAAACAGATTGATCGAACGTACAGACGCTGGAATNAGCGCCTGTCCAAAAATTACCAGTAGCAGAGAAAAGTAGGCGCTGAAGTGCCTTATGGTGAGTGGTAACCATCTTTCGCACCAATACCAGAAAGGCCGNGTGAATCGGTTGATCCATGACACGAACGGATTGTAGGGATCTGCACTAACCCATGTTAGGACAACAGCAATGATGATGATCCACTTGTAGACAAAGAGACCAAAGCATGTCCCGCTGGCGATCAACTCAAGCAAATCAGGCATAAGNGGGTAGGTCACGAACTGGAGTGAATGACTCTCCACAACCACATTGGCGCCCACTATTGANCTGAATGAACACGAACCCCTGTTCAACAAGGTTGGANTCACTGTAGTCAATCTTTAANGAGCCGAGAACTTCCTTTAGACAGAGCCTATCAACTAGAATTTGGATGCCCTGTGATTCAAGCAGAAGATCGCTCTCAAGTTGATCTGTCGCTGCATTCCATTCCAATTCGTATTTGTAACCAGAGCAACCCCCTGGCTTTGCTCCAATACGCAGACGGGATTNGGTTAGGCTTTTTTGTTCTGNTGAACAAGCTTCTCGAAAAACCTCAGCTGCTCTTGGCGTCAGTTCGATTGTAGGTGAGTTCATTTTGTTTTCAGAAAATGCTTAGTAGCGTGGGATGCTGGAATCGACTTCGTCAGACCAACGATCAATGCCACCATCAATATTGAAAACCCGTTGAAAACCACGGGAAATAAAAAATTGTGCAGCTTCCATGCTCCGGATACCCCGATGGCACATCAACAGCAAAGTGCTATTCGNATCCCATTGGTTCAAAATTTCTTCGGCAAGCTTGTGATCTAGGACTTGAGACCGCTCCAGCTTTGCATATTCTCGTTCGTCAGGCTCACGAATGTCCAGTACCGTTAGCTCGGAGTTTTCTTCCAGCATTTGCTTGGCCTGTGTGGGTGAAACANCCTGAACTTGGGCGGGAGGGGGAGGAGGCTCAAAGTTTTTTTCAGGATACGCTTCTTGCAGTAATTCTCGTAGTTCACCGGATTGCGAGAGNTCCTCTATGATGTCACATCCACCAACGAATTCTCGATTGACATAGAGTTGAGGGATAGTAGGCCAATTTGTGAACTCTTTGACGCCCTGTCGAAGATCAGGATCTGCCAAGACATTGAAGGAACGAAATGGNACTTTCCANNCTCGTAGGACCTCACAGACGCGATAGGAAAATCCACATTGTGGTGCTTCAGGGGTGCCTTTCATGAATAGAAAAACNGGGCTACTCTCAATCAGTCCTTTGATACGAACTTTCGGATCGTCACTGGATTGTGATGAATCTGTCGCATCAGCCGAAACAACCTTAAATTTCATGATTACTTTCCTTGTTACTTAATTGATAACCTTANATTTCTGACCGAGAGNAAATCAGCTTCGGTACAGATGCCNCAGATGATGAAGTATCAAGAATGAGTCGAAGAATCTGTCAATAAAAAAGATANCNTCTATTTCTCCAGNTTGCGGATGGAAATTCCAGATAAAAATTGGGCATCACTAGAAAATTTGTGATTTGTTGACCGCTGCTAGATCTAAAAAAGTAAATTTATAATATTTGATTCTATGAAAAGTAGAAAGAGTTGGTTTTTTATCTTGCGAGAAGCGCACTGGTTTTGTGTAATTCCACTTTGAAAAACCTTCAAGGATTCCATGAGATCTAAGTCAATCACNTTCCTCTCCCCCATTGATCAATGGCGNAGTCGCCTCGGNGACTATTGGACCCTCTGCAAGCCTCGGNTATTGGGTATGGTGGTGTTGAGTGCGATGATGGGATACTACCTACCCGGAGTCACCAGCAATCCAACAAAGATCTTTCANCTGGTTCTTGGTACACTCCTGATCGGTGGTGGTGCGCATGTGCTCAATCAGTGGTTTGAGCGTGAACAAGACGCCCGCATGCGCAGAACTTGTCAGCGTCCGATCCCAACTGGACGAGTCAGCGAAGAAGAAGCTGTTCTACTAGGGGCTGCGCTGAGCATCGTTGGTTTCAGCTATCTNTTGGCATTCACCGGTTGGCTCACTGCACTTTTGGGTGCTACGACNCATCTGACATACCTTTTGCTCTACACCCCATTGAAGCAAAAAACAGTCGCAAACACTTGGGTTGGTGCCATAACTGGAGCTTTGCCACCACTGATGGGATGGAGTGCAGCGACTGGTACTTTGGAATGGGGAGTACTCCCNATCTTTGCGGTACTTTACCTGTGGCAGATGCCACATTTTTTTGCCATCGCTTGGATGTATCAAGACGAATACCGAAAAGGCGGATTCCGGATGCTCTCCAGCATTGATGGAGATGGCCGCTTGACCGCAGTACACATGGTGCTGCATATCGCCCTACTGATTCTGGCCAGTGCATCCATATTCTGGTTTGAACAGGCAGGACCTTTCTTTCTTGTTGTTGCTACACTCTTGGGAGTCGGTTTCTTAATGCCAACTCTTCAATTTTGGCTGCACCGCAATGAGCAGAATGCGAGAAAAGTGTTTTTTGCATCAATTATTTATCTGCCCGCCTGGTGTGTGGTGTTGACGTTGGATCGAATATTTCTATGAGGTAGGATGGAAGACCATATCATGAAGAAACTCGATAGNGATGAGTTGGCCAGTAAAGCCTTCAGACTCGTTGCCGCGGGGTGTGTGCTATTCATCATAGCCGTTATCTTGTANGTGCTGTAGGGAGTTAAAATGATTGAATACTTTATGCCTCGTGCTTCAACGTATGCGGCCGATATTGATTTCCTTTTCGATATGATCACGGTCATNGTTGGTTTTTGGTTCGTGATGGTATTNGCAGTCATGACTTATCTTATGGTACGCTTCCGCCGTAGAGAAGGTGTGCGTGCCGCCTANATCTCGGGTGATCCACANTCTCAAAANAAGTGGACNCACTATCCACACTACTCCGTGATCGCACTNGACGTNGTNATTATNGTTTTCACGGTGATNGTCTGGGTAGATGTGAAACAGACTTTGCCCCAGGCAGAGGATAAGATTCGAGTAGTGGGACAGCAATGGAGTTGGTTCTTCATCCATTCAGGTCCTGACGGTAAACTAGATACAGAAGATGATATATCGACAGTCAATGATCTGCATGTGAAAAAAGATACGGTCTACCACTTCGAATTGGAGTCCCGGGACGTTCTGCACAACTTCTCTGTTCCAGCCTTCCGACTGCGACAGGACACCATCCCTGGCCGTACAATCACTGGTTGGTTTGAACCCAATAAAACGGGAGTGTATGACATTCAATGTGCAGAAATTTGTGGATATGGTCACGGAATCATGGGTGCAACGATCGTAATTCACAAGGACCAGCAATCCTACGATGCTGCCATGGAGTCAATCCGAAACCGCACTTATGAAAGTGATTATCAGAAACGACTTCAGAAGATGACCGTCAGCACGGTATCAAACAGCGAATCCTTCACAGACAAGCTGCTCAGCAGCTTCTAACCAAGAAGTGTTTTAGGAGAAAGTATGGGACAGACGACGGTCACCCATGATAGTCATGCCGCTCACGAACATGACCATCACGAACAAAGCTTCATAATGAAGTATTTTTTCTCCACTGATCATAAGATCATTGGATTGCAGTACATGTTTACGGGAATGTTCATGGCAATTGTCGGAGGGTACTTCGCCTATGCCTTTCGTATGCAGTTGGCTTTCCCTGGCATGGAAGTTCCGCTCTACGGTACGGTCGGACCGGGAGAATACAACATGCTGATCACCAACCATGGTTCAATCATGATTTTCTGGGTGGCGATGCCCGTACTTATCGCTGCTTTCGGAAACATCCTGATTCCACTGATGATCGGCTGCGACGACATGGTCTTTCCAAGATTGAATCGTTTATCCTACCAAATTTTCCTACTAAGCGTAGTAGTCCTGTTCATGTCATTCTTTGTACAAGGTGGAGGATTCGGTGGAGCCTGGACTTCTTATCCGCCCTTATCAGCAGTAGCCGAGTACAATCTTACAGACTGGGGAGCTTCGCTTTGGTTGATTGCTGTTGCCCTTGAGTTTGTGGCTTTCCTGATCGGAGGGATCAACTTTGTGACTACTTCAATGAATGCTCGTGCGCCAGGAATGCGGATGACAGACATTCCTATGGTGGTCTGGATGATCGTATTAGCTTCGATCATGTTCATGGCTTCAGTTGGTCCTTTGATCGCTGGATCGATCATGCTTCTNATGGACCAGCGAATTGGTACAACTTTCTTCGTTCCTTCTGGAGGTGGTGATCCAATACTTTGGCAGCACTTATTCTGGTTCTTNGGTCATCCAGAGGTGTATGTGGTCTTACTNCCAGCNNTGGGTATCGTTGCTGAGATCATGACAACCTTTGCTCGNAAGAAACTCTTTGGCTACAAGACAATTCTCTACACTACCTTCGCAACAGGCGGATTGGCATTTGTGGTTTGGGCNCACCACCAGTTTATTGCCGGGATTGACCCTCGCATGGCAAATATCTTCCTCGTTACAACTCTGCTGATTTCAATTCCTATCGCNGAAATTTTATTCAGNTACATAGCTACGCTTTATGGAGGGTCAATTGAATTCCGACCCCCGATGCTGTGGGCACTAGGTTTCTTAATTACCTTTCTGCTTGGTGGTGTCACAGGAATCTACCTTGGCTCTAGTGCCTTGGACATCTATTTCCATGACAGCTATTTCGTAATCGCCCACTTCCACTATACCTTTTTCCCCATTGCGATCATTGGGATGTTTGCAGGCTTGTACNACTGGTATCCAAAAATGTTTGGAAGAATGATGGATGAAACACTGGGTAANATCCACTTCTGGGGTACAATTATTCCGTTCAATGGTATATTCTTACCTCTCTTCCTAGTTGGAATGGCTGGACAGCATCGACGAATTTATAATTTTCAGCACTTTCCAGATTTGGCTACAGCCGATCTACAAGGAATCCGCGTCTTTGCAACAGTTTCCATGGTGACAATGCTNTTGTTTCAATTTGTCTTTGCATACAATTTTTTCGTCAGCATGTTCAAAGGAGAGAAGGCNCCAGCGAACCCTTGGAAATCTAANACACTAGAGTGGACAGTTCCATCACCTCCCCCCCACGGAAACTTTGCCGAANTGCCNGTAGTGTATCGCGGGCCCTACGAATACAGTGTGCCTGGTAATAAGGAAGACTACTGGCCTCAAAATATGCCTGATCGCAACTGATGATGAAAAAGGGAAGAGCCTNGGTTCTTCCTGAAATTACCCTCTGAGGAATCGTTATGTCTACGCAAGGACCTTTGGCAACCAGCCGTTCAGCAACTGGAATCCCAACTGGACGACTCGCGGTATGGTGGCTACTNGCCTCAGAGATTTTCATCTTTGGTGGATTGATTGCCTGCTACATTTTGTACCGCCTAAACAANCCTTGGTGGGGCGGAGAAGCTGTTTTTACGAAAGTTCCAGCAGGTGCGTTCAATACATTTGTCCTGCTGACTTCCAGCCTTTTTATTGTTTTGGCACATGACGCTGCCGAGAAGAANGATTTTGACCGGGCATTTAAATTTATNTGGTANACAATTGGTGGAGGCCTCATCTTCTTGCTGGTCAAGTATTACGAATATTCCTCAAAACTCTTCACTGATGATCCAGAACTGCTGAAGACCCCTTTGACCAATACTTACTGGTCTTTCTACTACACGGCAACAGGATTACATGCTCTGCATGTAATCGGAGGTATGGTTATTATGGCCTTGATCTCCTTTGATCTTAGGAAAGGCTTCAATCCACACAGGGTTGAATTGATTGGGCTGTATTGGCATTTTGTCGATATCGTCTGGATTTTCCTTTTCCCACTCCTCTACATCGCAAAGTGAATATGGCTGGAGCACACGCACACCCGAATTATGTGAAGATTTGGGTACTTCTATTAGTACTCTTAGTGGTCAGNATCATTGGGCCAGAACTAGGCATTCCNTGGCTGACACTGTTGACTGCTTTTGGAATTGCGCTCGTAAAAACCTATTACGTTGCAGCTTATTTCATGCACCTGAGCTTCGAGAAAAAATACGTCTGGTTCCTACTGATAATTTCTACTGTTTTACTCGGAGTATTNTTTTTTGGTGTTGCCGGCGATGTGATGAAGGCTGATGGGCAGAACTGGCAGGATTGTATTGCCAACAATACCTGTGCGGAGCAACAAAGGTATGTCNATGGTCAACTTCGGTAACTCATGATTTTACTCGTAGCCCCTGAGATTCCAGCAAATTCGAATGCTGAACGTAGACAACTGGTTTCAAGCAGCATTTTTGCNACTGTAATTCTGATCATGACAGAGGTGATGTTTTTTGCAGCACTGATCAGTGCCTATATGATTATTCGCTCTGGTTCTGAAGAGTGGCCTCCGTGGGGTCAGCCTCGGCTTCCAGTNTTNGCAACAGCACTAAACTCTTTGGCTCTTTTGGCGAGTGCTTTCTGCCTGCATCGATCTGTAAAGGTATTCTCCTCGCAGGCTCCACGNTCTAAACAGTTGCTTGCTCTAACGATTGCTCTGGGAACAGTCTTTGTCAGTGTGCAGGGATACGAGTGGGTCCAATTGATTAGTTTTGGGCTGACTATTACTTCCAGTACTTACGGAGGCGTCTTCTATCTAATTATCGGAGCTCACGGGCTTCATGTGATTGGGGGACTGCTCGCTTTGCTTGCTTGTTTGAAAAGGCTCAATTCCACTTCCCAGCAACTAACAATTGACAACCTCCGTGCAGCCCAAATCTTCTGGTATTTTGTGGTTGGAGTTTGGCCAGTTTTATATACACTTGTCTACTTGCTTTGAGGGTTGTGAAAGCCGTTCCTGCTATTGTANCTACTGGCCTGGCCAGTCTATTCCTGAATTNTGATGTACTAGCCTGTGCGGTTTGTTTCTCTTCCTCAGAGAATACGAGAGTCGCATTTTACCTGACGACAGCTTTCTTGACATTACTACCAGTAGCAATGCTAATTGGTGGATTCTACTGGGTACGGAAGCTGCAGCAAAAGCATGATGCGGTTGATCAAAGTTAAGCTCCATTCCGTCAGGACGAGTACATGTTGTCTNTTCGCCATTTTTNGGCAATCTCTGCGCTTTTGTTCTTTATTTCGATAACAAATTTAGCCTTTGCTCTCCCCCGCAACCTACTCCTGTCCGAAAATCCAGACCTTACATTTCTACTTGTTGATAAAAAAGACTGTCAAATCGAAGTCTATCGGGGCCATCCAAAGTGGGAGATGATTGCTGCATACCCGTGTACGACAGGAAAAGTGCCAGGTGACAAGTTCGAAGAAGGAGATCTGAAGACACCCACGGGAATTTACTGGTTTACGGGTGTTTGGTCAGAGAAAGATTTGATAGGAATGTATGGCGCCAGGGAAGCGAAGCCCTATGGTGCAGGAGCGTTTCCCCTAAACTACCCGAACTTGATGGACCGTCTCTTTCACAGCAAGACTGGTTATGGGATTTGGTTACATGGAACAGAGGGGAGTAGACCCATTCCNACAGAGGGGTGTATTTCAGTCAGTAATGAAAACTTTCTGGAGATTGCGCAATACATACAGCTGCCAACNACTGTTATATTGATTGATGAATCAGTAGAAAAACTTTTGAAATACCAGAATCTTGCAGAAGTAGAGAGACTGAAAAATTTTGTTTTCACTTGGATAGATGCTTGGGAAAATCCAAATTTGGAAGACTATCTAAATTACTATTCAGATAATTTTGCAAACGAGNATTTCGATAAGAAAAGATGGCTGCATTACAAGAAGAGAATTAATCTGAGGAATAAAAGCCGGGAAATACAAGCTTCGAATCTAACCTTTCTATATAGCAAAGGTACCTACTTCGTTCNTTTTCTACAAAAATATAGCTCTTCAGATTTTAGTGATTTAGGTTGGAAAACGTTGTATTTGAAGTTTCAAGAGGACGTACAAGNTTTTCGAATTATCAGCGAAAATTGGGAACCTTATGAAAATCTAGCTGTTACTCCAAAAACAGCAGATGCTTCCAACTCTGAAACTGACGAAATTTAAGCCCCCTCTTTCAGCCCTTCACAATCTGCGTTCCAATTCCTTGATCAGTAAACAGCTCAGCAATTACAGAATGCGGGTCTGTTCCGTTAATGATGTGAGCTGAACGAACGTTAGCTTTAACGCAATCCAACGCTGCCTGAGTTTTAGGGACCATACCTCCTGAAATCACCTTGTTTGCGATCAAGTCTTCTGCAGTGGTCGTGTTTAGATAAGAAATTAACTCTTTTCCATCTGATAGCACNCCATCAACATCAGTCATGAAAATCACCTTGCGTGCTTCTAACGCAACTGCAATTGCGGCGGCGACAGTATCTGCATTGATGTTGTAGGTCTCACCGCTGCTCCCCATCCCTATTGGCGAGATAACCGGAATAAACTGCTCTCGAATCAGTAGGTGCAGCAGTTCGGGATTGATTTGTCTGATAGTTCCCACATAGCCAAGGTCGATGCCACTGGCGAGTTTTTTCTTGTCGGCCTGAATCAGATTTCCATCCTTCCCACTAAGGCCAACGGCCTTTCCCCCAAAAGTCTGTAAATGAGTAATAATCNCTTTATTGAGGTTTCCTGAGAGCACCATTTCAGCGACCTTCAAATTTTCTGCGGAAGTTACTCTCAATCCATCAACGAATGATACTTTCTGGCCTAGGCTCTGGATCACCTTNGATACTTCTGGACCACCACCATGCACAACNACCGGCCGCANTCCCAAGGACTGCAACAGTACAATGTCTTGGGCAAAGCTGGTTNTCAGAGCTTCCTCGATCATTGCGGCTCCTCCGTATTTGATGACGATGATCTGGTTACGGAAGCGCTGAATGTAAGATAGAGCCTCGATCAGTAGATTTTTCTTATCCTGATGGCTGATTTTCATCGGGGATTTCGAATGAGACGAGAAAAAGAANGACTATGTGTATGTTCAAATACCTGGTCGGACAGGTACCTTTAGCTTTTGGTTAAGTCGTAATGGTTCGTTTCCTTCAAGATCATTGAGAACTAAGAGTTGCTCAACAGAAGTCTGGTGTTCTCTAGCAATATCCCAGAGAGTATCACCCATGCGCACCTGGATAATTCGGTGGGTTGCTTTGTTGTTTTGTGTGATTTCTCTAAATACGGTGAGTTGTTGTCCTGCAAGTAGTGAATCAGATCTTTTCAGATTGTTCCATTCCATCAACTTGCTGACGGTCACATTATAGCGTTCTGCCAGTTCAGAGAGGGTTGCTCCCTTNGGAACCCTGATTCTTACCTGTTTTTCCTGAACAAGTTGTTGAGGNGTNGGTGCGGGTGGTGGAGCAATGATTAAAGTTTGGTTCGCCTGCAGAGCATTAGGAGCAGCAAGATTATTCCAAGCCATCAACTCCTTAACAGAAACATCATAGCGTTGTGCTAAGTTGGATAGTGTTGCTCCTTGGGGAACTTGAATCGTTTTTGGGCGAGCATAAATCTTTAGTGACTGACCGGCTTGCAGATCCATCGGTGAGCGTAAGCGATTGATTGTCATTAGCTCTTTGATGTTTGTGTGGTATCGCTCTGCCAGTTCGGATAGTGTTGCTCCTTTGGGAACCCGAATAACAAACTGTGTCCCGTGGATGCGCTCTTCCAAGTTTTGATTTTTTTCTCGAACGTCTTCCAAAACCTTACGATTGACAACATACATCTTGAGGCGTTGTCCAACCTGCAGNAGCTGATTTTTAGGAACTCGGTTCCAGCGTAGTAGCCTTGTGATGGTTGTGTTGTATTTNCGCGAAATTGTCGATAAATTCTCACCTCGCTGTACACGTACATATTTCAAATCACCGTGGCGCTCAAGAGTTTGTAGATTCTCCGGAGTGTCTTGCAGCATACTGTTGTAGTGCTGGAGCCAGTGGGAAGAAGGCTCACCATACTGGCGAAGAGATTGCCATAGTGCAGGCTGATATTTCTGTGGAAGGTAGATAGTGTAATGTTTCTGATCAATGGGCGGCATCTCTCGGAGATATGCCATATTGTAGGTGAGTAATTCGTCTAGCGGCATTCCTGCACGCTGAGCGACTTCTTGGAAGGAGAAGTCGACAGGTACTTGGAACTGTGACTGTTCCATTGGAGGTTCTAGTGCAACACCAGTGATTCCGAAATAATCTAAGTTCTTGTAGATGATTGCAGTAGCCATGATTGCTGGGACATAGCTCCGCGTTTCCCGAGGTAAAGATAGCGACCAGAAATCAGCTGGTTTTTTTTGCTGCTTAGCTCGTTTCACCGCACGCTGAACTCTTCCTTCACCAGCGTTATAGGCTGCCAGAACAAGTTCCCAATCACCAAAAATTTCGTAAAGGTATTTGAAGTGCTGTGCAGCAGCGCGTGTCGCTTTGAGTGGATCTCTGCGTTGATCAATCCAAGGATCTACCCTAAGCTGATATTGTTGTGCCGTAGTTGACATGAACTGCCAGAGCCCAACTGCCTGCTTGACTGAGACAGAGCGTTCATTGAAGTTACTTTCCACTGCAACAACGAACACCAAGTCCTGTGGAAGGCCCCAAGCTCGTAGTTCTCTGCGGAACATATCCATGTATCGCCCAGAACGAGCAAGTCCACGATTAAGAATGGAATGCTTGCGCTCAGNGTAGTAGCGTAGCATTTGCNGCACTCGCTTATTGAGCTNGATAGGAATGTCGTAATATCTTTNATTTGCAATGGCCTGGAGCGAAGGTTTCCCTTTGCTTGCGCTGATCTGGTTTGAGGATTCTCCGGAACTGGGTGTTGGAGAACCCCACCAAAAGATTACTAGCAGAATTAGGAATTGCAGTGAGCGAAGTGTCATTGTCTCTTTGAAGAGAGCATTTTTATGAAAAGATTAACTAAAAAATAATTCCTATATACCTGATTTCTTGCAAGATAAATGACACAAAAGAGAAAAGAGTTTTTCACTGTAGTTCAGCTTGTTGACTAAAGTTTTTCTTGCANAAAAGAGATNCATTAGGTCAATTTAATCAAATTCGAATCCACTGGTACTTGAGTAAAAGAGGCTACATTGAATTCTTATACATTCCGGCGTCAAAACTATTTCGTTTTTAAAGTTGATCACGATCCCGTCATGCCTTCGGTTCATTTCTTATGGGGTAAATTCGATTTTAGGGNGATCTTAGAACGTACTGAGGAGTCGAAAGCAGNGGCTCAACCTGATCGTGGATTCAGGAATGAAAGTGACCAATACTTTGTGCTGAAAAGCTTGCAGAACTTGTATCGCATGGAGTGGTATGAGTTTGTCCGTCCAACAGCCCACGGCTTACAACTCGAGGAGACACTCTGGCAAAATAATGGTAAGTCTCATTATGTGGAATATCCTCAAGATCTGCAGGACGTAGCATGCTCTATCTGTGCCGTAGAAATGGACCTAAGTCCGTTACAGCCTGTTGAACTAGCCTAATACCTAACTAATTTGACTACTTCATGAAATCGACTTTGCCTAAACGTAAGGTGCACATAGCAACCTTTGGTTGTCAGATGAACGAGTACGATAGCGATAAAATGCTTGAAATCTTGAATCAGGAAAATTATCAGTACACAGATGAGGCTGGAGAAGCCGACTTGATTCTGCTTAACACCTGCTCTGTTAGAAATAAGGCAGAGCAAAAAGTCTATAGCTTGCTAGGCCGGCTGCGGAAACTGAAGCAAGCTAATCCTAAGCTAAAAATTGGAGTTGGTGGGTGTGTTGCCCAACAGGAAGGTCAGCAAATTCTTGCAAGAGAACGTAGTGTTGATTTGGTCTTTGGCACAGATAATCTATTCGAACTCCCTGAACTCTTAGCAGAAGTTGATCAGGGAGAGCGTATCGCAAGGACAAATCGTGTAGCTCCTCGTCAAAAAGTCAGAAATTTTATCCCGGAGGAAGTTTCTTTATCAAAAGGAGCTAACCTAAAGGCTCATCTTGCGATCACGAAAGGGTGTAATAATTTTTGCTCTTTTTGTATTGTCCCTGTNACGCGGGGTTTAGAGGTGAGTCGGGAACCAGAAAATATTTTGCAGGAAGCTAGAAATCTAGTTACTCAGGGAGTTCGTGAAATTTGTTTACTTGGGCAGAACGTCAATTCGTACAAGGCAGATGGTGTCGATTTTATCGAATTGCTAAGGCGAATGGACAAGATTGAAAAGTTGCAACGCATAAGATTTACATCACCACANCCCAAAGATTTTCGAGAAGAACTTGCGGAAGGATTTGCTGAGTTACCAAGTCTATGTGAACAACTCCACCTACCTCTGCAGTCAGGTTCAGATCGTGTACTGCGTCGAATGCGTCGCTGGTATACCTTGGAAAAATACCTGGAAAAAGTNGCTTTGTATCGCCGTTACGTACCACAGGGAACGTTATCAACCGACATGATTGTTGGTTTTCCTGGAGAAACAGAAGAGGATTTCGAACAGACTTTGCAAGCAATTCAAACTGTTCATTACGACCAGATCTTTGCATTTAAGTATTCTCCACGGCCAGAGACACCTGCAGCGGCATATTCAGGACAATTGCCAGAAGAGGTCAAGGTCGAGAGATTACGCCGGCTATTGGAGTTACAGGAGCCGATTGTGAAAGCAAAAACTAAGGCTTTGATCGGTAGTTTGCAGGAGGTTTTGGTCGAAGGCCCCTATTTAAAGGATCCAAGTCGGCTCAACGGAAGGAGTCGAGGCTACCACTCGGTTGTGATTGCCAACTGTGACGCTGAGCCAGGAGAATTAGTGCCAGTTCAGATCACTGGAGCCAAAACCTACCTNTTGGAAGCAGAACCACTATCAAAATGATGAATCAACTACAGATCGCCAGTCGAATAGATCTCNTTTGTCCAATCTGCCATGTCGATGGAGAGTGCGAGGCNCATTGTGTAGAAGCCTGGCAACAAGGAAATCGCCGTGATCATCTGCGAAACCTGTTGACGCCCTATCCCAATATTGCCCCGCAGTTGCTTCAAGCTCTTTTAGACACCCGTGCTACGCCAGAACAGGCTTTTGGCGACTGTACATTGATTGCTTGGAATGATGAGGTGCCAGCGNCCTTCCTTCCGCTTTTCAATGGTACAGCGATGATCCACACTCAAGATTCTTTACAATGGTTTGCGCTTTTCCATCGTGAGGGGCCCAATCTTCTGGATCTGTACACCAAACGCATATTGGGGCAGTTGATGCGCAGCTATAAGATGCGTGAGATGATCCAGACGTTGCGTGAAGAAGACGTCCAGATGATAGTTCCTCGCACAGTAGTGAAGCGTATTAAGCTCACACAGCCCCCACTGGACCAAGCCCCTGAAATTCTGATTTCGCAGGGTGGTGTGGCCGCAAATTCTTCTGCTTATCAGGAAGAGGAATGGGCTATTGATTTGATTCGTAGTCTAACCTAAACATCTTCAATGGAAGAAGNTGTTAAAATATTTGTTTGATATTTGCACATCTCTTATCATAAATCTGAAACTGGAGAAGAGAGATAAAATTATGAAACCATGGANTGTGTGGATGTGCTTTGGNTTACTCTANCTTGGAGTACAGGAAGCCGAAGCGCGGAGAATAACTGGTGGAAAGCCAATGGCGCCGCGGNGCCCAACCATTAACTATGAGCAGCTTCAGCAGCATCGAACACAGTCTCGTGCTGGTNATCAAAGTGGTTACTATGATCAAGCATACCGAGCTGAGGTTCGTAGAGGCCGTTCAGTTAACAGCATGGTGGAGAGCAATACTGGAAGTCCGCCGATTTACCCTCTTAATTACAGGTCACTCCGACGCTCGGTGTTGGAAGATGATGATACTCATCGACGGAACTTCAATCCATTCAGAGTGAAACCAGAATATGGGACACGCCCATCCAGTCGCCCACGCCCACGCTATCCTACCGAAGGTGNTAAATCGCCGATCAAACTGTTCTGATTTTTCCTCACATTCCCCAAAAAATGTTGGCCTTCGAGGCCAACATAAACTAATCGCAACTCAAAAGAGTTTTGCAAATGTCCAGTCGTCTGTCTCAGCTACAGAAGTTGATTCAGGAATCTGAATTAGATGGCTATTTAGTGCCAACGACAGATGAGCACCTCAACGAGTATGTGCCCCTACACCACCGTCGTTTGGAAGCANTGAGTGGATTCAATGGATCTGCTGGCATTGCGATCGTTCTGCGAGAAGGACGATCGCAACTCTTTGTNGATTCTCGCTATCATATTCAAGCAGATGCACAAAGCGGAGATCATTTTGAAATNCGAAAACTAGGACTCACNGGAGTTCCAGACATCATGGAATGGCTTGCAGGGCAATCGATTGGGTGTCGTTTTGGAGNAGATCCGTTCACAGTTAGCCCACGGAGTTGGCGCAGTTGGTCGCAGGCACTGCTGAGTTGCCAGTCTGAGTTGGTACCAGTGCTTGGCAACTTGGTTGATCAGACTGGATCAATTGCGATACCTGAACGGGTAGAACCCAANTTGTTGCCACTTTCTTGGACGGGTCGTTCCACCTCAGAAAAGTTGACTGAANTGCGTGACCAATTGGACAAGCATCGGGCTACGCATTTCTTGTTGACTCAGCTAGATGAGATTGCCTGGTTGACTAATTTGCGTGGAAAAGATGTTCCTTGTAATCCAGTCTTCGAATCCTANGCGCTGATTTCCAAGACANAAGCAATCTGCTTTTGTCATTTTCCTGCTAGTGTAGAATTGCAATCACTAACGGATTGGACGTTCCATCCATATGAGGACTATGCTCCTACATTGAAGCAATTAGCAGGGGATGATTCCGCATGTGTGTGTTTGGATCCGCAAGGCGCTACAATGGGCACNTTGCTGCTACTACAAGATCAATCTGCCCAAGTATTGGAAGCAGAAAGTCCAGTTATCATGCCGCGTGCTCTAAAGAATGAAGTCGAATTGCAGCGTATTCGCTACGCTCACCGACAGGCAGCAGTTGGAAAAATTCAGAGTCTTGCTAGATTGAAGCAAGCTGAGCGGAATAGTGAAAAGGTAAGTGAGCAACAATATGCTAGTTGGCTAAGGTGCTACTACGAGAGACGGCCAGATTTTGCAGACTTGAGTTTTGAAACAATTGCTGGAGCTGGCGCCAACGCAGCGATTGTTCATTACAGCAATCCGAGTACAGAGAAAATTCTGACAGATGGTGAATTCCTATTGGTCGATTCTGGCATTCAGTGCGGAGGAGGAACAACCGATGCAACTCGTACGATGATCTGGGGAGAGCCTGATGCTGAGCAGCAAAGATGCTACACNAGGGTGCTGCAAGCACATATTCGACTTGCCCGCCAGGTTTTTCCTGAGGGTACGAATGGTGCTGTGCTGGATGGTGTGACTCGATCTTTGTTATGGAATGAAGGACTTGATTTCGGACACGGAACTGGTCACGGCGTAGGAGCTTTCCTTGGGGTGCACGAAGGGCCACAACGNATATCGGCCTTTGCTGGAGATGTTGGTTTTCAGTCTGGAATGATCATTTCTAATGAGCCTGGATACTATCGAACGGGTTGGGGAGGAATTCGCTTGGAAAATCTCTATGTTGTGCAGCCAGCTTTGCAGCATCCGAAGCATCCAGATAGTAAAGNGTGGCTTTGCTTTGACGCGCTGACCCTAATCCCTTTTGAGCGTAAACTAGTCTGCGAAGAGTTGCTTACAGAGGATGAATGGAATTGGTTNCAGAACTATCACCAGCAAGTTTGGGAGGAGATTTCGCCACTCCTNAATGAAAAAGGAGAGAAAGAGCATCTCCGTCAAGCNTGTGACTGGTCACAGCAGTCACAGGCAAATGTTTAGGATACTTGGTGGAAAATTTCCTGTAAGAATTTCTTTAGAAGACCGATTTATTCGGGAGTGTTNAAATAGGGTGCATGTCCACAGTTGGGAAGGGTGAATAACCNTCCNATTGGCCCTCTAGTCGTCATTTGTTCCGCAACAATANNANNNAGTATATCATAAAATTCACCTCGAAGAATNATTACTGAACAACAGATCTTCTCATACATNTCTCACAAATCTCCCCTTGGNGTTCCTGGGCAAAGGGCTCTGATGAATGTACATCGTAGTGAATGGTCCATTTACCATCATCTTTTCTCCTAGCTGAGGAAACGGCCAACTCCTGCTATTCCGGATCACTAAGCCAGCCAAAAGGCTGGTAGACNTACTGAAAGTACTGCTTCAGTTCCTGAAAATTTTTGAAATTCGGGTGCCTGAAAACGTACTTGGTAATCCNCCGAATCGCTCCGTTGGGTAACTCCGACCGATATCGTTGATCACGGAGTCCTACCAAGTACTTCTGCAAACTGGTGGCTCCAAGCAGTATGCCTATGATCCCAACCATCGAAGTTCCGGTCCAGCCACAACGCTTTATCTGAAAATGCTCTAAGAGGGCAACTGCCTGTTTCACGTAGAATGGGACGGTATATTCTGTCATTGGATCTTGTGCCCAATGTGAGCGACTTCGTCTAAGAGTATCAGGGATAAATAGGTGATAGTGTGGAGATAGATGAGCAGCCAGTGCACGAAAGTCTCTTCCTGTGCGTGTCAATCTGTGCTGAAGGACCATAGGTTCACCCACAGCAGGATATCAAACTTCTACATGGGGTTCTCGTTCACAGCACAACAAATAGTGAGATTGAGGAGTTGTTATATTTCTGAGTGCAGGGGAATTGATTTGCGCAATACTGGTTAGCCCAGGCAAAATAAGAGTGTTTCAATAGTTTGCAGTGGGCTTTATTTTGCAGAAAGCAAATTCAAGGAGAAATGAATAATGGAGTTGGCCCAAAGGCAGTGTGTGCCATGCCGAGGCGGTGCTCCACCACTCAAAAGAGAGGCGCTAGAAATGCTACTCCAAGAATTGCAGAGGGGTTCTTGTTCACAGCACAACAAATAGTGAGATTGAGGAGTTGTTATATTTCTGAGTGCAGGGGAATTGATTTGCGCAAT
>NYVT01000027.1:0-7328 GCA_002684675.1 Deltaproteobacteria bacterium
GAGTGTTCCAGGATTCGTTGAGCAGTTGTTTGACGGTTGTGAAGGCGTGATTGGAGCGTTCAGCTAAACGACTTGCCCAACTCGGGGTTTCTGCTGCGAGTTTTTCCGGAGGCCCAACTCGGTTGACTAGTTCCCAGTTCAGGGCTTGTTTTTCTGATATCCATACATCTAATGCCACAATCTCCAAGGCACGTTCAAGCCCAACTAAACGTTGAAGAAAACAAGTTCCTCCGACATCCAAACAGAGTCTATGACTAGTGAGAGCTTGTTTTAGACGCGCTGTCTTGGTCATCGTTCGGAAGTCGTAGTTCAAGGCAAGAGAGAAACCAACTCCAGTTGCAGTTCCATTGATGATTGCTAGGATAAGCTCAAGGAAGCGTTGAATTTCANCGATACAGAGGTGAACACGAGTGGTCAACTCATGGAAAGCCATAATGGGGTCCTGTAGATGTGAACTAGACCACTTCAGATCCCTCCCCGGTGATGGCCACNACCTTGATNGATTCGTTGTCGGANTTGAAACAGGCACTCCAATAACTCGCCGACCATCTCTTGTGTGAAGGCGTTATAGGCCTCAGGTCGTTGGAGNCAGAGCCAAGCCANAGAATCCTGCTTTTCCAGACGCACCGGGCTCATCGTCAATTCAGATTGAGATGCTTCAGGGGCACACTCTGAATTTTAAGCCCATCATAGTTGCTGTCATCGCTGGAAGAATTTGAGAATTCGAGGGAGTAATCTTGGTCATTTGCTGTGGAACCATCAGCGAGTCCAACTAATTTGACGGTCTGGGGTTGAAACCAGTTGCTGGTAGTGAAGGTTAGGAAGCTACCTTGCGTGATCACAGCCTTGGTTGTATCTGTCGAAGAGGCACTTATGATCACATCAGCTTTGGGCTTACTTTTAAGTTGAATGGTAACTTGTGCATCCCCACCAGCTTCGTCAGTTTGTTCATCTAATGCGTACACTATAAATCCAGCTTCCGTTGAGTCTAGACTAATGAAGCGAACTATTCGTTCCTGATTTCTATAATTGGGATCTACACCTATCTTCACTTCAAATTGTTGATTGCCATCAATCTGATAGTCGTCAATTCCAGAGACTCTGACGGTCCGAGGTTCTGTCCAGTTTGTGTCATCAAAAACAAGTGTTGAAGGGGAGACACGGCCTTCCGATGGATTGTTAACATCNAAGGGTAGTATGACTAAGTTNCTTGGTTGGCTTCTCAAAGCTACTTTAAAGCTATTGGTTGTTCCTGCTTCGTTAACATATTCATTGTNGGGCATCTCAATCAGAACGTCACGAACCTCGTCATCTTGATGATATATAGGAATAGATGGGATAGAAACATTCGAGTAAACAGGATCACTTGTTGTTAAAGAGCTTGCTAAGCTACCAGATGAGGAGGCTTTTGATTGATTAGTAATAGTAATCTCTTGAAATTCACTCCAGTTATTTGAATTGAAGGACAGAGATCCTTGAGAGACAAGACTAAATGAGACGNTGCCAACTGGCTCGGAAAGTAATCTTACCCCAAGTTTGGTATTGGGCTGGGAAGTAGAAGTGGCGAGTAAGTTTTCATCAGACATGCCAAAATTTAATTCAATCCCAGCTTTGTCATCATCTTCGTTTTCAAGGCATACAGATACGCTTTTTCCAAGGTAATCAGGAATATTGGTGCTCAATACAGAGATTTGAATTTTAAATCGTTGGTTTCTGTCATCAATCCAGTCTTGGTCGCCTAGTATATTGATATCTTGGTATGTAGTAGCATTAGATTCATTGAAAATAATATCTTGAAAGTTAATAGCACGATTACTTCCATTGATCAGATAGCCCTCACTTTCATCCTCAGAAAATGCCCTCAATTTGACAGTGCCCTCGATTGGTTGTGATAGTGCAATCTTAATTGTAGCCACAGGTGAATCAGTTTCTCTCAGAATACTTACTGGCAGTGGTGGAATNTTGAAATCGGATGTGTCTCCAGATATTTCTCCAGCTGTGCTACAGCTATTTGGAGNGGTTANAGTGTTGTTAAATTCATANAAATTAGAAGATAATGGATTAGGACGGTAGTTGTCATCCAAGTTAACAAGGTGGATATCTTGTGGGAGTAGATCGTTATAGTTGGGATCAGCACTGGAAACATNGTAGAATTGAATTCGATAGGCTTGGTTTTCATTCAAATTNTCGTCTAATCCAATGACTTTTATNTCTTCACCTAAGCTCCAGTTGGTAGAGTCCAGAGTAATTCCAGTTCGATTTGGATTACCAACTCCAGGTTTGTCAGACCTCAATTTAAGATATACCGGAGCAGTAGGTTCATTCCTTAGCTTTAAGCGAAAGGCGTAGACACCTCCGTCATCGCTGGTAAAACGTTCGGCTGCCTCTTTGAAGTAAACGAATTCGTAGCCCGCAGCTGCACTGCTATTGTCACTTCTCAAATTTATGGAAGTAGTAGCAGTGGTATTGAATCCTCCTCCTGTAGCCTCAAAAGTTATTTCTGCATTTAGGTCGACTCCCGACTTAAGATAGACAAACTGTTGCTGGTNCCAATTGCTATTATTGAAGGAAATCGACGAAGTNTCAAAAACATCTTTGATGATTTGCGAAGTATTACTTGCTAATCGTACNTTTACTGTTGAGCTTGGTTTGGCACGTAATTGAACAGGGAGTACATATTTTTCTTGGCTAGTCATGTACTGGACAGAACCTAACTGNATACCTGCNTAGTCATTGTCTGTNTTGNTTAGAGAGAAGTTACTATCTTTTTGGTTGTAGTTTGAGTCATCACTAGATGAATCNATAGTNAGAGATATTTGCTTGGATCCATCAATCTCTGAATCATCCTCNCCTTTGATACATAAAAGTTGGGACTGGTTCCAGTTGATTTGNTCGAAAGATAANGGTNCTTTTTGACAAGTTCCAATTATCTGATTATAGTTTTTGCAGTTTGTTCTATCGTTCACAAAGCTTGCTTCATTAGGGTTAGTAGTGATATTNGATGTAATCGTTACTTGATTGGTTGGTTTTGTGTTTAAACGTATNGCTAAGTAATCACANTTTCCTGATTCAGAGAGTCCAAGATTNCCCAGTTGCATTGTGAAATCTGGGCTATTAANATCTTGGTTTGTAAGTGTAANCTTCTCTTTGAAAANCTCGNTAGAGTTGATACTTTCGTAAATTGGATCACCACTAAAAGTATATGTAAGATTATAATCCTGTACACCATCAGCTGNACTATCTGGTTGTCCAGTAACTTCTATAATTTGATTTGTATTCCAGCTGTCTCTACTGAAAGTTAAAATACCTTGATTTGAAGTTGTTATTTTGCCCTCGCTTATATCACTACTAACAAATTTGACNGTTACANTTTCATCAGGNCTCATTTTTAGTCTAATTCCGAGTGTNACTTTATTTCCAGATTCACTGGTATTCATCGAATTAGGAGAATCAATAAAGATCCCAGGGACNTCATTGTCTTCACGGTTNACAGTGACCGACCAGGACTTGCCGTTGAACGGATATTGGCCTGCTGATTTGATATTGAAATTGAATTNANTGTTTGAACTGTAATCAATATCTTCTTGTTTAGCTGTGACGATAAAACTTTGTGNAANCTTCCAGTTTTCAGGTGTGAAAGTAAGTACTCTACTTGGTGGTGATATACTTAATAGAGCATCTGCTATTTCTGGTGTACCAGAGGTNAAATTAATTGAAACTTCTACATTTGATGATGGTCTACTAGTCAATTGAATAGGNAAAGTAGCTTGTTTAAATCCAGGTTCATTGGGATTTAATTCAGTTACAGTTCCAGTTGTTGTAAACGANGCAATTCCATTAGAAGGAGTATTATCGAAATTGCGGAAAACCTGATCAATGTCATTAATAAGATTTGTTGGTCCACCAGTAGGATCTGTNAGGTTGATATCTGGGTTACTGTAAACTGGATCATCAGATAGAACTTCTAGACTCACAAAAACATTTTGAGGACCGTCAATAATCTCATCATATTGTCCNTGAATTTTTAGTATTTGTGGAACATCCCAATTAATATCTGTGAAGATCAATTCTGCACTAGATTGAAATTGGTTATTAACAACAAANTGAGCTTCGGACGGATCACTTGACGTAGCGATAATAGCAACATTTTCTTTGGGAGGATTGTCCAGCTTNACTGTGATATTTGCGGATTTNCCATTTTCATCAAGATCTGTGTNTGAAATAGTCACANTTAGGCTTCCTTTCCCATATTCTGAATCAGGAGTGGTGCCCTGTGTACTCTCGGGAGCGCAAGCGCCCAAATGCAGCAGTAGTGGAATGCAAATTAACAAAGCGAGGAAGTGCTTTCGCAGTTTCAACATGAGATCAGTCATTGAGAAAAATTGTTGCTCGACTCAGGTCAGCGAGTGAACTGGTTGGTAGTAGAAGTCACGTGGTATGGTATCCGCAAGCTTGTCTGAATTTGCATGACCCCATGCAAAAAGCGAGACAAACCTTTACNCCAAGCCTAATGCCCCAACTCCCATGATTTACTACCACTCTCAAACTCCAGGCGACCTGGAAGCAACTCTAGCCCATGCAGCATCACTGACNTGTGGTAAACTGCTGTTGATGCGCCATTCCGTGCGGCCACCTTTTCCTCCAGGAGTTTTTCATTTTCAGGTGGATCTGACCACTGAGGGTGTTCGACTGGCGGAGGTACTGGGGACACGATTGGGAACGCAATTAATTTCGCTTGATTCCAGCACGTCCAGTCGTTGTCTGCAGACGGCAGAAGCGATCGGTCGTGGTTCTGGNCAAATGGTACCAGTTCATGCTAATCCAAAACTGGGGGACNAAGGGGTTTTTGTTCAAGATTCAGATCGCAATCATCAGTATATGGTAGANCAGGGCCCACTGGGATTAGTCAATGCGGGCTTACGCGGGGCCAGTGATTGTGGACTGAACCCAGTACGAGCTGCAACGCANGAACTTTTACAGGATCTCTGGAAGGAAGGCCTACCGGAGGGCACCTTTCGTCTGGCTGTAACACATGACACGATGTTATCACTAATCTTGGGAGCGCTGAGTAGTCGTCAAGCATTGGATGAGGAAGATTGGCCGAAAATGCTGGAAGGTGTGCTGCTATGGGTAGAAGAAGACCGATTGTGTTGGTGCTGGCGCGGAAAGCTATGCAGCCAGCCATGCGAAGACTGGTTGGGTTAAGTTACAACTGGCAACCCAAAGACTTGTANTGTAATTGTCGCCAGNTTTGGTCAGTAGGTCGATAACGTTGAATCTTGCGATTCCCCTTCTGATCACATTCTGTGAGGTAGATAAATTCNTGCAAAGCTGCAGCCCNTACAACGCGATAGTCCTCTCCGGTTGCACGTTCTGTTTCGATTCGCCAGGACTTAGTTTGTGGGTCAAATCTCTCCATACGGACNAAACCGACTTTGGAGTACAAGCGGAAGGACTGCTCCTGAACAGTCACACTCAGTTCGCAATTTGCTTGTTCCCATTCACATTGAGGGGATGAAGTTTGGCGTTCACGGGCGTTGGCTAAGGAAAAACTCTCTTCTTGGACGGGGAGAGGAGCGCAGGCGAAACATCCACTTCCTAGTATCCCCAGCGTGATGTATTTTAATTTCTTCATAAAACTCCGAAAAATCTTGCAAACAAAGCTTGATTTGGGTTCTCTGTTGATCTTGCCTAATGGGCCTCTAGCTCAATCGGTTAGAGCAGCCGACTCATAATCGGTTGGTTCCCGGTTCAAGTCCGGGGAGGCCCACTCTCACGACACTTCCCTGCCNGAAACATCTGCTGTGGAGCAACCTGNCAGATGTTGANACTTGTCAACTGGAAAACTATNTCTATCAAAATTTTTATCGCACCTNAATAAAGGTTTTAAGAAACCTTTGCAGTACAAAAAGGAGGGGCAAGGAAGCTTAGTTGGTGATGGCGTCCAGCGGTACGCTNCTGAGGAAAGGTTTGAGGACATCTTCGTTAAAGGTCACCCCAATTCCGATGAAGTAGTCACGAAAGGACTCTTCTTCACTGATGAAGTCATCTGCCCCTGCAGTGACAAAGAGATTTGAATGGAAGCGCCAACTGGCTCCTGCCTTGAGATGTGTGCCAAATTCACCTCCAATATCCCATACGTCCAGATAGGTATGGTACTGTTCATCACGGCCAAAGAGTTGTTCCACTCCCAGTCCAAAACTGTTCTCAAAGAGGCCAATTTTGAAGAGAGTGTCGTAGAAGCGTTGCACCACTTGAGCAGAGAATTGTAAACTTTGTTCAACTTCCAGTCGCTCTTCCTCAATGTAGGTAATTTGGCCATTCTCTTCACGTGTAATGTAATCCTTGGTACGGGTTCTGATTCCGCGTGGATTATCGACCAACTCCAAGCGATAGAAACGATCCTTGAGCGGTTGCAACTGGACGCTCAGGTAGCCTTTTGAAAAACTTTCTGGACCATAGGCAGCCTGATTGGAGCTGTACAATTCAGCTCGGACGCCAATGTCAAGCTTGAGGCGGTTGACATCACCGAGCAATCCGTTGATGCTGCCGATGGCTTCGTTCAACTCATCGACGGTTTGCTCATCGTTGACTAGCTTGCCGATGGTGCCCTCTCCTCTTTCGATCTTGCCGCTGATCGACTCGACGTTATCCATCGTACGATCCAGCTTGGCCAGGGATCGGTCCAGATTATCGACACTACTCCTGAGAGAGCTACGGTTTTCTTCAAGAATTCCTCGGAGATTACCTGTGATTTCGGGCCCGTCCTCAGCGAGGGATTCAGTAAAATTGTTGAGATTGTCTACCACCTGGCGCAGACCAGATCGGTTCTCGGTAGTGATGGTCTCGAGTTGTGAAGAGAACTGCTTCAGATTAGCCAGGATGATCTTCACCTCTCCCTTGTTTTCGCCAGAGATTTCCGCAAGATCACTGCTGAAGGTTTCGATCTGACGCATGATGGATTCAATTCGCTCGTTGACAGTTCCAGTCAGTTCCTCAGTATTCTGAGTAAGCCCTTCAATATTATCAAGAATCCTCGTCAGTCTCTGTTCACCTTGAACTCCACCGAGCGAACGATCCAGCGCACCTGTCACACTTTTCACATCACGCAGGATGGATCCGAGGCTATCGATCATGCTGTCAATATCACTTCCTGGAATTACCAGTTCGATCTCGTCCCCATCCTGCATGGTCCCACTCATCGAGTTACCTTGCAGAACTTCGACAAACTTGTCTCCAAGGATGCCAACAGACTTGATCGTCGCAGCGCTATCACGGTAAATCGGGTATTTGGCGTAAAGTTTGAGGATAATTCGTGCTTCGGAGCC
>NYVT01000028.1:0-6709 GCA_002684675.1 Deltaproteobacteria bacterium
TATGACTGTTCAGGTCTCAGGTGTATGGCCAATTCTTTATTCATTTTTTAATGCTGATGGAAACTTGGATCGGGATGCAATGAGACTCCAAGTTCAATGCTGCCTTGCACAAAATATTCAGGGGTTGGTAGTCCTCGGATTGGCAACAGAAATCAATAAATTGAGTCAGGATGAACAGTTGCAAATCCTGAGGTGGGCCATGGAAGATTTGCAGGGACGGCTACCGCTAGTTGTCACTGTGTCTGGAGTAGATTCAGCCGCTCAGATAGAATTTGCTAGACAAGCGTCGGATCTGGGAGCAAGTTGGTTGATACTTCAACCTCCCCCTCGCAGACCTTTGGATGAAGAAGAATGCTTTGAGCACTTCTCTGAAGTGATGAACAATATCAACCTACCAGTTGCCATTCAAAATGCTCCTGAATATCTGGGAGTTGGCTTGAGTGCACCGAAAATTCTCGATTTAAAACTACGCCACCCAAATTTCCAAATCTTGAAGGGAGAGGGATCTGCAGTTCAGGTTGAGCAATTGGTTCATGTACTCGGCAAACAAATGCTAGTATTTAACGGTAGAGGAGGAATTGAACTAGTGGACTCATTGCGCGCAGGATGTGCTGGGTTAATCCCAGCTCCAGAGTTGATTGATCGTCAAGTGCAGATTTATCAATTTTGGAGAAAAGGATTGCTGGAAGAAGCGGAGAAACTTCACACCGCAATTCTGCCTATGATCGTCTTCAATATGCAGACAATCCCCCATTTAATCTGCTATGGCAAACGTTTATTGGCGGCTAGATTGGGTTTGACTGTCTTTGATCGACCTCCTTTTCAGACTCCTACAAATTTTGGGTTACAAAAAATCTCAGAATTCGCCACTCGCCTTGGTCCACTTTCTCAAGAGTAAATGACTTGGAATTTTGGTTTTCTCTGTTGGTTTACTGCGAATTTAGGTGACGGTTTCAAATTGAGCACGTTTGCACGATATTGGAGGAAGGCCTTTTCTGATGAGATCTACATTTTCCAGTACTAATTTCCCAATTTGTTGGAGTGCATAAGTTAAAGTTCTTATACGATGAGCAGATAGGAGCATGTTAATAGTTGTCCGAATTGGATAATCAAAAGTAATAAGTTCTTCTGTGGGTGGATACATCAGTTGCTTCCCAAATTCTCCCAGAATCAGCAAATTTTTTGGGATCACAATTGTCAACAATTGCAGCTTTGCTGAATAGTATCAGCATTCCCCCTGGCTGCATCTATTTCATCACTTCTGCACTGAGCAAGCTAGTTTTGTCTGTTACAATGTAGCTGTCATAAAGATAAATCGTGAACACCTCAGTTACTCTTTAACTCTACCTCTTAAAAGTTATTTCATTGGGGTAAGCCATCTGGAAGCCAAGACTCATGGGGCAAGAATTTGATTTCTGAAGCCAACGAGGGCTACATGTACTGCACGTCTCAAATCACCATAACCCAAAATGCCAACTATCACTCAGTTGAGCAGTAGAGTCTCCATACTGACTTCCAAAACGTATTTGTCGAAATTTTGCTGGAAAACAGTGTAAAACTAGTGAACATCACAAGCAATTGATAGTCTATTGCTAGACTAATCTCGGCAACAGCAAGAAAAAAGACCGAACTCGGAATCAAGACAGGGATCGATTGAGTTGCACAAAAGGCGCAGTCAACATTTGGGCGAAAGTTTATTTCCAAGTCAAAAATTACCTCAAGGCATTTTGCTCTTTCCAATTAGCTTCGATCCAAATTTTGTTGGTTAATGAAGATATTAACCTGGAGTAGCTAATTTGAAGATTTTTGCTAGGTACTGTCCCCATCTATCACAAAAACTTCATATTCATTTAAGAGCGTTTTTGATCGTTTTCTAAGAAAATTTCATCAGTTGATCTTTGTCCGAGGATCGTAAGGAATTTTCATTTTTTTGCTTTAACTATGATTACTGAATTATCTGATTCAGGTTTGCTGGTTGGGAAATTTATGGGATTTCAATGGCAAGATTTTGAATGGGAGGTAATCAGGCAGTTCAAATCAATTTAGCCACGAATATACCAGAGTATTGATTATTGCTGAAGATTGTAGTGAACTCTGCAACCGGTTCTGCAAAATCTGGAAAATTCAAACATTATAATGAGTTAATCCAGACAATACTAACCCCTGAATTGGGAGCTTAAAGATGATAAAAAGATTAGCCGTTGCGATGGTTCTGGCTAGCTCATTCGCAATGCCAGTTCAAGCTGAAACCTATGGAGTTTTGATGAAAACTCTCTCAAACCCATTTTGGGGTGCCATGGAACTGGGTGTTCGTGAAGGAGCTCAGGAAGCTGGTGTGGAGTATTACCTACAAGCTGTAGAAAGTGATCAAGCCGCAGAGCCTCAGTTAAACGTCTGCAACACGATGTTAGAGCGCAAGCCTGATGCGATGATTACAGCAGCAATCAACTCAACAATTTTGCTTCCATGTTTGAAAAGAGCGAACAGCATGGGCATCCCAGTAGTCGACCTTGATGGTAACTTAGATCATAAGATTGCTGCCGATGCCGGTGTCAGCATCTCCTTTTCAATTGGATCTGATAACGAAGCCGCAGGTGCCCAAGGAGCTGAATACTTAGTTAGCAAGCTTGGCAAAGGAGCTAAAGGCCCCGTTCTTGTAATTGAGGGCCTCTCCGGAAACATCACCGGTCAAAAGAGAGCACGGGGTTTTTCAGAGAGACTGACTCAGTTGGCTCCGGGCTTAAAGGTGGTTGCTTCACTTCCTGGTGATTGGGACCGTGGCAAGGCTGCTAACATCACAAACGACACATTAACCGCCAACCCTGATCTTGTCGGGATTTTTGCGGCAAACGATGGAATGGCTCTTGGTGCTATTGAAACGGTTTACGCGGCTGGTAAACAAAACCAGGTGACAGTGATTGGTGTTGATGGCAACTCTGATGCTGTTAAATCAATTAAGAGTGGACGATTGAACGCATCCGTTGCTCAGTTGCCCTACCTTGTGGGCAAACAAGCGGTTGAAAAAGTGGCTAGCATGAAGAAGGGAGCCAGTGTGGAAAAGTTTATCTTTGTACCAACCATGGTGTTGACCAAGGATATTCTCGACAAGGGCACTGACCCAATGCTTCAGTATGTGAAGTAAGTATCTTTAATACGGGCCGTTTGGCCCGTATCTACGAATCCTTCTGAGGAATTTGTTTTGCTGTCCCGTTTACATATCCGCCTTGAATCTCTGATTGTTTTGATTGTGCTATCTGCCACAATGGCAATGCTCTCACCAGTATTTCTCTCTGTTAACAACCTCTTCAACATAATCCTTGCCACAGCAACCTTTGGGGTGTTGGCAATCGGAGCTACCTTCGTTATAAGCTCTGCCGGGCTTGACCTTTCCTTGGGATCAGTGCTGGGTCTCTCTTCAGTCGTTGGAGCTGCTCTAGTAGTCACTCTTGAGTGGCCCTGGTATTTTGCGATTATTGGTTCTCTGTTCGCAGGAACAATGGCAGGAGCAGTGAATGGATTCATTGTTACAAGGGGTTTAGTTCCCGCGTTTATCGTTACCTTGGGAATGCTTGGAATAGCGAGGGGTCTTGCGCTAATTATCTCAGGTGGTAGGGGGATTTATGGACTTCCCAATGAAATACTATTTCTAGGTCAAGCTAGGCCATTAGGTGTTCCTACACCTGTTTTTATTCTTGCCATAGTTGCCATCATATCGCATTACATCCTGGCTCATACGCGATTCGGTCATCACACTCTCGCACTTGGTGATAATGAGGCAGCAGCCAAAGCAACTGGTATCGACATCAGCCGACAGCGGATGCTACTTTACATGCTCTCAGGATTGATGGCAGGAATCGCAGGACTAATTTTTACAGCCAGAGTGAACACTGGGGATCCCACGGCTGGACTAAATTATGAGTTGTTGGCAATAACAGCTGCAATCATTGGGGGGACGAATCTCTTCGGAGGCAGAGGCTCTATCTTGGGCACAATGATTGGCGCTCTAATCATGGGAGTCCTCCAGAATGGGCTAAATCTCTTGGCAGTCCAAGCCTACTATCAGCAAATGGCGATTGGCATCGTATTGATTGCGGCGGTTTGGTTGGACCAGGTCCGTGATCGGAGGAGATCCTAATGGCGTTGCTAACTATGTCGGGACTGAAAAAGTCCTTTGGCTCAATTGAAGTCTTGAGAGGGATCGACTTGGAGATCAACCCTTCTGAAGTTGTTGGTTTGGTTGGGGATAATGGTGCAGGTAAATCAACTTTGATGAAATCAATCACTGGGGTATATTCCTTGGATGAAGGCAACATTCGCTTTGAAGATCAGAATATCACCTCACTAGCGCCAGGTGATAGGAGAGCTCGGGGTATTGAAATGATCTACCAGGATCTGGCACTAGCTCCCCAACAGGATATTGCCAACAATATTTTTTTGGGACGAGAACCCACCAAAAAACTTTGGGGATTTCTGCCAGGTTTTGTAGATAAAAATAAGATTGATGCCGAAGCGCTCTCAATGATTGATCGACTGGGAGCACAAATNCCATCAATCCATGTTCCAGTTGGNAGACTTTCTGGTGGACAGCAACAAACGGTTGCNATCGCAAGNGCTTTAACATTTGATCCCAAATTAGTTATCATGGATGAACCAACTGCTGCCTTAGCTGTCAGGGAAGTCGAGGGGGTTCTGAAACTGATTGATCAGATGCAGAATTCTGGCATAGCTGTCATTCTCATCAGTCATCGATTGAATGATATTTTTGCAGCTTGTCAANGGATTGTTGTTCTCCGTCGTGGCAGTGTGATCGCAGATCTTCAACAGGAAGCTACCGACATGAACGAGGTAGTCTCTTACATTGTCGGGGCACACGGATAATTTTTAGGATAAAAATATGGCTAAGTTGGGAATTCATGCTTTCTGCTTCACACCTGGTTGGGAAGCTAAACATGCTGACGATATATTGCCACTCCTTAAAAAATTAGGAATTGGTGTGGTGGAACTACCCNTGCTGAGACCAGCAAAATTTGACGCAAAAGGGACTCGCCAAGCCTNTGAGAAACATGGCATGGCGGTGACCTGTTCCTTGGGACTCCCTCATCATCTTGATCCAACCAAGGATCTCAAGGCCTGTACAGACTTTTTGGATCTTGCGCTTAATGTGGCAGCAGAAGCGGGTTCAAAAATTCTCTCTGGGGTGACTTTTGGTTCTATTGGAAAAACTTCGGGAGCCCCTAGGACTGATGCTGAATACGATGCAATGTGCATGATGATTTCACATGCTGCAAGTACTGCAAAATCTCTGAATTTAAGATTGGGTTTAGAACCATGTAATCGTTATGAAACTCATCTTTTGAATACAGCAAAGCAAACAATTGAAGCCTTGGATAGAATCGGAGCAGATAATACCTTTGTTCACTTAGATACCTACCACATGAACATTGAAGAGGTTAGCATGTCCCAGGGTTGTCAAGATGCAAGCAATCGACTCGAATATATTCACCTCTCTGAATCGAACAGGGGGGTGCCAGGGCAAGGTTGTTTGAAATGGGAAGATACCTTTGCCGGATTGAAGGCAGTTGATTTTCAAGGTACGATGACTNTAGAAAGTTTTATTTATGTCGATGACGAAATTGCCGGTGGTCTGGCTCTNTGGCGGCCGGTTGCTGATAAACCTGAAGATATCCTCAAAGTGGGGATACCCTTCCTAATTGAAAAAGCCAAATCTGCCGGCATTTCCCTCGATTGATNTTCCTGTTTCTTCTAAGCCCGAACTCCATCGGGCAGAACTATCTAATTCGAAACAAATCCTCAGAATCTNGTTGCTGNAACCAGTTGGTTGGGTATTCAGTTGAAAAGANTTTGCACAGCATGTGCTTGTGGTGANTNATAGAGCATCAGTTGAAGCACTAATTACTGGCCAGGAAGGCACATGCGANCGGTGGCTTTTCAAAATCAAAAAGGTGGAGTTGGCAAATCAACATTAAGCCTTTTGGTTGCCGAACAGTTGGCACAGTCAGGAAGAAAGGTCATCTTTCTGGACAATGATCCTCAGGGCAACTCAACCCAGTGGTTTCTTAACCGTCTTACCGACGCTGACTACCCTCTNATCCTTGAAGAACTGCAAAGCAAGAATCTTTACAACTTGCTAGAGGAGAAGATCGCCCCCCAAAATGCTCTACTTGAACTACCTGAAACAACCGTCAAACTCTTGGCTGCCACACCAAATTACGAACAAGCAAAGACCGCCTTCCGCGATCAANCAGGTCATGAAAACCTTTTTCGNNTGCTGCTGCGTGGNTTGTCGACGGAGGCCTTGGTTTGTGACACTCCAGGGGAACTNTCACTCCTCACTAACTGGAGTCTTTCCCTATGTGATGTGGTTGTGATTCCAGTGCAAACAGAAATGTTTGCAGTTGAGACATTGCCNATTCAACTAGAACGGATTCGTACTGCCCGTAAGTATCTCAATCCAGAACTCAAGCAGATTTTCCTGCTGCCCAACTTGTTTGATACCCGTCTAAAATCCTGCCACTACGCCCTTGACTANCTGGTTGATCATTATCGGGATAAGTTGATTTTCCAGGAAGATCAGCAACCCCTATGGATCCCCAAACGTGCTGAGATCATGGGCTTCATTGATAGCCATGAACCCGTACGTAGTAATGAAATGACCTTACGCCTGCGAGTTTTGGTGCAGGCCCTCTTT
>NYVT01000029.1:0-72461 GCA_002684675.1 Deltaproteobacteria bacterium
AAGGTTGCCTTTATTGAGCAATTTTTCTTCGATAGAGGATCTTCCTGAAAGCTGGAACACACGCCAGGAGCTGATGGAAGCCTTCAGAGATTTCCAGGAGGGTAAAATGGGACAATTGGTGAATTAGCATGAGCATAATGACTGGCTAAATTAGCGGTAGTTTGTTTGTAAACAGGCTTTATTTGCAACGTGAGGAATCGGGTTGAGCCACGACGGTACGGCTAATCAATACGGTTCTCTAAGGGCCAACGCTTCTCTTTCCCAGATCTTCTACTGAAACAATTCCTTTTGTTTATTCACTCATTGCCCATCGTAGCCTCTAAGGGCTACCAGAGCCAAGGATTAGCCAACTAAAAATCGAAAGAATTCTGTATATCTATCAGTTGATATTTGGGTCATAATTCTTTTGGGATGCTAGCCTGATCTTTTATTCTGCTAAAACGCCGCTTTAGACTATCCAATCTGCACAAACTGTTATCGGTTGCCACAAATACGTAGGGACTTTCCTACAGTTCTACTAAACTATTATTCAGAAGCTTCCTTTGCTGCTTCCGCATCTCACACACTTTTTTATTCATCAGTTGAAGCATTGTTTTCCCACTTTTGGTGTCACGCTTGATAATTCCTTAGATCAAAATCAACATTCTTCCAGTACGGCTTAAGTGCTTCCGAGGACCTTGATCACATCGTCTATCCAATAAACTGGTGCAAGTATGCTAGTTGCCAATCAGGATAGGATTGAGCAACCCTTTGTAGCGGTCATAAGGAGGCCTCACCATTAAACGGCTTGGGGATGAATAATGTGCCTTTGTGATGCTAAGAGCCCACCCCAAAGAAAGCCTTACTCAATCACACTAGACCTCAACCCATAGGTTCTCAGGCCTAAAAGGCGTGCACTTCCACCAACTGCAGAAATAGATAGCTGATTACTTTCCGGACTAGAGAAAATATTGTTGGTCATTGTAGTCCGACCACCATCAGTAAAAATTTCGATGGAGATACTATCGAGAAACATTCTAATGTTAAGCTTAGATTGGCTTGCTGACTCCAACAAACATTTTCGTTGTAGGGCAGAGATGTTCCCTGAACGAGTGCGATCAAAAATCATCTCACCTCGCACAAGATCAAACTCTAGCTTTGTCTCTTGATTCTTAGAACTGCGCAGCCGGAAAACAATGCGCTCTGCACTTGTCTCCAGCAAGTCAAAGCTGGCGATGATTTCACAATGCACTCCGTCACCTGCAATGAAGGGGAAGGCTTCTGATTCGTGAATCACGCATGGCAAGTAATATTGCTCATTCTCTCTGAGCCGTTCTATCTCAGAAACTGGTTCACTGGCAAGCTTCCCATCCGGACACAGTCGTATCTGACGTGGGAGAGTGATGCTACCATACCAGCCCAAATCGCTAGTGTCATAGTTACCACGACACCACGGCATAAAAGGCCAGGATCCCACCCAAGCCATCAGCAGATCTCGCCCTCTATCATCACAGAAATGTTGGGGAGCATAATAGTCAAAACCCCAATCGACCGAACCCATGGTATGCCAGTGAAATTTTCCAGTCTTCTCATCAAAATCCCCTGTCAGATATACCACCTGTCGTTCATGAAGACCCATCGGGGAGTACATCAATACCCATTTGCCATCCAACGGGAAGAAATTAGGGCACTCTAACATGGTGCCCAACTCTCCGTGACTCTCCACTAAGTAGTTGATGAATTCCCAATTTTTTAAATCTCTGGATCGATGTAAGCAGACCTTGCCAAGGCCATTTCTTTGGAAATTGGAGGGCTCAATCAAATCACTTACTCCGTCGGTGACCCCAGTCACCATGTACCAACAATCACCTTGCCGCCAGACCTTGGGGTCTCTAAAATCGTGAGGATTGATCCCTGGGGGAGGCTCTGCAAGGATAGGATTATGATTTGATTTGGCAAAAGAATAGCCATCTGATGAACTTGCCATGCACTGCACTTGTCGATCTTGAGCGCAGCCGGTATAGAACAAGACCAGTTCATCCTGATNTACAATCGCAGATCCAGTGAAGATTCCCCCACCTTCCCAGCCATCATAATCCTCACTGGGGGCAAGAGCTTCGGGCTGATGCTCCCAATGAATCAGGTCCTCACTGATTGCATGACCCCAGTGCATNGTACCCCACTTCCCACTGAAGGGGTGATGTTGATAAAACAGATGAAACTTCCCCTGAAACTGAATCAACCCGTGGGGATCATTCATCNAGCCTACAGAGGCTTGAAAGTGATAGTNTTCCCTCCAAGGGTGCTTTGCAATATCCGCTTTATGTTGGCGAACATACTCTTCGACCAATTGAATCTTTTCCAGATGTCGCTTTGCGTTAAAACCCACGCTTCCCTCCAAAAATTTAGTTGGATTTTTATCTTTTCAGTTTCTAAGCAAGACTCCACTTCGATACACTTAAACTATCGATGTCACGGTTGCCTTAGTACTGATAATATCAGATTGAGATAAGGAGACACTGCTCAGCGGAATTGGTCAAATACCCTTTATCGCATTACTTTAGTAATGTTGCGCGCCCGAAGTGACTGGAGGAGGCAATGACCTAATTGCAGAACGAACCATCTGCGTAATCAACATCCACTGGAAGTTGCTGGTATTGAAAACAAATATGCTAATGTTGTTCGCGATAAAATGATTCCACAATTCATTATTGTCCTGCGGGTCATTTAGATAAAATACGGAGATCAAGAATAGTCTGCAGAGTCGCCCCGAGAACTGTGTCTTCCAAAGAAGAACGTCCTCGGGACTTGGGAGGAGAAAGTTACTAAGCTACTAAGAGCATCTCAATCATTCCAAGTGTTTGAGAAGTTTTCAATAAATCCAGCCAGGTCTGCATCTGGATTATATACCCGGGAGATATTGCGGATTTCATTAGGAGTAAGCACGCACCCATTCAAGAACTGACGTTCATAAGCATCAACATTTGATGCATTCACGGGAATAAGGCTGAAATCTGGCTGGGTATCTTCAATGGGAAATCCATGCAAGTAGTCATAAAGATGGATCATTGCAAAACCACCCCCCATCCAGTGGCCTCCAATGCTGAATGACAACTTACCATCACGAATATTCTGAGCGACTTGTTCGTCAATATCGCAAGTAATTACGTCGATATCCGTTCGTCCAGCTTGCTCAAGAGCGAATTGGGCTCCAAGGCCGGCAGTTGCTCCTAAAACAATAATCGCATCAATTTCATCTTCACCAAAACGGGCAACGTACTGCTCTGCGTACTTGATCCCAGTCTCTCGACTCAATCGATCTCGGCCTTCCATGATCACTTCAGCATCGGGATACTTGTCAATCACTCTTTGAGCTCCTGCCCAAATATATTGCGTTGTGATGACATCCTTTGGATTCCAAATCATCGCAATTTTACGATGGCCATCATCAATGGCAGCCTGAGCCATCGCAGCACCCCAAGCATCTAGGTTGGTACCCATCTGTCCAATCAAGAACTGACCATTGTACTCTTTCTCATAATCAGCAACCACTACTCTTCCAGCTGTCATACCAGGAATACGATTCCGTTCCAGTAATCGGGCTACTTGAGCTCCAGCTGGTGAGGTTAGTGGGTTGAAAACCATTGCATCTGGTTGGCGGGCTACCAAAGATTCCGCTTGGCTTACGTGTTTACTCTCACTGTTTTCATCGTCAGCAAGGATTTGCTCAATATTCAATGCCCGGGCTACACATTCCTGGAAACGGTGCCGATTGATAACCCATGGATTGGTTTGAGGCTGGCCTAGATCAGCAAAAACTAAGTCTTTGCGGGGGGTAACGGCTTCCGCAAAAGAAATCGGAGCCAGCATCATGATACCAAGCACACCGTGAAAAAATCGTCTCATGTTACCTCTTCAGAAAAAGTATATTTATATTTATAAATAATCTAAGCAGAATTCCGGATACATCTCTTCACATAGGCCCTCCATTTTCTTATATTTATCAGGCAGCAGGTATCGGTACCTGCTCGTGGAAAACTATTTGACTACATCGATCTGCTTCCGATTAAGTGATATAGCAATCGCAGTGATCAACAAGAGGCCTCTTGCAATTCTACTCCAAGAGGGAGGGACCCCAGCGATCGTTAAGCCATTTGCAACAATAGTCAGCGTCAACGCACCAACCACCGTTTTCAGAACACTACCATAGCCACCGGTTAGCACAGTGCCTCCAAGTGCAACCGCTGCAATAGCATCTAACTCCAACATTTCACCTGCTTGAACAGTAGCTGCTCCGGATCGAGCCAAGTTGATAAATGATGCCAACCCAACCATAAATCCAGCAGCAGCAAAAACCTGAATTTTAAACCAATTGACTGAAATTCCTGTCAAACGAAGAACTTTTTCATTTCCGCCAAGAGCTTTTAGTTGTTGGCCAAATACTGTTTTTTCATAGACAATCCAGAGTAAAACCGCGACAAAGACTGTGAAATAGAGAATTTGTGGAAATTGACCGAGATCCAGCAACCACTTAGCTTCAATCGAGGTAATGTTGCTGTTGCTCATTGGTTGATCACTTACGTATATGGAGCGACCATCTGAAACAATTACCAGAACAGCTCGAACAATAATGAGCATGGCCAGCGTAGTTACGAAAGAGGAGATCTTAAACAGAGAGAAAATAGCCCCGTTGAGTACTCCAATAAGCATCGCAGCAAATATTCCGACAATGAATCCCAACTCACCAAACCATAGCATCCCCAATGCTGCCATGTAGGCACTGAACCCAAGGTTGGAGCCTACAGAAATATCAATGGATCCGGTCGTCACAACTAGGAGTTGGGCAAAAGCCAATAGTAATAAAACGGGAGTCTGCTGAGCAATAAATGTCCAATTGCGAACAGACATGAATCTGTCTCCACTGATGAACCAAAACAACAGAATCACCAATGTAATCGCAATAAATGGGACATTATCTCTGAGCCGACTGATCCAAACACGACCCTCTGGAGAATCCCAATTTGGCATACCCAGCCGAGCCATCAATTTCCTATTCCCCTTATTTGGCAACATCATTTTCTTTTCGACATCACTTGCCATGAAACACTCCTTTCAGCCAGTTGTAATGGCTTTTACGAGTTCGTCAATGGTCACCTCATTTCGCATGAANTCTTTCGAGGTGTTTCCTTGATGAACTACCACCAAGCGATCAGCTAAACGAAAGACTTGATCTAAATTATGACTTATCAAGATTGTAGCAGTATTCCGTTTACGAATTTCATTGATCACTCTTTCAACCTGTTGCGTTTCGTTCGGTCCTAGGGCGGCTGTGGGCTCGTCTAGGATAACAATCTCTTTCCCCCANGCAATGGCTCGTCCAATGGCTATACTTTGTTGCTGGCCCCCAGACATTTCTGAAATTGGGCGCCTGAGACTCTGNACAGTCTCTACCTTGAGCTCTGCCAGCACTTCCCTAGTCTTTTCCTGCATTTTCTTTTCATCTACGAAGATCCCAAATTTTCTTGGAACCCTGCCTAGGAAAAGGTTGTAAGGTGCTGTCATATTCGGAACTATTGCTAGATCTTGATAGACAACTTCGACTCCCATTTGTCGAATAAAGCTCACTGTATGGTCTTGACGAGCAATGGCTTTACCTTTGATGCTGATATCGCCCCTGTCTGGAGTGAGTACTCCAGCAATAATTTTAATTAAGGTTGATTTTCCTGCTCCATTTGCTCCAACAATTGCGAGCACCTCCCCTGGAGAAAGTTTTAGTGACCCATCGCGCAATGCTTCGACACCCCCAAAGGCCTTACTTACACTATTNACTTCTAGAATTGGTTTGGCAGGACTGTTCATTTTAAACTAAATTTAAAATTTATTTACGAAGCTATTTCCAGTCAAATTTTCTGATTTTAAAATAGTTGATTGCTTATAAATTTTATATTTTTAAATCTTCAAGATGCATTTAAGTTATTGCTTGATTTCGTGATTCAAATTTCTTTCAAAAGAGATTTTAAATCTTCTTTTCTGACACTAGCTCCAAGCTGTTTTATAGAAAGTGCTGCTATTTTACTTCCAAGTGCCGAACAAGATTCCAATGAATGACCCAAACTNAGTCCATATACAAANCCAGCACTAAAATTATCTCCCGCTCCAGTAGTATCTATCACTTCATTAGCATTTGCGATGGCAGGAACTTTAAAAGTTCTTTCGTTGTTCATAATCAATGCGCCCTCAGCACCAAGTTTAAATATAACATTTTGAACACCTTTTCTTATAAATATTCTGGCAAGTTCTTCAGGNTTTTCATTCGGGTACAAGTAAGCAAGGTCATCAGCACTTGGCATCAAATAATCTANAAATGGAAGACAAGCTTCAAGGACGTCCTTTTGTAATCCAGAAACTCCCCAAGTCTCATCTAAGACCGTCACAATTCCACGTTGTTGAGCATTCTCNANTAAATTACAAAGAGGTCTTCCATCAATCATTGGAAGATTAAACAAGTCTGGATATAAAAGAATTTCACTAGCATATAATTCTTCAAAATCTATATCGTTCAATCTGAATTCNGAAAGAGCACCGTGATAGGATAAGAAACTGCGTTCACCTCTNGGATCAACACAGACAATCACTGTAGAAGTCGACTTTTTTTCTGTCCTTTTCAAAGTATTTTTAGTTCTTACACCAGCAATATTTAATTTTTCTTGGAGATAATCTCCATGTAAATCATTACCCACCTTGCTGAACAAATTTACATGAATTCCCATATTTGCCAGCGTAAGAGAACAATTTGCAGCACCTCCTCCAGGAGAAGATTTTAATTCTTCTACAAATATACTTGTACGAACTTTTGGCTCAGGATANTTTNCCACTGGGCTCAATAAAATATCAACTAAGCAACTGCCNATACAATTTACATTTTTCATTTAAAATACTTCTNGTAGTCAGTTTTCTTTAAAAATTTGTCTTTGTTATTCAGAGCAGTTCATTCTGAATAACATGGTGAAAACTACCACCAATAACTAAATCGGTCTGTGGAGCAAGTTGAAAATTAATATTTTTAAAGACACTTGACAGAATTTTCTTTTGTATATGAATCTTAATACTTTCAAGAAAACTCTCTCCAAATTTCGTGTACTCATCACCTATGACGATCAAATCTGGGTTCATCAAATTAATGCTATTGACTAGTCCTTGCGCCAGATACTCAGCTACACGTGCGACCTCCTTCACTACNGAGGGATGTCGATTTTTATAAGCTACTACCACCTCTTCAAATGAGATTGGCTTCGATGAAATATTTTGCCAGTCTTCCCCCAAATTTCTCAGTAAGGCTAAACTGGAGGTATATAGCTCTAAACAGCCATTATTCCCGCATCTGCAAAGCGGCCCATTCCAATCGATTGAGGTGTGACCGATCTCACCTGCAGTTCCTAGACTCCCCTTGAAAACATTTCCGTTAAGAACTAACCCTGATCCAATACCCTGACCGGCAGACAGGTAGAGAGTAACTTGCGACTTCGAATCCAGCCCCTGTGAAATCCAAACAGCGAGCGCTGCTGCCTTAGCGTCATGTTTCGAGTAGACAGGGATATTTCTGTAGTGCTCTCTCAAGCGCTGAATCAGATCGAATTGATGCCAATCTGGTGATTCCGTGATCAATACAATTCGCTCTGAATCCTCAAGAAAAGGCCCCGGTAAGGTAACNCCAATTCCAACCAAATTTTCTCTACAAAGCTCCAGAAAAGAATTCAGAGATTNAACAATATGATCAAAAATGTTTTCTGCAGTACTAACCGATTTAACTGGAATTTCAATGGATTTGAGTATCGATCCAGTTAAATCCAACATTGCCACCTTGAAGTTCAGACGCTGTAATCTTACCACCAGCACCCGATGCGGATCAGCAGCCATCCTCAGTCCAATTGACCTCCTACCCCGCTGATTCTCTACTTTTTGAAGAATGCTCTCTTCGACAATGCAATCATCGACTAATTGCTGTACTACCCTTGTCACCGTGGAAGCATCCAAACCAGAACTCTGAACTATTTCTGATCTAGAACACAATCTTCGCTCATAAATCAGGCGAAGAATTACTCCTCGATTGATTTCTTGAACGCTCTTAGCAGTAAGTCCACGGAATCTGAAGTCATTCACGGCTATTTATTTTCTAAAAGAAATTAATTTCTAACACCAATTGATTGCACAATGCAATCAAAAAATTGAGACAATAAGANTCTATTGAATGAGATAGGCAAAACCGTTCAAAATTAGCTTTCTCAGAGGGAGTTATACTACACTTGGAGATTAAATGAATCGACTTTGGCTGACCAAAGATTAAGCCATATTTTCAGGAGCAGCTGAGGCAGTACCGTAGAATCTTAAGCCGCCATAGCTTTTCATGCTAGCAGTAAATTGATGGGTAGAAGTTCGGATTGGCTAAGTGGACTGGGCAGAAATCTCAGTTGTCCTTCTCAAGGTGTTTTGTTCGGAACCTATTGTTATTTTGAAATCTTCATTTCAACATTTCATCCATCACCNTCTGGGAACGACCAGCAATCTTCTGTTGGGCAGAAGCCANGAATTTGGCATAGCTTCGAGTCATTGAAGATCCCGGTGTATGACCTAACTGGTGAGCTACTGCATCCAACGAGAGTCNTGAAGACAATAGCTGAGTCACAATTGCATCTCTGAGGGATCATTTGAACGATAATCTTTGAGAATTCCTGCAAAATCATAAATCTAGCGAAAATGATTGAGATAAGAGTCGAGCTTACGTTGTTCACCTGGTGGCTCTGAGAAAACGAACTTACTAGATTGCATAGACTCCACCGAGTTATCCAACAATGCTTGCTGAGCTTCCAGAATTACACGCACCTTCTGGTTCATTCTGAACACTAGCGAGTTTCCGCTTTTTGTATCGCGCTTTGTAAAAGTTCTCATTGGAAGATTGATATCTTCCCAAAGCAATTTCAAAGCTTAGGATGGTATCGACCCAGCCCTGGCAATTAGCTGATGGAGGTGGACGATGTGCTTATCATAGTAGTTATTCCAGACTTCGTTTAACCGCTGAAACGGCTCATCAGTAAGCACTTCGATGTGTTGAGAGTCCAGGTCTTTTTTTTAGGGGGTTTGGGCGTCCAATTGAGCGGTCTACTCAGCTACTTGACAACTCCAAATTTGATGATTTTGTGCAATAGCTCCAATACATTGCGAACAGCCCCTATACTATAGTTTTTGAGCAAATGAATACGGAACTGATCTAGTTCCAAAGGGAACAAATCATCAGAAGTCTTCTGACCAACAGACCCATGCAGGTGAAGCATAGCGATTTTTACAGGTGATGATTCCTTTGAGCACCCCACCCTTTAAATGGTGATAGCTCTCCAAGAGGTGATTGAGTGTCTTGGATGATTCTGCTGCTAGCGCCGTTCTGCATTCGTCGCTGACTGGCCATTAATGCTTTTAATCCATTCTGCATTGGGTTTGCCGAAGTCTAATCTTGCGTGTTGGCGCCTAACCTTTCTTCGTACTTTCTACGATCTCCAGGCTTGCGATAATTAGAGAGGAGAAATAGAGGAGATGGGAATCTTCTTGATTAGCCATACCATCAGTCATTTTGTCCTACCCCCACATTGCAAATGAGGCCTAAAACGGCATGAGTAGGCAGGAGATGGTTTGACTTTTCCTCAAAGCCTATCAAGCAGAGGGTGCATTCATTACAAGAATACGACTCTCTAGGTCCTATTTTACTGAGGTAAATAGAAGATTCTTTCCTGCTGAGAAAGCTGGTCAAAGTATAAAGCAGCTTTGAAGGGTGAGGTACAGTTGATTTTTCTCGATTGAGGCTCACATCAAAGCTGTTTTGTGGCTTCTTCAAAAAAATGTTTCCGCATCATCGACCGGATGATAATCGAGAGCATCGATTGTATCTGCTAGATCGAAGACTTTTCTGGTATTGTTACTAACGGCGTAAGCAAGTAAAAATTTCTTATCCACCTCCAACGCTCTCTCAAAAGCATGAACACAGTCCTGGTGACTTAAGTACATGGCCCGCATGTAATCTTCTGAAGAAGTTCCCCGCATAATCGTAGGATCATTGCCTTTGATCACCCAGCCGATTCGGAGTCCAACAAACTGAATTTCAAAATTTTCTGAGAAGTACTTCCCTAGATTCTCACCAAACAATTTTGAAACTGCGTATAAAGAATCTGGGTTCGTAGGATCTGATAGTGAAAGAATTTTATTCTTGGATGGATCTAAGGTTTCTGTCGTAGTTAAGCGGGTGTCTCCATGTTGAGTATGATTCGTACTGGCAAAAACAATCTTACTTATCCCAGCATTCACGCACTCATTGAAAACATTGTAGGTTGCTTCAATATTATTTTGCCGAACACTTTCCCAGAGTGCGTTAGGACTTGGATCAGCTGCCAAATGAATCAATGCATCAAGACCGGAAAACTTGCCAAAAACCTCAGCGCTTCTTGATAGGTCTATTTTTGTGGAGCCCAGTTCCAGATTTTCTTCAAGAGTAAATGACTTTAACGCGTGTTGCCCTGACAACTCATTTCGCAAAACAGTACCAATTGTTCCATCTGCTCCGGTGATGCCTATTTTCATTATTTTTCCTTTTTTAAATTCTTTAGGGTTCCTCAAAATCATTAACTTCAGAAATTTCTGAGGCTAACCAAGCTTCCTGCAATAATTTCAGCTGCTTTCGTTTTGGGTCATAGAGATCATTGACCATCGATTCAAGCAAAACTCGATAGTAGTGTCGATCAACAAAGGTACGTCCATGCTGAATATCCACAAAGCGATGACGCTGATAGGCCCTGGAGTTTGGAAGTTCAAGGTATTTGGGTGAATCAGGATTCTTTGGCATCAGTAATTCAGGCTTATCGATTGTTGGAACTAGCAGTCATCGTTTCTGATCGATCCATCCGACATTGCAGTATTACAAAATTTGACCTGCTCAAGGTCGGCATAGTCCAGAACAGATCCGTTTAGTTTTGCGCCTCGCAGATCAGCCCCGATGAGAATAGCCCCCCACAGATCAGTCCCAATCAGGTTGGCATTTATCAAATTCGTTTGACTCAAATCGGCTTCTATCAAGTTCACTTCGACAAGCTCGGCTTCACTCAGGTCAGCTCTACTCAGCTTGGCCCCGAACAGATCAGCTTCTCTCAAACTAGCTTTGCTTAGATTCATGTCTTTTAGGTCCACCAGAGCAAGATCACATTTTTCACATTGATTCGTCCTCAAAAACTTGTCCAAGTCTTCCTCGTCATATCCAAAAACTTGTGAACCAAGTATTATAAAGAACAGCGATAGCAAGATACATTTATTCATAGTTTCACACGCCATTACTCGTAATCTTCCCAACTCCAATCCTGCCCTTCACTCGGATCATAATCCAACTGTTCTCGCATGGTTTGTTGGCTAATCACCTTCCCCAACTTATAACTCACGCCGGAGAGCATGGAGATGAATACATATTTGTTGACTCTTGAGTACCTCTGAATGCACAAGAACTCATGATTTTCATAGAGAACTTGATAAGGACCCATGACAACCTTCCCTTTGCGTTTCAATAAAACACGTTTGCTCATGTTTTTGTCTAACTTCACACCATGATTCACTGACTCATAATCTGGATGCACGATTTCATCATATAAAGCGAAATCCCCTTGCTGAATAGCTCGTCGCCATGCCTTATCAAATGCTTCTGCTTTCGACATCTGCCTTTACCTCCAATCGGGATTGTTAGGTTAATTCCCAAGGACAAAACTAACCCACTGCCTACCCATCAGTTTCCTTTCCATGTCTCTCTCCATCACCATCCGAGTTCTTTGAAATGCTTGATAGGTTTGTGAGAACATTTGCTTTGCGCAAAATCACCGATTCCAAAGAGCTAAGATGCGGTATGGATAAATAGATAAAACCGAACAAAACATTGCAATTTAGACCGCCTAAGTTGGCGTAATCTTCATTTCTCCGGCAGTACTGGGAAGTCTACTTCAAAGACCCGCTATCTATTAAAAAATCTCGCATTGTCTGAAACCAACAAAGTTCAAGCCACGGTCTGAGCACCACCTGCGTCGTGCAGATAATGGATAGCATTATTGCCATTGGTTTATGCCTTCATGCCCGGATCTCTGGGGCCAATCAACAACAATCCTCCGCTTGCTGTGATGCCCCCTAACGGGGTTCAGACAACCTCTCCATTGAAGTTTCCGGAAGCACCCTACGTGAGGCTACCCATCCTCCTTTTCCAGGAATATCGTAAGATTGTCGGATGGCTCACTGCTCTATGCAGCTCCTAGCGCCCACTAGTCTCCAGATTCAACCAGGAAATCTCTGCAGTACTCAGTGAAACTGTCATCGCCGGCAAGGTCGTGGCAATTTCACCAGGGCTGCGGGGCCCAATGAGCGCAAGTGATGGAAAAGGCTGACCCAACACCCAGGCTGTCGCAATGTTTTGGGCCTTTACTCCGCGCTCTACTGCGAGTTGAGTTGCACGCCTGCGACGCTCTGCGTTTGCCTCAGAGGAGAAACAAGCATCTCCAGTTGTGTCTGGTGACAAGGTGGTACCTTGACCCGGTTGCAGAAAATAACCTCTTGCCTGAGAAGACCAGGACAGGTGTGTCGTGCCAGTTTCCCTCAAAAAACCAAGCATCTCCGACGTGTTGGAGGTGATGCAGCCATCCCAGACTGGTTTTTCCATCACTGCAAGTGATAGGTTGTTGTTCAGGATTTTCAGTGGCTGCAGCCCCTTTGAAGCCGCATAAGCGTTGGCTTCTTTGAAGCGCGCCACTGACCAGTTTGAACCACCAAAGGTCTCAATCAGCCCCTTGTCGTAGAGCGCATTCAGAGCGTCCACGAACTCACTCACAGGCACATCAGGATTGTCTCGATGCATAATATAGATAGGGGCCCGTTCGATTTGTAAGCGCTCCAGGGAAATAAACAGCTGGGTTGCAATCACGTCTGGCAGGCAGTATGGACTGTGCACACCTTTGACAACGACACGAGCTTCCTTCGTGATCCCACGGGCTGCCATCCATTGCCCCAGCACTGTTTCGTGGATACCACCTCCATAGATGAAACCAGTATCAAAACCATTTCCACCAGCTTCCCACCAAGCGTCCCAGACGATTGCACCCTCGTCAAGAGTATCTCGGTTGTCACAGCCCATGATCAAGGTACTGATTTCCCCTGTCATACCAGGAACCCCGACACGTGGAATCGCAGGAAGATTCGATGGCAGAGTACCGTTTAGGCTTCGAATATGCGATGGGCTTTCTCCAAGGAGTTTATAACCTGTAGCTTCCCGCCATGTTGCAATGACACGAGCGTTACCCACACTGTCAGATAGACTTGGTGCTGGGCTTGGGGCTTCTGATAGCCCTTCAAGGATGGCACGGCTGGCTAGTTCAGCTTCATGAGCAAAGAGAATCTGAGGATCCTTAAGCTGCTCAACACACTTCTCCCCAGCTATTTCAATCTCAATAATAGCATCCGAAGGACCCGCATCACGTCCGGGTATCCAGGGATTCGGCAGATGGATACGTCCCTTACTACCGATCACGGTTGCCGAATTGTCCATGGCTCTTCGAATTGATGTAGCGCAACTGGCAGTGATGTCTTGATCAAACTTTAAGAGCGCGTAGGCCGTTTCGTCAACGCCCAGCGGACCAAGAGAACCGATCCCCTGAATCTCAAGCGGTTCCGCAAACGGCAACCCTTGGGCTGCCCCAGCAACTAATCGAGCAAGGGAAACCGGATAGACACCTACGTCGAGAATCGCTCCCCCAGCCAGATCTGGCCTATCTAGGCGTGATGTAGGATTATAAGTCGAAGCAAAACCAAAACTCACCTCAATATGCTGGACCTTCCCAATCTCCCCCCCACCAATCAAGTCTACTAAGCGCTCAATCTGGGGATGACAGCGGTACATGAAGCCTTCCATGAAGAAGAGCCCTGTTTCCTTAGCAATCTCGGTCATTGTAACGACCTCTCCAGGAATCAACCCGGCTGGCTTTTCAACTACAACGTGCTTGCCAGCCCGAAGAGCTCGAATGGCCAACTCTGCATGAAACGGATGCGGTGTAGCGATGTAGACAGCCTCGACCAAGGGTGATGCCAAGAGGTCATCGTAACTGCTAAACCAACCTTCTGATGGTACCGAAAAGCGCTCTCCGAAGGTCTTGCAGCGTTTCGCATCACGGCTAGCTATGGCATATAATGTTCCATGATCACATTCCGCCAAGCCTTGTGCAAAATTAGCCGCGATTGAACCGGGACCGATGATGCCCCACTGAACCGTCTTCATGTTCTGTCCTTTGTTTATTTATATTTGTTCCAGAGTAAAATCTAATCCGTTGGTAACCTATCACTATTTGGCCTTGGTTACAGTTTCCAATTGAGACGATCAATTCAAGAATTCTCTAAACATAGGGTAGTTTTTCATAAATTCAACAGTTCCTTTTTCCGTTCAGACAGTTTCTTTTCTAATATATTTAGCGTCGCCACAATCCTTTTTAAGCAGCTTACCAAAGCTAGAACGCTCCAAAAGACTACTTAGTTCATGACTACCATCTGGTTGATATTGTTATTTTACATTTCAACTAACGTAAGTTAGCACCTCCGTTACACGTCTCGCATGGAACAGAATAGTAATCATCGCTAGTATCAAACTAACAAAAAGCTATGAGCGCTGAAAAAGAGCAATTGAAAGTGGGCAATATAAAAAAACCAGAGAGGATTACAGAATCTTTTTTCTAGAATATGACTATCAGAAAAAGCGTGGGTGGGTCTTGATTGTCGAGGAAATGGAGTCTGCGGAATCAGGAAACATTTTTGGGCAAAAAATCCTGATTATATCACCTATTTTCTTCAACCGGCCCCGACTGCTTAAACAAACCATTCTTCAATTGGGATCTGGCAAGACTGGCTACTGACCACTTGCCAGCATTGACCAAACAATTGCTTCATTAATTCGATCATTCAATTTCCTCAGACGGAGCAGAGTTTCGTCTCTCCAAATTCAGCTTCTGATGTTTAGTCGTTCTTCCAGATACACGCTTTCTCCAAAGTCTGAAGGAAGAGGGTTTCAACGATCTCCGCATCACCTTGATGACATCAGACTCGGAGAGACCAGTCTCTTTCTTAATTTCCTCGAAAGTGATCCGATCCTGCCACGCTAGGTAGATAATTCGATCTGTTTGCTTGAGAGTTAACTGGGGTGGACACATTCTGTCATGTTGTAGTTTTAATGTGTATGAATAGCTTCCAAAAACGAATAAAATGAAAGCAGCATTTGCGCTGAGCTACAAAAAAACTTTCTTACGGGATCAAGGCATCAAGTATGATGATCTGCAGACGCCAAGAATGAACATCAGGAAATTGGGTAGCGTCAAGCCAACATATCCTAAATATTCCACAATGGCTCCAATTGCGCCATCTCCGCGCTAGTTTCAATCTGGGATCTATCCATCTGGATTCCTAGTCTACACAAAATTTTCTCTACAGATTTCTCCCCTACTAGTCCGTTCAATCCATTACCTTTGTGCAGAGCTTGCGTCCAAATTTTGAAAATGCTGTGTACAACAATGGGAGTTGGGTTAAACTGAAGACGGAAGAGGACTTTAAATTTTCAATTGAAGCCTCAACAAAATCATTCCAAGGTAGCTCAGTGCATGTAGCAAATCGTCCCCCAAATTGGCCCCAATATTTTTAACCATGTATCGCAATTTACTGCTTCGATTGAAAGAAATCCAAAATTTGGTGGAGATACGCCAAGGAGATTTTGATCATTTTGGGCCGAAGGAACCCACTCCAAACCAACGGAAACGCAAACCTCCACGCTTTGAGTTTCTTGGAGCAATCGGACTACTGCTCGGCATCTTCGGTGTACTAGGTTTTCTCATCTTTCAAGCGGTATTGTTTATAAACTACATAGCTTTTTGATCCATAAATTTCTAATTCTATTCGTCCACTGACTTCTTTCTGAAAGCTTTTCAGCTAAAACAGAAGATTCAGAAACTTTCCAAAACTTACAAAGCCTACTTGTCTTTTTCCTACCTTCTGATTGATCTTCTACACTCCGAGTGAGTCGTGATGTTCAAAGCAGTGAACAGCGCATTGGTGTTTCACTCTTCCCAAGCAATTAAAACCTTCTCTTCAGGAGATTCAGATGGATATCAATAAAAATTGTCACGCTTTTCATTTAGTTTTCAGAGCGCCTGATGAAGAGGCTTCCAGGCTTGATGTGTTTTTTGAAGCTCACGAAAAGTTTATGCGAGAGACCCATTTCACTGAAGGTGATGCAGAGCCACGTGTCTTGGTTTATAACATCACGAAATGCCCTGAACTGAAAAATCCCTTGAATCCAGATGAGGGCACCACAGGACATACCCTATTTGGCCTGCATGAAGTCTATCGAGGCCCCGAGGGTTGTGCGGCACACATGGCAGCTGGCCAAGCTCGGGAAGCTCTTTTTGCAGAATTCATTGACTTAGTACAAACCTACATGGTCAGCGGCTTGTTGGCAGCACCTGTGGTTCGTACAATGTGAAACCACTGCGGGATGCAGGCTTCCACTTGAAAGATGAATACCCAACATTACTCACAAAATTGCTTTGTCTACTCAATAACGCCTCAGCAACAGAAGGAAAAACTTATGTCTCTCTATTTTTTCAGCGCAAAGTATAGCAATGCTGCTTTCAAAGGTATGGTTGACACTCCTCAAGATCGCGAGGCTGCGGCCAACAAGCTGTTCAACGCCATGGGCATAACGATGCATAATATCTACTTCAGTGTCAGTAGTGCGGAAATTGTTGGAATTTTGGAGGGGAGTGCAGAAAACATGGCGTCTCTGGAAATGGTGACGATGTCCACAGGAACATTTACTTCCATAGATGCCAAGGAAGTCATTGATTCTAGGTCGATGACAGCTGCCATGGAGACTGCAAACAAAGTGGTTTCCGCATATCAGGCGCCAAATCAATGAAAAAAAACAAACGCTTATTTTCCAATCAGAAATTGAAAGATGATGGCTGGGAAAATTGTCTTAGGGGGTTATGCCTCCTATGTACAAGTAGGCATGGAAGCGTTAGGCAGTAACCTATCATCCGGAGTGCAAAATCACTGCTAATGGGAATCATGCCTTGTCGTGCGTCTACATCGGTTTTGATGCTTTTAAAGAAGGCATTTTATCAAAACTCAATACGGCCTGGCCTGGTTTCAATCTAGAAATTCAAAAAGGGGCCTCCAACGAAACTGATGTAGTGGTTGACGCAGTTGAGGGCTCGGCTTCTCACGAATGGGTTGACATAACGTCTCATGGGTACAGGGAAGCCCCAGCACAGTGCTGAAGTACGGGATATCGTCGGTGAATCCCCGTCTTAATCCAATTCAGAGCATCCACACCCAGCATTAAGCCAGCTTGATCATATAACTCCTCGTAATAACCATCGATCACAACTTCTGCCGAGAAATCCTTCCTCACTTCCGTATGGTAAAAATGACCGTTGTCCCGCTGAAATCCATAGAAAGTAGATTGCCAGAAATCCGTTTTGAAGCCCGTCACTACAGACAACCGTTCCGGAGTGTCGGACCACTCGGGAGGTTCATAGTACCAGCCAAATTTTCTATCCATTCACTTTTTCAGATTCGGGTACTCTAGAGACTTCATTTCAATTGTTGACTCTGCCAATGGCTTTGTGGGTTCTGCCTCGCAGTGTCTGCGGAATCCCGCACGTCGATCAACTTCCACGGGCACTTTCTGAACACGACGGTCTGGTCCCTTGCCCTTGCGCTTAAAGCGCGGTTTCTTTCTATTTTCTGGAGACCTGCGTTCCATTAGTCGACGTTCTTCCTCCACTGGCAGGTCTTCAACTCTTCGGTCTTCTTTTTTCCGCATAGTGTTCCTCTTTATAGAAATTATTCTAACCGTCCCTGATGATACTCGCTCTTGCGGACTCGGACCTTCGCGATGAAGAAGGCGATAATGATCACGCCAACCACTACGGAAATTGCGTACTCCGTCACAAATGCAATGGCAGTTTCTAGCATAGGAACCTCTCTGGATGCGCATGATGATGGTTTACTGCTCAAATACCAAACAATTCAAGCATATCTTGAGCATATAAAAACCTACAGAGCATTTGTAAATCCAGCCATTTTCTTGACTTTATATCTCTGATCTACCCAAAAATCGTGATTCAGCAGAGATGGGTTTAACTGAATTTCAGCCAAGGCTTTTCGTCCAGCTCACTTTGTCAAATCAAAGGCACTAGCTTGATCATAATTTTTATCCAAATCTGGACTTCCCTAAATCAGAGTTTAAAGAACCATGTAAACTGCTTCTCTACTATTTTCTGTCGCAAAATGTCTAATGCTTTTTTTGAACAAATGAACTAACTGTATTTCGCATTGCTACGGGATTAACCTGTCTTTGTAAGAAAGCAGCTACCAATATAAGTTTCACCTGATTCATCAACTATGAAGACCTTAAGCATTTCTTCTTTCCCAACGTTGGGCACCTTCTGGATCATCTCTTCATGTTGATCTTCGCCACTGTGACTGTGCTGGTATTCAACGAGTAGTGGGAGTTGGGGGATTCAGAACTGATTCCATGCGAAACTCCAAGACTGGCCACTTTCGGCATATTTGCCTTCCCTGCAGGCTGACTGGCAGACCGTTGGAGTCGAGGCTGCTGCCGGAATTTTTGCCAATCCCTAGTGAAGTTCTTGTTCCATAAGTGACTTGGCTTCTGAACTTTCTTGATGAATTTAACAGACTAAATTCAGTGCTCCTTAACATAACATCAGTAGCCTGAGATCAAGGCTCAAGGAATCAAGGAAGTTTCCACATCATCTACTAGAGATAGTTAATGAAAGCCTACCAAATCACCCAATGGGGTCAGCCCCTTGAAGAAAGAGAAGTGGAGATTCCCAAACCCAAGGGTACCGAGGTACTGCTGAAGGTAACCGCTTGTGGGGTTTGCCACTCAGATATTCACATCTGGGATGGATTCTTTGACCTGGGTGGTGGAAAAAAAGTGATCATGGAAGATCGTGGACTAAAGTTACCCTTCACCCTGGGACATGAGCCACTTGGGGAAGTCGCTGGGTTAGGACCGGTAGCAACTGGAGTCTCCGTCGGTGAGAAACGGATTGCTTATCCGTGGATTGGATGTGGTCAATGTGATGTCTGTAAACGGGACCAGGAACTGATCTGTATGAACCCCATCACCATTGGCACCCGCAGGAATGGTGGTTATGCGGAATACCTCATCGTGCCTCATCCAAAGTACCTAGTTCCGTATGACGGTGTCGACGAAGCAGTTGCAGCTACGGCAACTTGCTCCGGAATCACGGCCTACAGCGCCTTGAAGAAAGTAAGACATCTTCGTTCAGATGAATTCCTCTTGATTGTCGGTGCCGGCGGAGTTGGTCTTGCTGGAATTGGAATGGCTAAGGCAGTAGTCAAGGCCAAGATCATTGTGGCAGAGATTGATCCAGCCAAACGAGCGGCAGCGCTTGAAGCTGGTGCCGATGTTGTTCTGGACAACTCTGAAACCTCTGCACGAGAAGAGTTGATTTCGCTTACCAATGGTGGACCGAATGCAGCCATCGATTTTGTAGGAGCCCCTGCAACCGTGGAGTTTGCCTTTGGTGTCATGGCCAAAGGAGCCAGTTTGGTGTTGGTAGGCTTGTACGGAGGGGCTGCGCAACTCTCTACTTCCTTGTTTCCTCTCAAGGTGAACAACATCTTAGGATCCTTCGTAGGGACTCAACAAGATCTTGTAGAGCTACTACAGCTATTTCGGGAAGGGAAGGTGAAACCTGTGCCAATGGTGAGAAGACCTTTAAGAGAGGCCCCTCAGGCAATTCAGGAGCTACGCGAGGGTAAGGCACTTGGACGCTATGTATTGATCAATGACTAGTGAGCTGGCTGATCTGACAGCAAGTATTTTTTAATTTGCTTCCACCTCATCCGTCCCAATTAACCTTCTAAGTATAAGGGTTTGCAGTGACTCATCCGAAGATTGGCTTTGTAGGACTTGGGCAGATGGGCGGTGGGATGGCATCCAATCTCACCACTGCTGGATGGGCTCTCTATGTTTATGATCAGTCTCCTTCTGCAATGGCAAGATTTGCTGATACCAAAGCTATTTGCTGCAAAAATCTCAATGAAATTGTGCCAGCCTGCTCTCTTGTTTTCCTGTGCTTACCATCCGCCAAAGAAGTTGGTGAAGTTCTTTTCGGACCAAATGGATTGGTGGACAACTCCCCTACGAAGCTTTCTATCATCGACACTTCGACCCTCGAACGAAGTGAGGCCCTTCAGTTCCATGATGAACTTGCCCTCAAAGGAATCCAATACGCAGATTGCCCGGTATCAGGATTACCTGCACGAGCCCGTGAAGGAAAACTGACACTAATGTTTGGCGGATCACAAACGCTATTTGAGCAAGTGTCTCCGCTACTCGCATTACTTGGAAATAACATTGTCTATTGTGGGGAAGTAGGTTCTGGACAGTTAATGAAAGCTGTAAACAATATCATATACAACATCAATATTGTTGCTCTGTGCGAGATCCTACCCCTGGCTGTGGTAGGAGGAATTTCGGTTGATGCCCTGGAACAGGTGGTCACATCGGCGAGTTCTCGAAGTTTTGCAGGAGATCACTTTATTCCTCGGATGCTGGCTAGGAAATTCGATGGAGATTTCCCGTTAGCTGGAGCTTACAAAGACATTCTGAACATGCAGAAAGTAGCAACCGAAAAGCAGGCCCTAACACCGCTGATGAATGCAATGATATGTAGCTACCAGAATACAATCGCTGAGGGGCTAGGAGATGAGCCCAAGAGTGCGATCATCAAGATCTACGAAAAAGTTCTTGACGTAGAATTCAAGCGGAAGTAAGCCAAATCGACACGTGCTTTAGTTGCAAAGTTCCCTGAAAATCATGATTTCACAAATTGATCATTTGTAACTTGGTGCAAGAGATTTAAGTTCCACAAACCAAGCTTTGGAGTAGAATTTCGGAGTGCCCTTTGATGTTGGTGGAAAACATCCTGTCATAACCACACACAATCGGCTCCTTCGGTAAAGGACAAGATGGTTTTGATGGATGACCCCAAAACAAAACTCCAGCTCACTTGAGGAATTTATCCACTATGTTGGGTGCTTCAAATTGAAGATATTGACCAAGCCACAATGAGTTGCATTTACGAGCCAGGAGAATTGATCACCATGTCCTATGGTGGCTTGGAATGGAAGATTACTGTTCCCAAAGGTGGTAACATAGCAGAAGGGAGGGAGGTTCTTGCCCGTGCTGATTAAATGGCCAAATGAAAAAATCCAACCCATCGTCTCACTCCAAGCTCAGTGCAGTTGGATCATCTGAACATTACCCACTACAAACCCTCCGGCGCAGAGAATATTCTTCATAAATTGGGTACCCTTCTAGAAATCAAAATCACTCAAGGCAAAGCTTTCCTATGCTTTCACTTGAGCATGCCCACGGGCTCAGCTGTTCTAATTTTTTGACTCTAGGAAAAACCTCATGATGAGCATTTTCAAAAATTTTGGAAAAAATATTGGATTCTGCGAAAAATTGTAGAATGCTTTTTAATCATTAATAATAAAAGTTTAACAATGTGGAACTACAGTGATTGGAGAAAGCAATGAGGGCCAGTTTTTTTCGAAACCTTAGCTATGTAATCCTTCTTTTATGGGTGTGCTCATTCCAAATCTACGCCTATGACCGTGAAGATTTGGATCAGCTCCTGAGAACCAATCATTGTTCCGATTGTGATCTTTCACAGGCCAATCTGATTGGCTTGAATCTGCGGGGTGCTGACCTTAGCAATGCGAACTTGCAAGGAGCCAATCTACGAGGAGCAGCACTTATGTTTGCTGATCTTAGTGACGCCAATCTCGTTGGTGCTAATCTCAGTCGGGCCAATCTTTATGCGACAAATCTTTACGATGCAGATCTATATGGAGCAAATCTGTATGGAGCCCGATTCTGCAACACCGTCATGCCCGATGGCAAAACCGCAATCAAAAGTTGTTAAAAAAATTGCCAGTCCTAGATTCTTAATTCTTGTAGACCTTGAGTTTGATCAAAACGAAGGAGGGACATAAAACTTATTCGACGAAGGCTGTTTCAGTCCTTGGGACTTTTGATNGGAGTCTATGCCTTATCATCACAGCAGAGGGTCTCAGCCGATGGGCTACAAAATATTCTCAAAAGTCCGCTGCAACCTNTGATTGAGGCGCTTCATCGAATCCACAAGCCTGTTTGTCTCTCTGCGGCAGAGCAACTTGGGAAGCGATCTANTTCTGTTNAATCGTTTAATTTGCATCTTCGCAGTGCTAACTTAGATAGTTCTNATGCACTGGTATTGGCAAATGCTTTCACNACGATTCNGGAACAAAATGACTTACCACTAAATTCTTTCAGTGTCAGNTACAATCCNGGTATTGGAACAGACGGAGTCCAAGCATTGCTNCCCAGTCTCCCAGATGGTGTGAGTGAGATCGGAATGGTGNGATGTCAACTGAGAGACGATGTTNGTAAATTGCTGATCCAATTCATGGCTCGCTGCAGAANTTTGAAAATGATCTGTGTAGAAGGCAANTTNTTCTCCACTTCGATGAGGAGCCAGATTGCCTCNGCAGGNAAAAAGCTGGAGGGTTGCATNNCAATTATTTGATTGCTTTCCAGATNAAAACTTTTTTAAGTAATTGAAAATATTTATTTATTATCCTTCTATTCCCAGCACTTCCACACCCCCCAAATTTTAAGAATAACTCGCCTCCTTTATTGAAAACAAATATGGACCCTGCCGGGNCAACCCCGTCCTATCTCTCTGGAATCCNAGCGATGCTGCTGGGCCAATTATGTTTTTCGATTAATGATGCGCTTATGAAGTACAGTGTTGGGTTACACGGTGACCAGCAAAGTATTTTTCTTCTTCTGTTCCTGCGAGGANTGCTAGTCTGTACGATGACAATTGGTTGGTTGATCGGCCAAGGACATTTCAGTTTAAAGAACTTGTTTACGCCCAATGACATGCATCTCCGAGGGTGTGTTGAAGTACTGCTCACCGGAGCATTCTTTTCCTCGATACTCCTGCTGCCTCTCTCCGATGTCTACACAATCATGCTCTCAGCACCACTGATGATCACTGTCTCTGGCGCTTTAATGCTCAGGGAGCAGGTCCATTGGAAGAGTTGGCTAGCTGTTTTGCTAGGATTTTGTGGTGTCTTGGTCGTGATGTGGCCAAATGATCTTGGCTTTCAGATTACCTATCTCTTGCCTCTAATAGCCACGTTTCTGCTTGTTGTGCGTGAGTTGCTCACTAAACGGATGGGACCTCATTATCGAGGAATAGAAGTCGTCTTGGTGACATCTTTGATGACAACTCTGGCAGGTGGCATGCTCACTTTTTTTTGGGAAACATCGCTGAATTTCAATGCAATCCCTTATTTGATAGGTTCAGCCTGCATGTTGACAGTAGGCTACTTGATGGCCGTACTAACCATTCGCTTGGCTCCAATTTCAGTTACTTCTCCCGTGCGCTATTCCATCATCATTTTCGGGTCATTCAGCGCCTATCTAATTTTAGGCGAAACGCCTTCATTAAACACGATTCTAGGCTCATTGATTATTGCTACCAGTGGGCTTTTCTTGTTCCAAAGAAAATAGTTAATTTTCCTACTAGCCACGCCTATGTATTTTATTTAGATAACTTAAATAATTTATATTAAAAATACCTTAATACGAAACACAAAACGCAAAATATTCTATACTTGCTTGGCTGCTTTTGGAAAGAGGTGACGAATGCGTAGAATGGAGGCAATACTCAAAGTGGGCGTCAACAAAAGAGCATACAGTAAGCCCTTGGCAAGACTAGGCAGTCCACTTTCATCAACCCAGCGCAGAGACACGAAAAGGAAAACCATCAGTTTAGGCACTCCAAGACAACCAAAGCACATCGCCATGTCGAACAGGAGCTTGGAAATCAGGTTCGTGATTAGCCCTTTTTGATAATGGGGGATGGCATCAAGCTTCTCAATATATTCTGGATCAAGACCATTCAGCCGGGCACCTGTTCGAATCAATTCAAGATAGCGCAGGGTAGGTGGGCGGTCCTGGGGTAGTTTTCTGGCCTCTAATGCTCTAAATACAACAGCTTTTTGAACCTTTCCACAATAGGTTTTTACTTCCACAGCCTCTCTAGCATAACTTTGGTCTCCTCCTTCACTTTGCACAAGCTTTGCGAAATCTTCAGGACTCAGGCGCACCAGCACTCCGTGCACTGTTTCCCCAGGATCGGGTTCGACACCTGCCATCGATGGTTCCAACCAAGAGATTCCCCTCAAATTGAAAGCAAGACGCCAACCTTTGAGTTTGGCTGGGAAGCTCTCCTTGATTACCAGATTGGCTCGTCCACTCATCTTGTTAGGATGCATGTTGGAGCCAATGGCAAAATTCCAAATATCTTCTGCAGTTTGTTCTGAAGGATTTTCAGCAGTTATAGGTGTGCTCATCAGCAGTCACAAATAAAAGTGAAATCTATAAAATTCATTTTCATTGGGAGCATGTTCATAGTCTCAATTTTCTAAGATGAGCTATCTACCATTCTCTCTAAAAAGCCTCATTGAATGGGCAAGTTGACGAGTTCTCGCATCCGATCTGCTGTCTCCTGCAAGACCCGCCAATTCTCTGTATGTGCATTGTATGCAATATGATCCAAACCAATGTGCAGATAGCAAGCGTTTAGTCTTTCTGTTAGGTTTTTTGGTGTATCGCCAATTTGAGACCATCGATCTTCCAAAGCCTTTCGAAAAAGGGGGACATCCAGATTTGTGTGCCAGGGCGCCCAGAATTCAAACCAGGCCAAATCGTAAAGGTGGTCTCCAAAACGTCCACATCCCCAATCAAAGACTGCGTTGATGTGTCCGTCACTAACTAGGGCATTTCGATTCATCAAATCGCAATGTAGCAAAGAACGAGGGACATTCGCTAAGGCAAATTCCTTCAAATTATTCAAGCCTCGCTCAAAAGCAACCATTCCTGAAGGATAATTTTGTTCAAGTTTACGACGCCAACCATGAGTGCGTTGGGTTGGCTTGTCTCCTTCAACATCAAGCAGATACTCTCTCCAAGTATCAAATTCAGCGGTCCCATCTTTGTCCCAATGCCCCACTCCAGAACCCTCTGTGGGATCTACAGTCCGTAAAGCCTCCAGCACACTGACCAAATCCGGAATGATGCCTTGCCAAACCTCAATGGCTACTTGCTCAAGCGGAATTCCATGTGCTCTACGAGAGATAGCAAAGTAGCCATCCTGTATCTCCCCAACCTCAAAGACCTCAGGAATGGGGAGTTCAGCTGAACTAAACCTAGCCGCCCAGCAATCTTTTTGAAAATCTTCAATGTAACGCCCAAAGCGGATCGCATATTCCCTGTCTTCAACAAGGTATCCGAAACAGCGAGACCAAGCGCCCTCACCGATCAATGTAAGCTGTTGTGGCTCAGCAGAAAGATGGCTTCGTAGAAATTGCTGAGCTTGTTTTAAGGATACCGATGACATCGTTTTAGAATTAAAGAAAAGTCTTCAGTAAAATTAGAGAACTTTTGTGGACTTGCCAAACAACTGAATGACGTAGCGAGGCTGATGTGACTGTTATGACATACACAAGAACGGATCATTTCATGGACGATTTGAGTCAATTATGCCAGTTCTTTGTCAAGATTAGCGAGAGGGCAGGTTTGCGGTACAAGCGTGGAGGGATTTTGCAGGTGTTGTTGGCACTGTCAGGAAAAGTGACTTTAAAACCTGACTGTGTCTCCAGATGAGAAGATTGGGCTAATATGAGGCTCTCACCTGAAATCATTTTAGAACTATGCAGATGAAGGCGGCCCTCATCACCCAGTGATACCAGTAGAAAATCCTCTGGACGTGAGCATCAGTAAAGAGTGAAACACTGTCCGTTTGAGCAAGATGATCATGAAGATTACCTTGGTCCCACGGATAGGGTTTCCAATCCACATATTATAANATTTGTTTCCAAGAAGTTCCAGATCCTTTACTTATGGGTCAGTGAGCTAGTCCCTTGTTATTTTTTTTTGCCAGCACAGTNTGAGAACAAATTGAGTAAATTCAAATTAAATTATTGATAAATTTAATAAAAATTTAAAAGCGTAATTCTAAAAATATCTTTTTAAATTCGTTTTAAGAACCTATGTTTCTCTCTTTCAAAAATAAACCAAATTGATTTCTCTTGGTGCAACATGATTTCAAGGCACTCTCTCAGAATTTTGATTCNGATCCTGATAGGGAATATTCTCTCAGGCACTCCCAGCTGGGCAAAGTCGCCCGTCGAACTCAATGCTGAGTTTGAGTCAGCCTATCTTCGTTCCGAATTGGAGTTTCTTGAAGATCCCTCAGGATTGATGGAATTGAAACAAGTGCTTAGTTCAGAGAATAAGAGGCGCTTTCAACCCAACGGAGAAAACGTTTTTAATCAGGGAAATACTAAATCAGTTTATTGGTTGCGTTACAGTGTCGTTAACCCTACCGCCAATTCTATTCACCTAATATTCAGTATTGATAACATCTATGGATCCCTTGAACTCTACGGTTTGAAGACAACTGGAGAGAGTTTCTTGGTTTTCAAGAAATCAGCCCAACAACTTGTCGAGGAAGGAGCAACAACCTGGGATCTTCAGAACACTTCATTATCGGTAGATGCTGATCAGCAAACAGAATACTACTTGCGTATTGAACCAAATCTAATTCTGCGAGCAGAAATTTCGCTCTGGAAACCAGCGGCCCTGAGACAGCATTTTACTGATAAATACAATCTGCTGAGCATCAGTTGGGGGTTCATCAGCTGTAATGCATTTTTCAGCCTTTTGTTCTTCTTTTTTCTTCGAGATAGGACCTATTTATTCTACGGTTTGCATCTACTTTTTTTCATCTTCCACCGAATGCTCACCAAAGGATGGTGGATCACTGAATTTCCAAGCCTCGATTGGTTCAACTGGGTACGAATCTATGTTGTTGGATTGACAATCGTTACCATTTTACTCTTTTTTTCAAAAGTCCTGGATCTAAAAGATAAACACCCGATTTCGCACAAGATCATCAGATCAGCTGTCTTCTGCATACTTGGAATCTCATTCCTAGTAGCTTGGCTAGAGCCAAATCAAGCATTTCGAGTGTTTATGACCATCTCAGCAACTTCCACCCTATTTCTACTGATCCCTTACAAGGCTTGGAGAACTGGAGATAAGAATGCTCTTTTCTATTCCTTAGGCTGGGGAATGCTATGCTTATCAACATTGATAGGAACCCAAAATGCCATGGGACTTTTGGAGTTTCCGACTTCTATCTTTTTTGTCATGGAGTTGGGCGCTTTTTCAGAGTCACTGTTGTTTTCAATTGCATTGGCATTTCGCGTTCCTCAGAACGTTAAGGAACGCCAAAGGGCTCAAGAGCTATTATTAAAACAAATGCAGGCGACTGAACACTTCAAAAATCAGTTTCTGGCGAACACCTCCCATGAGTTGAAAACACCATTGCATGGCATCATGGGGCTCACAGAAAATCTGCTCACAGAAGCTCGTCAGCGAGGAATGCAGCAGATGTCTGAGACACTCCATTTGATAATCCAAAGCGGAAGACGCCTGAATTTACTCATCAATAACCTCTTGGANCTCACTGCATTACGAGAGCACCGATTAAATCTGAATCCAGAGCTATGCTACCTGCAGCCGCTTGTGCGCTCGGCTGTTGACCTGATCAACGTACAGTTTTCTGCCAAAAAACTCCGCATTGAAAACCAGGTATCTGAATTCGTTCTTCCTGTTCACGCCGACCCATCAAGGATAGAGCAGGTTTTCCTGAATCTCCTTTACAATGCATGTAAGTTTACTTCACAAGGACGAATTCAAATTCGATCTGCAACAGATGATGAGNGTTTACGGACCGAAATTCATGATTCAGGGCCTGGAGTCGATGATGGTGATCGTAAAATTATCTTTGAAGCCTTCGAACAACAAAACTCCGCTGTGACNGAAGGTATNGGACTGGGTTTGGCGATCTCCAAGGANATCATTGAGGAGCATGGNGGCCAAATNGGAGTAGAGCCTTCCCCTCTGGGTGGNGCATGTTTCTGGTTCTCTCTACCACTAGCGCAACCCTCTCAAATCCCTTTGACAGAAGATGGGGCAAATGAAAAATCTGGTAACCAAATATCTTTTCCATCTGCCGTCTTATCTGATTTAAAATCTAGAGGGAGTATTTCCATTTTGATTATCGATGATGATCCNGTGAACNTGCATATCTTGACAGGTATGCTCACAGAGACTGAATGGACCTTTACCTGTTGTAGTTCTGGTCAGGAAGCTCTTGAGTTGATGAATCAAACCACAGGCTTTGATTTNGTATTACTNGACNTAATGATGGATGGAATGGACGGNATTGAACTTTGCACAATTCTTCGCCAACAATTTGCAAAAGAGGATTTGCCNATTCTCTTCCTGACTGCACTGACTCGGACCGAGGAGCTTACCCAGGCTTTCGAAGCCGGTGCAAACGACTANCTNNCAAAGCCAATTCAGAAAGCAGAATTGAAAGCAAGAATTTCTTCACAGCTGGAACTCGCTCAATTGCGCCATTCAACTTCGCAGGCTATTCATGAAAAAAGTAAATCCATGAGAGACCTGCTCGCTCAGACNATGGAGGTAGTAGTTCATTGCTGGGAGGATTGCCAAGGAAAGGATCAAATTTCTTTGGCTCAGGAATCNAAACTNTGGGGAGCNTACCTNGATAAGACCAANGGGGTCTGGCGATCACCCGGAATTAGACAGTACCTCTCAGCNTCCTCTATGCCTAAAAGGCCTCGCTGGCGTAAAGTTGCCCAAACNGTTGAATTTCTCCAGGCTCAACTTCCCAAGGATGATCCCCACCAACAACAACTTTCAGAGTTACTTGGAGAAATNTACGAGAAGTCTCAACAGGAAGGTCGTAATTCATNAGAGACTTAATGCCTTCAGNTCCGACTANAATCTCATCATTCCCNCTATTCCATCCAATCTGCAANGAAACTTTGAATCTGAAATAGTNCAATCTTTTTNNTANAAATTTTCNTATATATTNAGCTACTTGCTCTAAATTCACTCAAAATACTCTCAATCTTTGCTGGCAAAAGATTTTGGGGCAAACTAATATTTTGTTGATCCACTTCAATCAAAATTAATTGTTTCTCCTTNCAGTCGCCCCATGGTTGTCCNATACANAANAGCTGACAATCANTATCAATTCAGTATTCAGGGNGAAGCATCTGAAAAGGAGATAGANGCACTTCTACAAAGATTNCAGGAATTGCTTNANCCCNAACCAGGTTTACGAGTAAATCTTGTTTTGGATTGTACNGACTANNTNGGGAGACGTTATGAAGAACCAATTCGNCCAGAGGGNNGCGAATNCTGAATTTGCTTCCATTGGNGGATCCAGCTTCTCTTCCAGTCCGACTTACAAAAATTAGGAACCAGATAGTTCCAAGTGTAAATGGCGGGATGCCAATGAATTNATTGCCGTATCAGGTTTCTTNCCGCCGCAAAAAAACGTNCTTTCTCATCTAGCAAAAGTGGCGTGAGAAACTCTGACAGTAGAATCTCTCTCAGCATTGAAAAGGAGAGCACGATGTCANTTTCTCAGCCGTTGAATCCAANCAAAAAANCCGAAACCCACNCGATGTCTTTTCGATTTCGTGATTGGGAAAACATCAAGGTTCATTTGATCTTCTCGGCAGGTCGCCTTTCNCCAGANTTGTTTGATTTGTTGCTACGATGTCTAGGTCACCGAAAGGAGGAACCTCAGATCTGCTTGTTATTCTGGCTGGCCACNTACAATCCACCTTTGTTTCATTTGATCTTAGGAATTCGTCGTTTATTGCTCAGCCCTCTTCNGTTGATCAAATAAACTCTGAAACATCATTAAACTCATTCTCAACTTGAAACAANATCAACAGCACTCCTCTCAATCNAATTTACTTTTTGAACAGTAATAATCATGACTCACTTTNCTGNNAGGGTTCTCCCNANACAATCTCGTAAAGCTGAGAGTAANCGNCCAACTCGTGAACAGATTGAAGATCAAGTGACTAAGTTCCTACAACAAGGAGGCGTGATTCAGCAGCTTCNTCCTGAAAGAGCCCAAAACAATGGTCTTGCAGAAATCGGTTCACAAATTGATTTGAACATTCAGGGTTTGAACGAGGAGGCTCGGTTGAATCTGGATAATTTCAGCAAATAGTTGAGCAATGCAGAGATTGATTCTTAGTCAACTAATTTAGGTGTTATCTCCACTAATTCGAGTTTTTCCTTCGCATATAGCCTCCAAACTTCAAACGAGCTTCTTTCGCAAGCTCCCNCAGTAAACTCATCACTTTAACGTATTTACCAAATCNCCCAACAAGCATTGGTANTTGAACTACCGCTGGAGGATGATTGGTTATCATGTAGCACACTTTCCTGTTTCAGAACTTTTNCTACTTTTGCAAATAAATCGATGCTTCAATCTTCTTCTCTGGAGGTAGAAATCGCGATCAAGANTAAATCTAGGTAAAATGCTTCAACAACCTTGAAAAGATATTTATCAGAAGATTTAGTTATCATCTAGANAACTGACATTGTGAATTAGATTTTAATTCATCACTCTTCTTTAACATTTTCCTNTCCCTACTNTCCTCTGAATTCAAAATATCTTTTGATAAGGCATNAAGTAGACGGTCGGTGCNACGGTCACTGACGAATTAGAAATTATGAGTGCTAAAGGAGATTTTTATGAGTGCTCTCAAAAACCTCTTTCATGGATTCATCAAGGTCAGTATTCTTTTAGTCATCCTTTTCTTGATTATAGCAGGANTCATCTCGGAAGGTACTGGGTTCGTACTGGGACTTGCCTCCGCTGGCGTGTNGAGTATGGNCTTTGTGGTAGCCCTNCTGGGACAGAAGTCCTGATTGATCGNTCCCTATTTNTCTCGTTTTGTNGCAGGAGAGTTTCAATCTTCTGCCAGCTTTCTTTCGACTCTGATAACAGTCCATTCCCGCTNAAAGCAAGCATCACCTCACACAATCTACTTCCCTTCAACGGGTATCCATTGTCCAGCAATCCCTNAAAGACCTTCGGACATTCGGCAAGATCGAATAGCATAATTTCGCAGCTCGCANCTCTGGAATAATGTAGCGACCATTTGTGACGATCGCNCCAGTCATATTAGTATGGAAGAGNTTTGCTTCTTCAAAGTTCGCCTTTACCAAATTCGTGTCTGAGAGATTTGTTCTTGTTAGCGTTGCTCCCNAAAGAGTCGCTGGAGAGAGGTTGGCCTTCGNCAAATCAGCATCTGTCAGNTTGGCNCCAGAAAGATTGGCCCCAGAAAGATCTGCTTCTTTCAGTAGGNTTCCCTNGAGGATTGCANTACTAAGATCAGCATCCCTGAGGGTTGCCCCTGAAAAATTCGCATTGGAGAGATCTGACCCCGAAAGATTGGCTCCTGGCAAATAACTGTGGGACAAATCGGCTCCTTGCAGATCGACTCCTGATAGGTTTGCGTTCTCCAGATTGCAACCTTCCATGCTCGCTGAAAACAAATGAGCCCCTTGCAAGTTGNCCCCTGCCAGATTGCTATTGTTCCAATTCGAACCTTCTAAGTGAGCGTTTGCCAAGTTGGCATTGCTCAGATCAAAATTGATGAACTGGACCCCCGCCAAATTTCCACCTTCCAGGTTGCAACTCCGACACTCCCTATCTTCAGCGAGTCTCTTGGTCATGCTGTANTCCATTGAAANTCCCTGATNTGAGAGGAAGCCAAAGAGAGCCACAAGCACNATCATTCGNTAGTTTNCCATTTTAATCTCCGNGACCTAGTGGGAATGAAANNGACATCCAAATGCTCAAGTAATCACTTGCTACCGAAATCTATATCGGGCAATTCNATTGATGGAGGTAGATTTTANAGCAGNAATATAATACGTGNTNAATACCNTACCACGATCTTAGAATCAATTCAGCTNTTCTCCTGAGTTTGATATGTGATTTAAGAGGNAATCTTCAGNATGNAAANACNGGNTAGTGGAGNTCAAAGGCAAAGAGAGGATAATCGCATATCCAGCCCGAATTGCTTACAAGGAAGCAAGGTAGAGTATTCTGCAATTAGGCTTCAAGTATTCGCAGTCCTCTTCAAATCATTGGATTTATTGAATGTCAAACCATCTGCCGAACTAGATATAAACTGTACCTATCGGTCTTTCGCACACCCAGTGTAGAAGAAAATCACTTCATCCTGATGTTCAATCGTGGATCCCGTGAAGACGCCCCTACTTTAATATCAGTAGGGTGCCGTTCCAGCCATTGTAATCTTCACTCAGTGCCCGCGCTTCAGCTTGGTCCTCCCAATGCACCAAGTCTGCACAAATTGGATGTCCCCAGTGCATCGCACCCAACTTCCCACTGAAGGGATTGTGTTGTCAAAACAGATGAAAATTTCCCTGAAGTGAATCAAACCGTGGGTATCATTCATCCAACCCACAGGTGTTTGAAAATAGTAGTGTTCTCTCCATCGAAGTAGAGCTATTTCAGCTTTGTATTGAGCGATGTACTCTTAAACCAGTTGAATCTTTTCTTGATGCCGCTGTGCGTCGAAACTCAAAACACTGCTCATTGATAAGTGAAACTCAACGAAGCCCAATAGCTTTTCCAAACAGCACCGTTATCCTGTTCTACCTCCAACATGTGCACCGCGTTCAGTAAGAAAAAGCCAGTTGCAGTGAGCGGAATCTGGGCTCGTCCTTCAGCATCCGTTCTGACCGTTTTCTCCTCATTTTCAACACCCCTATGAAAGATACGAATCTGAATGTCGGGAACTGGCTCACCCTGCCAGAACAATCGCACGGGCAGGTTGGTGCTCTTTGTCAAGTAAGGGTTTTCTTCCGCCAACAGTTCCAAGGGCATCCCCACCAGAAGATCCTGTCCTTCAGCACTACCACCCACAGCTAAAGCCTTAGCACATCGCACATAGTCTTCTTGAAAACCTAGATCGGGTAGACCACGTTCCTGGTGACGTTCCAACACACCTGTCAGACCTTCATATTCTACGAATCGCTCAAACTGTTCTTTTGAGTGGTAACGCATGTCATCTGTGCTCGAAACGTAATTTACAACTTGTAACCCGGGAGTACGCACCTTCATTGCAAAAGCTGGCATGTCTCCCTGCATCCCACTCACATGACGTATTCCTTCTTTATCCAGAATTTGAAACTCTTCAAACCAGGATTTAATATAGGGCTGTTGGTTGCCCTTGAGATGCTGGCCGACTCTTAGTTTAATCTTCAGGGTATCGCCCACAGATACTGAGTGATTTTCTGGTTCCATCCAAAACTCATGAGCTTGGAGGGAATTTGACACTATCAAGGCTGCGAATAAGCCCAAGCACACTAGTTGGAGAATTTTCATGAATTTCCTCGGTTTTTTAGACGAAATTAAAAGTAGTTGGGTGTTTCGAGAAAGCCCTCAGCGGATAAAGCAAGCATTCCTTCTTTTGATAGCCTCAGCTTGTTTGGCACTCCTCCCAAGCTTACTGATAGCCCATGAAATTCGCCCAGCAATCGCGACCTTTGCAATGCAGCCCAACGGTGACTATTCCATCACGGTCAGTCTGAACTTAGAAGCAATTCTTTCCGGTATCGGGGCCGAACATGAAGACACTGATGACTCTCCAAATGCGGAGCGCTACAACACCCTGCGAGGGCTGACTCCAAATGACTTGCGTTCAGCATTTCAACCATTTGAAACAGAGTTTCTCGAGGGAGTGACCCTGCGCTTCGGNGATAACATTGCGCAGAGTCCACAGATTGGANAACTCACAATCCCAGAGATTGGAGATTTGGAGCTTGCTAGGATTTCTGAATTGGTCTTGACTGGAGTGGTCCCTTACGGTGCTGAGANCTTTATTTGGCAATGGGAAGANGCCTTCGGATCGAGTGTTATTCGGGTATTATCTCAAGGAGAAGGGGAAGGTGTCTCCTTCTGGCTGCAGAATGGTAATCCGAGTGAGCCGATCTCTCTCGCAGGAGTTGACCAGCGGACTCGCTGGGAGCAATTTCTGGATTACATCATCATTGGCTTTGAGCACATTGTCCCCAAAGGTTTGGATCACATCNTATTTGTGATTGGCATCTTTCTGCTCAGTACACACTGGAAACCTCTACTGACTCAGGTCACTGCATTTACNATCGCCCACTCCATCACACTTGGACTAAGTATTTATGGAATAGTCCAGTTGCCATCCAATATCGTAGAGCCATTGATTGCCGCTTCCNTTGTTTATGTNGGAATCGAAAATCTCTTCACTCAGAAACTGCAGAAGTGGCGGGCTGCCGTTGTCTTCGCCTTTGGNCTGCTNCACGGCNTGGGCTTTGCGAGTGTTCTCTTTGAGATCGGCCTTCCACGTGATGCGTTTCTCGAGGGATTGCTAGCTTTCAATATTGGCGTAGAATTAGGACAACTTGCAGTGATCGTAGTAGCTTTTGTTCTCGTTGGGTTCTGGGGAAAAAATCAGCAATGGTACCGGCCCTGGGTGATTGTCCCTGGCTCCCTCGTGGTATCNGTAGTTGGGGGTTGGTGGTTTCTGGAGCGTACAGTACTAGCCAGTTGAAGANTATTGAAGCTAACTCGATTGTTCAGATCTGACACCNAGGCAACTTAGAAAACCAAAACTCTAGTGCTGACAAGCATTCTGTCGGCCCAATCCAGACATAGACGCCAANAATCAGGATTCACNAATACCCACTTGCTNCGATCATGCTGAGTGGAACAGTTCAAGATAAAGGAGCCAGAAGCATAGACAGCATTATNNTTTTCNTACNNAGCCCTGGCCAAGGAAATACANCTCTCCTTAATCTGATCATGGCGATGCATGNGATAGGTGGTCCCCGGCACAAAAAGCACTAGGCCCAGAATCAATCCTTCAGCTTAAATCGGCCTCTGCGGTCCCATCATCCTGCTGTANGCATNGCTTTTGGCTAGTTCCCNNGGAACTTNCTGATAGCNATANTCCCAGGTGAGTTGACTCTCCACTCGATACAACACTCGTGACAGATTAGCCAAAGGACATGAATCTGCCAGATCAAGAACACGGCCCNAGTGGGNACTGNNAGGTTTGTTCTCTGGTTGTCTTGGAGTGTAGTAAGGATTGCTCCTCGTGATTTTNCTCATGGCNCCTCGAACACGCCGCTGATTACTCCTGATGATAGAANTTCCACCCGCAGCACCCAAGCGATAGACNTNGTCAATTTCTTGGAAAACGCACTTCCAGTCCNGAACGTCATTTGATCNAGTTTCCAANTGACTCATAGCAGTGATATGAGGATTGANNGATGNCAATTTTGTCACCCAGTTCAGCACAACTTGNCTCAGTNCCATAANCAGATCGCCTGCCAGGCTTAGGGTAGAAAATGAATTTTTTGACTATTCGATAAACCTTTCAGAACTTTGGTCAAAAATTGNTTCAAAATTACTCNNATTTTCTGCTAAATTACCATTTAAATTNCAAATAAATNNAAANTACTGGCCANNACTTTTCATTGTTTCTTGAATTGTTGAAGGAGANAAAAATTGGATTTCAAACCAAAGAAAAGATTTCCGAAGAAGGAGTTGAATTACTGGCTTCNCAGAAACTTCACTTGGGATCATAACAAGTGGAGTGAATTACTAAATGATTTGGAACAGCAGGGTTTTACAGAATGGGTCACTCATACTGCTGGAAGAGANGCCCTCGGCTTATATCTGGAGACCAATCGCCTGACCGCCTAAAACCTTGGGAAATGTAGACAGCCAACACAGGACAGTTTTATCGAAGTTAGTCTGGTATTCAGGCNTGTTATTGANAAAGANAANCNATTNCCCGAAGAACCCNCCTTNCAAATGANNGGTTTGGATAGATCTCACTNGGATCGANTGGACACAAATNATCTGATCNATCAGACGNNTCAGATGGCAGCCATGCCCCAGTGCTTGCTGCAGCGGATTCAAGAGAGATTGCACGGTGGCCACCGTGATCCTNTGGCAGCCTATGCTACAAAAACAGAGCCACNCATCAGTTCGTATCACCTNCCTGATCTCTTGCATTGCATGATGAACCTTCGCAATACCACAGAGCGAGAAGGCACTCACTACGAGGTCAGATCTTTCATATTCCATTGGTAAGGATTTGCCTGCGAGCATACGATGCTGGCCAGGAAATGATACTCCCTGAATCCGTTGCAAGCTTTACGGAGCCATCTTTGGATTCGCATCAACCGCGTACACCACGACAACATTCTTAGAATAGAAGGAAGATTCAGTTCTATTCCGAAGCCAATCTTCAGCACTCTACCTCGGACCCAACTCACAAACTGCTGCCAAAGTNGATGCAGATATTTGCTAGATATCGCNCAATCGCAGAGACACGAGAAAAACGTGCTGGNAATCGAATNGTCNAATCGACATCAAACTCGACGGATCTTCANTCGTTGNTTGGTAGGCTCAAACGAGTTGAGCAGACTTCAATCACAGGATCTACCANGGTATTCATAATCCCTTCAGTATTGGCCAAGAAGTCTTCACAGATAAACAAAAAANCCAGAACTTCTGCGTAACACGCGNAAGGAGCTTCCAGGTTGGCTAATTCACTGNCNTTNAGANAACCTGTGCTCATTAGAGCAGACTTAATNCAACTCGCACNAAACTCTTCAATATCTGCCTCAGGCCGATCCAATTCATAGTCCGCTGCACGATCATGGGCATCAGTAAAAACGCGATTATCAGGAAAGTCTGTCTCATTCAGTTATCTCCAAAACGGTTGAGATAGGCTGACAGGAATCCGAAGCAACTGGCCACTCTCCAACCTCTTTGATTTCAATCCATGACCTTTAATTGAACCTCGTTCTTTCGCAGAAATGGCAATGTCCACGGTGGATCATAGCGAGCGGTCCGTATCGAACCCACCACAGCGATTCCTTGCTTCATGGCCCACTGCCTTAACTCTTGCTCCCTCTCTTCTAGATCTTGGGTTCCCATTCGTCCACTGAACTGCAAGACTACCATTTGCTCAGGGGGTACCTTCCTCAAATTCACTCGCTGATCATTGGGAACAGGGGCCGACTCCAAGTTCCACTTGGAAGGCAGACTAAAGGCCATCCGCCACTGATTCGGCTTTTTGCCCTGATCCATCTGTACAGGGGCCGTCATTGCAATATTCTCACTGGCTGCTTCGGCTTTTCCTGCGATTTGAACGGAGGAAGATCGTGAGAGATTATTGCCAAAGATATAATCTGCCAAAATTCGAAAGCCATCCCCCGATGCTTCGTCAAAATCTTCTCCCTCCATGAAGACCTCGGCCACTAGGTAGGAGGCATATTCACGAATTTCAAAACTGCCTTCCTGCATCCGCGTTTGATAGGCTGGTTCTTCCAAAGCCCGCACCCCAACTACTGAGCAGGCTGACAGAATCAGATTCATCATCAGTACAACTCCAAGTGAACGAATGAAAAAATTTAAATGCATGTGCAAATTCATTGTAGATTTATTTATAGATTGTTGGCCACTCACCATAATTCAGGATTCTGGAGTATCCCTGCGATCCCTTCTGCAGCCACTTCTAGTAGTAGTTCTCCCTTGGCTACAGTTGCCACAGAGGGATTCCCGATCACACCGTTTGCTGACACCTCCTTGAAATAAACCCAACGTGAAACCCCAGATCCATAGAAGGGAGTATCTGGTGGTCCGTCAGCCTGAGACATTCTGGCCTGATCTACCAACTCGGGTTCCAAGGCCAGCATCATCGAAGTTTCCGCTTCTCCAGCGTGACGCACATTTTGCTGGACTTCAAGGATCTCCGCAAATTTCTCAGCAACTTCTGGTAGTGTCCAATAGGTTCCAGAAACCACTCTCAAACCATCCAGCTCTTTCACCAACTCCGAACAGATCACGTTCAGAGCAGCGATGTTTCCACCATGGCCATTGAGAAGGAAGATTCGTTGAAACCCATGATGACTGATGGAGCGACAAAGATTCTTCAACAGTGCATGAAAGGTCTCAAAATCGAGGGTTAGCGTCCCACAAAAATCCATATGATGTTCGGCAAGACCGCACCAAACAGTCGGGGTAACCAATATTGGCTGATGTGTGCAAACTTTCATCGCAGCCCGGCGGGCCACCTCTGTTGCTAGTAAGGCGTCTACCTTGACAGGGAGATGTGGTCCATGTTGCTCCATCGAGCCAACCGGAACAACTACGATAGCATTTGCATCTGCCAGAGATTTCAATTGAGGAGACCTTAATTGCTCCCAATGAATTTGCTCTTCCATTATTTACTTCCTCAAGACGGTCGATTAAAGATTAATGAAGACAACAACCATTTTGCGACATTTTCTGACAAACGCCAATCACTTCGAAGAAATCCGTTTTTTGATTGACACCAAGTAATTCTCTGGTTATACCTCCCTCCACTCACTATCCTGTAAGCTATTTTGGTAAAGCCAAATTATTTATTTTGTAATTCCACTGACAGCTGGCTGCAGAAATGTGAATGGGACTCTAAGGAGAGAAATACATTTCAATGAAAGCCTGATTTACAAAGAAAGTGAGCTTTTCGGGGGAAGTTGCTCCCCAAGTTTTCATACTCTTTACGAGGATAAGATCATGATGAAGAAATGGTTGACGATTGCTGCGCTTGCCTTGGTCGGTTGGGCAGCTCCCATGTCTGCTCAAGCTACCGATGTAGAATTAACTGGCTGGCCCTATCAAGTTGACGTGGTCCGTGAAAATCTCGAGCGCTTCTCTAGCCAGTCCGGCTTGAGCGCAACCTTCAATCCCTTCCCAAGCAACGAATATCACACCAAGATGGTCTCGAGTTTTGCCTCTGGAACCAACTTTGATGTGGTCTATGTGCGCGATAGCTTCTTAGCTGAATGGGCTTCAGCTGGCTGGATTGTTCCACTGACTGGCCTCCCAGAGGTAGATGAATACATGTCAGATCTGCCTCAAGGGATCATTGATCAGATGTCTTTTGAAGGTGAAGTTTACGGACTGCCCTACTACTCAGGAAATTCTGTATTTGTCTATAATGACCGTTTGATGAAACAGGCAGGGTTGAACACTCCGGCTAATACGTGGAACGAGCTGATGAAACAAGCTCAAACCATGAAAGATAAGGGTGTTATGGCAAGTCCCATTGTGATCGGGCTGGCAGCAAACGAAAATTCAATTTTGCGAACTTTGGAAATTGTTGCAGCAGGATTTGGTGGGCGCTTCTTTAATGACAAGTTGGAACCTGTCTTTCAAGAACCCAACAGTGGGGCCCGCAAAGCTTTAGCCTGGATTGCTGACGGTATCAAGAGTGGTCTCATTAACCAAGCGTCAATGAGTCAAGGAGACGGCGAAATCGATCAGTTCATGCGCTCTGGTACCGCAGCGTTTAGTCTTGTAACTGACTATGAGATGAAAGTGCTCAACGACTCTGAGCAATCTAATGAAGCGGGCAACATTATGAACGCCCTGATTCCTGGTTCTGCCGATGCCACCAGCGGCACTATTGGCTACGTACGCCTGTATTCGATCACATCGGAGGCGGACAAAGCTCAGGCCTGGGAACTAGTTAAGTTCTTAGGCGGTAAGGACGCAACAGGTGTCTATTATGTTCCAAAACGATGGGCCCTAGAGTTTGGTCTTGGCTTCTCTCCAGCCCCCCTTTACAAAGATAAGGACATACGCAATTCCATTTCAGGTTGGATTGATCCCGATCTGCTCCAAGAACAAGCTAAGTACGCGATTAATCGTGGTTATCGCTTTGTTCCCTATTTCTCAGACTGGGAGATTGAAGCTTGGGCTGGTTTTCAGGAAATTATTAATGGTGGAGATGCTGATTCCATCCTCGAAGAGTTGGCTGAGAACTGGAATGAGTTGAAATCGGAATACTGATTTTTCCAATTTCTACTTTGATTCGATACCAGCAATGGGGGCATTCGAGCAGAATGCCCTATCTACAATGACTAAAAATCCCTCCTCTGAAATTCCGCAAGGAAGATTGGCTTTGATCTTCAGTGCTCCAGCACTGCTGATCCTTGCTGTGACTGTTCTGGTCCCCTTAGCATACGCCATCTATCTCAGCTTTCATCGCTACAACCTCAAGCGAGCTAAACGGCCGTTTGCAGGCTTTCGGAATTATGAAAAAATNCTGACAGATGACAAGTTTTGGGATTCCCTAGCAACGAGCTTTATCTTTGCGGTGAGTGCGGTTGCAGTGATCACTGTTGTGGCTTTCTTTCTNGCATTGCTACTAAATCAAGACTTCGCTGGCAGAGGCATTTTAAGAGCTCTTTTGTTAATCCCTTGGGCTATTCCTGATGTAGTAAATGCTTTGCTTTGGAAGTGGTTGCTGCATCCAGCTTTTGGAGTAATGAACGCTCTATTTCAAATGGGGGGTATCATCGATCAATATGTTGCTTGGTTGACAACAATGCCAAGCGCAATGATCTGGGTTATTATCGCCTACTCTTGGAAGAACATCCCACTGGCCACACTNCTAATTCTAGCGGGCTTACAAACGATCCCTAAAACACTTCTTGAAGCNGCAGAACTCGAAGGAGCAAATGCCTGGAAACGNACCCAATACATTACTTTGCCCATACTTCGTCCAACACTCACCGTCGTTCTGATTTTTGAAACTATTTTTGCACTTAAAGTATTNGACATTATTTATGTATTGACCTCAGGAGGACCGGGCAAGTCAACCACCGTTCTTGGTTGGAGTATTTACATCAACACATTNAAGAAGCTTGATTTTGGCACTGGTAGCGCCCTAGCCATGATTCTAGGTTTATTGACTCTTTTCATAGCGATTGTCTTTTATGCATTTCTGGATCGCGGAGAAAAACAGTGAAGCGCAACAATCTCACTCGCTACATANTACTCTATCTTGCTTCTGCACTTTTCTTGATCGTTTTCATCGGACCTTTCCTTTGGCTAGTAAGCTCCAGTCTCCAGTTAGAGCGTCAGTTGGTTAAAGTTCCCCCTGTCTGGTTCCCTGATCCGTTTAGCCTTGCAAGCTACAAAGAAATCTTCATGGGTGCTTTTTTCGACGAAGCCACTGTTTCTTCCTACGGTGTTAGTTCCTCCTACCAATCCAGAATGTATCTTGGCTCCTTCCTCAACAGCGGAATCATTGCCTTCAGCGTTTCTTTCTTTAGTGTACTCTTTGGAGCCTATGCAGCTTATCCTATNGCTCGCCTGAACTTCCGTGGTCGATACACCTTGCTCTTCTCCATCTTGGTTGTTCGTTTGGTGCCAGCCTTAGCGCTGGCGATTCCAATAGTGCTNTTCGCTAAGCAAATGGGGATGAATGACAACCTAGTGACACTGATCCTTATCAACATGTCATTCGTTTTACCCTACACGATCTGGTTGCTGCAAGCCTACTTCAAAACAATCCCCACCGAATTGGAGGACGCAGCGCGGATGGATGGTTGTAATCGCTTCCAGGTTGCCAATAAAATCATTATCCCTCTCTCTATTCCAGGTTTGACTACTGCCGGTATCCTCGCCTTTCTCCTCTCATGGGGAGAGTTTCTCTTTGCCTTATTGATCACCGAGACCGAACAATCCTTTACCAGCACAGTAGTTGCCGCTATGTTTGCCAATGACGTTGATGTCAACTACGTCACTATCATTGCAGCTGGTGTGCTTGCCGTGATTCCTCCTGTAATATTTGCCCTCTTCTTCCAAAAATACATCATCAGCGGTCTGCTCTCCGGTGCTGTGAAGAATTGAAATAACGATCTTACAAAGATATTTCTAGCAAGCATCAAATCCTAATGAGTGCAGCAATATTCGAGGATGAGATAGACCCGCAACCTGGATCCAATTCTGATGCAATTCTAATTGCAGCCTACCTAGACAAGCTTAATCAGCTAGAGTTGGGAGAAACATTGTGAAGCGCAATCAGGCCATTCGCTACATTCTTCTCTACCTGGCCTCTGCACTTTTCCTAGCAGTTTTCGTCGGTCCCTTTCTTTGGATGATTGGTGCGAGCTTACAACTTGAAAGACAGTTGATGCAGGTTCCTGCCTCCTTGTGGCCCAATCCTGTGAGTCTGGCTAGTTATAAAGAAATTATTTATGGAGCTCTGTTTGATGAATCGGTTATTTCTACCGAAGGATATAGCTCCTCCTACCAAGCTCGTATCTACCTTAGCTCTTTCCTGAACAGTGGTATCATCGCTTTGAGTGTTGCCTTCTTCAGTGTCGCCTTTGGTGCCTACGCCGCCTACCCAATCGCACGCCTAAACTTCCGAGGCCGCTACATCTTGCTCTTCTCCATACTAGTTGTCAGACTTGTCCCAGCTTTATCCTTGGCCATTCCAATTGTACTCTTTGCCAAGCAAATGGGGATGCATGACAACTTGGTGACATTGATCTTCATCAACTTGTCCTTTGTCTTGCCCTATACGATCTGGCTACTACAAGCCTACTTCAAAACAATTCCTGCAGAGTTGGAGGATGCAGCCCGTATGGACGGCTGCAACCGCTTTCAAGTCGCTAACAAGATCATCATTCCTCTCTCAATTCCAGGTCTGACGACAGCGGCCATTTTGGCCTTCTTGCTATCTTGGGGTGAATTTTTATTCGCTCTACTGATCACCGAGACCGAGAAATCCTACACCAGCACTGTCGTCGCCGGGATGTTCGCCACCGCCCTTGACGTTAGCTATGTTACTATCATTACAGCTGGTGTAATGGCTGTGATTCCTCCTGTTGCCTTTGCGCTATTTTTCCAGAAATACATTATCAGTGGCTTGCTCTCCGGTGCGGTCAAGAATTGATGTGACATTTTAATAGCTCCCGAGAATTGTTTCTACTCGGTTCGTTAACTGCCTGCTTTCCATCTTCATAACTACTCGATTTGATAATATCCAAAATGAATTAGACCTTAATTTTCATAAAATTGTAATTTTATTGAAATATTTTGGTTGATTAAACATTTTCTGCTATTGCGCCAGGCTAAGCCCAGCTACTTTTTTTAGCTTAATTTGTCCTAAAAGCCTGTAAAAAGCAAAATTTTCCCCCTGTCTTCTCTGCCGTTTGTTGACGTCTCCAAGCTATGCATCGACCAAATTTTTGATTCGATCATTTGAAATGAAGGCATTCATCTATTTCATAGATATATATTATTCTAGATAAAATCTAATATTTTTAATAAAAATTAAATTTTATATTAAATAATAATAGTTATTTATAATTATTCATCTATAAAATATAAATTTTATTATTGACAAGCGATACCTTCATTTTGTAACATTATTGAAACTTAATTATTGCCACGGTTCACAAATGCTGTTCACCATTTTCCAAAGAGACAACATGAAAGCTCTTCTCATCATCTTCACCAGTCTGATGCTCATTGGCTGTATTGAAGAAGGAACCATTGTCTATGACCAGGACTATCCAGAAGCTCCTACCGATAGTATCGGTGGATCCGGATCAGGAACTGATCGAGTACCTGGAGACGGTTCTGGAAGTGCCGGGGGAACATCTGATGGTTCCGGCTCAGGATCAACGGGAGGCTCCTCAGATGGTAGCGGGGTANNTGGTAGACGGTNCTGGAAGNNCCGGGGGAACATCTGATGGTGGTNCNNCTACAGGATCAANGGGAGGCTGNNNCAGANGGCGGGGTAGATGGTAGCGGTACTAGCACNGGATCTGATGGTGGTACAACTACAGGNNATGGNNNNGGNNCAGANGGNNGTGATANCNGCNCTGGTTCTTCTGATGGTTCTGGCTCAGGATCAACGGGAGGCTCCTCAGATGGTAGCGGTAGTGATGGCTCAGGATCAACCGGAAGTACAGGCGATGGAAATGGCTCAGGTGATGGCAGCAGTGATGGCACTACTGGTGGTTCCACAGGCGGAAGCACTGGCGGTGGGACTGGAACAGATGGCACAGGCACTGACGGTGGGACTGGTACTGACGGCGGTGGTGATAGCGGCNNNGGNACTGGAACTGGTGATGGTGGNGGATCAGGATCAACGGGAGGCTCTTCAGACGGAAGCGGTAGTGATGGCTCNGGATCAACCGGAAGTACAGGCNATGGAAATGGCTCAGGTGATGGCAGCGGTGATGGCATTACTGGTGGTTCCACAGGCGGAAGCACTGACGGTGGGACTGGAACAGATGGTTCTGGCTCAGACAGTGGCACAGGCACTGACGGTGATGACGGCGTAGGCACTGACGGCGGTGGTGATAGCGGCAGCGGNACTGGNACTGGTGATGGTGGNGGATCAGGCGACGGTGGAGATGGCAGTGACAATGGCACTGAGCTTGACGCTCCTANTGTAACGCTCATACCGAAAGAGCAGAAAATTGTTGTTTCATGGAGCCCAGTTGATAACGCAACGAGCTACAACTTNAGATGGCAGAACGCTGACGGAACAGAGAACATTNTTAACGTATCCGCTCAGCAGGTAGCTAATGGCGCTGATCCAATCATGTTTGCTCATGCTCCACTTGTAGCAGACACTCCTTATACATACACTGTAACGGCAGTTGCTGCTGATGGTACAGAAGCAGTAGGTACTCCACTTACAGGATCAGCATTGGCACTTGGCTGTAATCCTTCCACATATTCCCCAGAAGGACTTGTAGCTTACTACAACTTCGAGGGCAACTTGAATGACTCAGCGGGTTCATATGACTTGACAGCTACTGGTGATTCAATTGTTTACTCCAATGGTTGTGTAAACGGTAAGACTGGACACTTTGATGGTGACGGCGGTTACGGATACAATTTNGACTTCACAGATGAGAATGTTGCTGAAGTTGCTGATGGTAGCTTCTCTATTTCAGTTTGGGTCAACGCTGATGAAGATATGAACAAATGGGCTTCAGTGTTCTCTACAACTGCTGTACACGAAAATGACGAACTTGAAGCNGATGGCTGGGGTAAAGGCTTCCAACTGAATGTNGANGGNAATATGCGTCCTCAATTGTTCGCTTGTAAGCACTGTGGCAACAACCAGAAATTGACTGCTCCAAATCAACTACAGTTGAATACNTGGACACANTTAGCCATCACTGTAGATAACAGAANTGCCAAACTATATGTAGATGGTGCATTGGTAGGAACTCATAACAAAATTGATACTGAGTTCAATCGTTTGAAGGTAGGTTTGAATCGCTACGGACAACAGCCATGGAAGGGTTATGCTGACGAACTAATGATATTTGGTGATGCGCTCACAGATGATGAGATGATGAGCATTTACAAGAACACACTTCCAGGCACTCCTGAGAATGTTACANCTATCAATTGGACGGGCGACNNGGTAGTNGTTGGTTGGGATGCTGTAGATGGTACTAACGAGTACAGAGTCTATTACTCCACAGATGNTNCAGTTGGTGAGAACTCACCATACATTACTGTTACTGGCGGAACTGTTGTAAACTTTGACAACCTTACACAAGGACAAGACTATACATATGCGGTAGCAGGTGTAAGTCCACTTGGTGTANGTGAACTTTCAGCTCCTGCCACAATTACAGTAGATAGTNCTGAGCCNGTTTATGTAGACAAAAAGGTTGGCTTCCACTATGAAATNGATTATGTCAATACAAATCCAAGCTCCAGTNACAATCCAGCTTCATATAACTCACNTAACTTCCAAGTTGCTGAGCCAAATATGAGAGCTCACGCTTACTTGTTTGTAGCTGCTGGGGACAAGGTTAAAGAGCATGGAATGCACATTAACCAATATAAGACGACTATTACTATTAATGATCCTGCTTCAACTTTCTATAAGCGACAGATTGATGTTGTTGACAAGCATGGAGGATGGAGCTACTTCAACTATACATTAATTACATTGGATCAGACTGAATTCAACAACTGGGCGCTCAAAACAGGCAAAATGGANTGCTGGGGACAGGCATTCAATACAATNGNTGAGTATACGGCTTGTAATCCANAGTGGGTCCAAGCACAGAANGACAAGTGGGTTAGGGATTCGGGTGGTAGCAACANCAAGAAAATGTTGAATGACTTTATTCCTGTCAAGGATGGTTACTACACCATTGAGGTTAAGAAGTATANAGGAAGCCAGCNTTACAACTATTCCAAGTATGATGGTGTCCGTAACTTCACAATCGTTACTCAACANTAATTAACAATTATTAACCATACAGGGGGGAGGCATTCGCGTCTCTCCCTTTTTGTTCACTCTGCTCGCCTCTAAAATATAACCTCTTCTGCGCTCCTTNGAAAGTCTGCTTGCATNCCTAAGTTTTCAACTAAAATTGATNTGCTGCTTTGCATTCTTCATCAACAACATCTTTTCCTTCTCCTTTCGGAAGAAGCTAGCTCAAAGGCCNGATGAGGTGTTTCTNAATCATTACAATCAATGCATNATTCCTCTGGCCTCCTCCTCTCATTTAGTGTCAAACTCAAGACATCATCATTGGATTGTTGATCGATCCTTACGCTTTGCCTCTTCATGAAATTTGAGAATCCATGAAATTAGCTCCTGAAGCCCAACTCTACCTGCAACTTCGTGCATCCCTGAACCTTCCTGATCTTCGTACGCTAAGCCCTGAGGAAGGGCGACGCATTTCTGAGGAAACCAGCCGGCGCTGGCAGTTAAGTGATCCACCTGCTGTGGNATCGGTCGAACAAAGGTCATGTNATGGACCAAACGGNTCAATTTNTTTGCGAATCTACCGCCCTACAGGAAGTCTGAAGGAGNGATTTCCTGGACTGGTTTTCTACCATGGTGGTGGTTGGGTGTTGGGCAGCCTTGATGGGGTNGATGGCCTTTGCAGGACGCTCTGCCAGGAAGCTCAAATTATNGTGATTTCAGCAGACTACCGCCTGGCTCCCGAAAANCAATTTCCAGCTGGGGTTGAGGATTGCTGGGCAGCTACTTGTTGGGTTGCTGAGAATGCTGNGTCATTAGGGCTTGATCCGTTCAAGCTTGTTGTTGGTGGAGACAGCGCTGGTGGAAATCTGGCAGCAGTAGTTGCTTTGCGGGCCCGAGAACAGGCTTTTCCAAAACTGGCAGGCCAGGTTCTGATTTACCCTGTCACTGACCTGACCCAGAGTCAGCCCTCTTATGAGTCCTTTGCAGAAGGCTATCTGCTGACTCGAGATTCNATGACTTGGTTCATCCAACAGTATCTTCCCCAAGCAATGGATCTGAAGACTCCCGAAGCCTCCGTGCTTTTCGCAGACTCCCTTGTAGGCTTGCCGCCGACCCTGCTATTAGTCGCTGGGTTTGACCCACTACGTGACGAGGGACTCGCCTATGCCCAGCGTCTCCGGGAAGCTGGAGTTCNCGTGATTGAAAAAANCTGGGAGGGAATGGTGCACGGTTTCATCAACCAGCGGGATCTGCTTCCGCAGGCNCTAGAAGCCACTCAATGGATTGCTCAGGAGCTGCGTCGTGTGTTGAGCAAAAATTCCGTGATCCGTCGGACCAAGAACATCCNAGCTAAGTCATCGACTACTAAAGCATCTNGTGGTTATGAAATTCGGGAGATGGAACTCGAGGACCTCTATCGAGTCTATGCTCTCGGTGAACAGCTCTATACTGCTGAAGACTGGCCCAATCTCTACCGCACCTGGGACGAGACTGACCTCATCAACAACTACACTTCTGATGGGGAGTTCTGCTGGGTCGCTGAAACCGATACAGGAGAAATTGTGGGCTTTGCTTTGGGGGCAATACTGGAGAAACGCCGAAGTTCTTGGGTCTATGGCTGGCTGGACTGGCTGGGGGTACACGCAGCTTGGCAGGGCAAAGGCGTTGGCAAGCNTCTGCTGGACAAGTTAACCGACCTCTTCATCGAGCAGGGTGCCCGAATGATCCTGATCGACACCGAAGCGGATAATCAGAAGGCCCTGCGCTTCTTCCAGAAGGAGGGCTTTGGCAACCCGAATGAGCACATCTATCTTTCTCGCAANCTCACCCGCGATCCTGAATACCTCAAGCGCAAGCGAGGCCGCACTTCTTCAAGTAAAGCGCGCTCTGCCATTAAGAACACTNCCAAACCGCAACGGCCTTGAATTTGTTGTTTTAGATTCNCCTGATCCGGCCTGTCGAACGCTTTCTTACTGATAGGAAAGTTAAAAATCTTTCGTTTTTTCTAAAAACCGTTGCCCAACTAGGAGACGAGGAACCAGCAATACTGATACGAGGGGACATGTTTTCAACTCAGGCTTCGCTGAGCACTTGACTTGCAGCTTCAAGAGCNCCATCTCCATGGGAAACCTTCAGAGCCTTGAAACCNGCATCCAATACTCCCAGCATTCCCAGGGTCATGTGCGCATTGACGTGTCCCATGTGCGCCACTCGGAAGTAACCGTGCCGAGCTGGATCATCCGGTTCAGCCATACCGATCCCTAAACCAAGCGTGACTCCAGCTCGTTGTTCGGTCCATTTGCGGAGCTCAGTTCCATATGGTGCCTGCATCGAGATTGAAGTGACTGAGTGGGAGCGGTATCTTCGATCCTGAATGTTGAGTTGAATTGAACTCCCNACACTCCAAGCCTCAAATGCAGCCCAGACGGCCTGGCTGAGTTTCGCGTGTCGTGCCCAAACCTNCTCCAATCCTTCTTCCAACAGCATCGTCAGGGCTTCACGCAATCCAAATAAATGATGAGTTGGGGCAGTGCCAAAGAAATACTCATAAAAGACATCTGGCTTGACTCGAGGACGCACATCCCAATATGGCGTCACCAGGTCAGCTCGTTCCCGAGCTTCCCTAGCTCGTTCGTTTAGATAGAGAAAGGCCAATCCAGGCGGAGTCATCAAGCCTTTCTGGCTGCCCGCCATCATCACATCGACTCCCCAAGCATCCATCTCGAAGATATCGCAGGCTAGGCTGGCCATGCAGTCTACCATCAGTANTGCGGGATGACCGATGGACTTGACCAAAGCCCCCAATGTGGCGATGTCATTGCGTACTGAGCTCGACGTATCGGTTTGGGCTACAAGGATCGCCTGATAGCGATGCTGCGAATCTGCTTTAAGTTTGGCTTCCACCTGATCTAGATCAACCGGAGACGCCTTTCCAAAGTCCAGCAGATCTACCTCCACTCCCAGCTTATGAGCCATTTCAGCCCAAAGTGCCACGAAGCGACCAGTATTTAGGGCGAGGATCCGGTCTCCACGAGAGAGAGCATTGGTCAAGGCAGCTTCCCAAACCCCGTGTCCGTTGGCAATATAGAAAGCTACGTCGCCAGAAGTTCGTGCTACTCTTCGTAGATCGGGCAACATGCCNTCCACAGTCTCATAGAGCGCACCTTCATAAATATTTGGGGCAGCCTGATGCATCGCCTGGAGCACACGATCTGGCATCACAGAGGGGCCTGGAATTGATAAGTAGTGGCGACCATGACCGAGAGACATGTGATTCTCCTTTGGATGCAAATAATGATGGGCAAGGCCCTTTGCTGAATANATTAAGTTTGAACATCTGTTCACAGNCTTCCAAACAATATTTAAAGTCAAAACCGTAAANTTTTTTCATCTANCGACAACTGGNATAAAGAGCTTTNGGGAGATGCGGAAGATATTCGCTGAGCAAAAAGACAACGAATACATTGCTGGAAGTCGTCTTGTCTCTCNCACTTAAGTTGNCGCAAGTCGTATTCCAAAGGTAACTGGAACCAGCAACGAGGATCNTTCTGAAAAACAAGCCTNACCGCAGTGCTGCGCTGGCAGTGATCGGTCGGCGAACATGGATCAAATCTCTGATCCGGTTTGGAGGAATATCAAGGTCTCTCTCCAATCCCTGCACCAAAGTNTNTNAGGACGCAGGCTCTTTTCTTGTAAAATTTATCCTAGATACATCTCTTCAAACAACTCCATGCTCTTCCTTCAATGATAATCAACAATCTCGACATCACGAGCACCCTTTTGAGCNCAGTTAAAACANATATGCCATTGCTAATTGATACGAATACTCAATTATTCAGAGCGATTTTCTTGTGGAGCCTCGNGCCAGTTACCGGGAGGAATCCCTAGGTCTGCTAACTGAGAGGCCACTTGCTGCATCAGCAGTTTACGGCGGGCAGCCCGCTCAATCGAGCAAAAATCTTTTGACGAAACGACTTTCTAAGAGGCAGGTGTGTCTGCGCAAGCAAAAGGTTGAAGCGACCCTTCACCCTATTTTCTAAGGTATGTTCTGTCAATCAGAACACTATCCATTTCAATCGTTCATCAAAGGATTAAGGTGCTTCTTCGTCCCACTCGATGCTACTTATGAAGGATCGCTATGCTGCAAATGAATTTCATTTGTGGGAGGCAGGCGCAAAAGGCTTGTCATCAGCAGCATTGCAACCAGCATCAACCCTGCCATCACATAGAGAAACTGATCAGCCCCCTGCGCATAGAGGACTCCTCCAAGACTAGGCCCCACTGCAGCAATCACAGCTCGAGGCGCAATCATCATTCCCTTAGCCCGTCCGTACACGGAAGCCCGAAAATAGAGGTTTGTGATAAAACCATAGGTCACCGTCAGTACGCCCTGCCCCATGCCGAACAAAAGCATCGCGAGTACTGCTATTTCAACGGCATCACTATGAATCATGGTTAACGCCAAAGGCATTAGCATGGTTGCCACTATTCCAGAGAGGCGCGCATCAAAACGATGTCCGAACTTCATCTCAATCAGCCGCCCCACCACCTGAAAGGGGCCATACAAACTCGCCAGCACTACAGCTAGTGCAGGATCAGCAAATTTCTCNGAAAAAAGATTGATCCAGAACATGCTGGTGGCTGTAAAGGTCAGGAAGCCCAAGGTACTTATCGAGCCCATTGTCACCAGCACCCGCTTTTCACTCTGGGTCAGAATCGACCAGCGAAAAGGCTCCAGGGTTTTTGAAATCTGANGTACTTCTTGTTGATAACGCTGACTCAACACCCAAAAACGCCAAGCNCCAAACAACATCAAACTTGCCAGGCAAAGACAGGTCATCTTTAAACCCAAAAACTCCAGCATCGGAGCAACACTCATCCAAGTCACCGTAGAAGCAATCCCTCCGTAGAAAGTGATGATCGAAATGTTGCGTCTTGCTTTGGGTTCGTCAAGCTGGACGGCTGAACCAAAGGCTACTTCGTANGTGCACATCGCGTAGGAAACGCCAATCAATACAAGGCAGGCACAAATCCAGACGAACGACGGGTAGAAGCTGAGCAGGCCCAGGCCGATTGCTCCGATGAGGAAGCCTCCCTGCATAATGTANAAACCCCCAAAGCGATCAATCCACTGGCCGATCACCAGTGCTAGCANCCCTTGAATCACCAAGGCTCCACTGACAGCAGCCAGAATCATGGTCTCATTCACGCCCGCACTCTGAGCCAACGGGGTTTTGAGTTGAGCGAATGCGTAAAACAACAGCCCGAAGCTGATAATCTGGCTAATGCCCAGGGAGTGGACAGGGACTCGAAGATGCTTCATCAGTTGATGGAATGACGTGTGTGCNTATACAGTTTATTTCAGCGCCGAGCTCATAAAATTTCTTGTCACGTTTATACGATAATTCAGAAAAATGAAAAATGCAGGAAAAGCAAAAACTCTAAGGATCACATCAAGAAAATTCNAGANCATATCGATCCGTTGGAAGATCTCAACTCAANGGTAACCTGGTATCTTGATNTGAGTACCATGACGTTNCNAGAAATGATTGAGAAGAACTNCGAGATTTATGGGGCACCAAAGAAAAAAGTCTCNCAGCTACGAAGACTTTTGTTCGATTATGTGCTTTNAGAGGACCAGTCCTACATTGAGCAGAGAAGATTTAGAAATTATTCAGGCACAAGAGCCTCAGAAATTTATGCTGAAGTGNCCATTTTTCCAGTAAGAAACTGGNNCTGTTCACAAACAGCGAGTNCTTGTATAGAAGNTTAGATATTTCAAAAATGAAAAATAATGACTATNNGGCCTGATACAAANGTTTTCCATGNNCTAGAATAAGTAAATTTCTTCAGTCCTTTTCTNAAAAGATCACTGTTTTAGCAGAGCAGTTCGTTCNACNAGCAGAAACAAGCCCACCGACATCACCAGCAGGACAACTCCAACCGCAGAAGCTTGGTGGAAACGGTAGCCTGACAGAGCAGAATAGATTTCCAGAGGTAGGGTTCGTACAGTTTCATCAGCTATCATCAGCATCGAATTGAGTTCTCCCAGCGAAAGCGCAAAGGCAAAACCAAAGGCTAGCAACAAGGTCGGTCGAAGCCAAGGCCAGAGAACCATTGTCCAAAAACGCAGACGAGGGATGCAAAGGATCTTTGATTCGATGTGCCATTGAGATGGGATCGCACGCCAGGCCGGTAGCACCAANCGGAGCCAATAAGGGCAACCCAGAATTGCATGCAACACAGTAGCAATCCAAAAAAGGGAGACACTTCCCGCAAGCCATGACTGATTGAGATGAAACCAGGCNACACCAAAAACTACCGTGGAGAAAGCCATCGGCAAGAGAATCAGCCCTTCCAATCCCGCCCGCAAGCGNAACGGTGTACGTTCCAACCAAATCAGCAGCCCAGCCCCCAGTAAAGAAGCTAGCAGTGCNCTCGTCAACCCAATCCGAAACGAATTCCACAAGGCTGAAAAGAATCGGTTGTTCTCCCGCTCAGCAAANAGTACTTGGTAGGCATCCCAGGTAAATGCGTCTGCTTGTTGCANGGAGTCAAAAACAATAGCTAACAGAGGTCCAATCCCGAAAGTCAAAGCAACTACCAACCAAATGAGGCCTAGCCAGGCTTCGGGTCGTCTCAGCCGAAGTTGATCAGGAAGCCAGAGTCTTGGGAGCGACTGCTGTCGTACAGGGGGCTGTTTACGTTGCTGCTTGAGCAGGAGCAACAATGTGAGGATGGCTAGTCCAGACTGAAAGAGCGACAACACTGCTGCCCCTGAAAAATCCAAATCAATCCGAGCTAGTTGATAAATCAGCACCTCAATCGTCGTATGGCGGACACCTCCCCCTAGTACTAGGATAATAGCAAAGCTGTTCAAACAGAGCAGAAAGATCAGAGCGAAAGCTCCCAGAACTGATGGAAGAATTAACGGCAGCGTCACAAGGAGGAAGTTGTATTGGGGGGAATGACCGAGCATTCGTGCAGCCAGGGAATATTTGGCAGAGATTCTCTCCCATTGATCCCCGATCAGCCTCATCGCTAGCGGGAAATTATAGAAGACGTGGCCCAGCAAGATCCCGTTGAGTGAATAGAGGAATTGAACCGGAGGTTCTTTGAGCCGGAAAAGAAACATCAATGATTGGTTGATCCAACCCTGGTTCCCAAAAAACAAGACCATCGCCAGTACCACCAAGATGGAGGGCAACAAGAATGGTAGGTAAGCAAAGCGTTGCAAGGCTGCTCGCCCCGGAAAGTCATAGCGAGTCAGCAGCCAGGCCCCGGGAAGGCCCAGCAGGATAGAAAGAATAGCACTCCAGAATGCCTGCTCCAAGGAGAACCCGAGTACTTGCAAGTTCCAGGGATCAACCAAAAACTCTAACAGGTATTCCAAGCGTAAGACAGAAACCCCGGGTTGGAGGGGATCCTGACCACCCAGAAACAAAAGCAGTGGCAGGTAGAAACCGCCTACCAGCAACAGCATTGCTATGATCTGTAGAAAGCCTGGGAACAGTCGACCCAGCAGTTGGCTCATATACTCACTGCGCCATCGTGCGAGACCAGCTACGAAGCCACCGCTCGTTGTTTGCCTCAATTTCCTCTGGAGAGAGGGTGAGTGTCTTGGACGGACGCACTGCAGCTTGATAGGAATCAGGCAAGGCTTTTTGAGGAGCCACGGGATACATCCAGTTAGTTAATGGAATCACGTCCTGAAAACCAGAGGTGAGCATGAAGTCAATGAACTCACGAGCTCGCTGCTGGTTCTTGGCTCCCTTGAGAATCCCAGCAAACTCAACCTGACGGAACATACCCTCAGGGAAATCAAGCGCCTTGTAGCGCTCCGTCTGTTCGTATTCCACGTGGTAGGCTGGGCTGGTGACGTAGCTCAGCACAATTGGCACCTCGCCCTTGGTGAACATACCATAAGCAGAGGACCACCCATCTGTTATAGTCAGTAAGTTTGGACGCAAACGGTCCCAGTAGTCCAAGTAGTTGTCTTCCCCATAAACTGCAATGGTCCAATGCAGCATCGACAGGCCAGGTGAGGAAGTCTTCGGGCTCTCAATCACGACCTTGCCAGCAAAACGAGGGTCAGTCAGATCTGCAAGACTTTTCGGAGGCGAACTCAGGCGTTCAGAGTCATATACAAAGGCAATGTATCCGTAGTCGAAGGGGGTAACGCGGTGTTCAGAATCGAGGCGCAACTCTTCGGGGACACGATCCAGATTGGTGGAGCGATACGGTTCCCAGAGATCATGCTTGAAAGACTTGGCCAGTTCACTGTCATTTACACCCAACAGCACATCTGCCTTGGGATTAGCTTTTTCCAGAATCGTCCGGCTCAATACAGAACCGGAGTCTCCAGGTGCAATCACATTGACTTTACAGGCACATGCTTTTTCAAAAGCCTTGAAAACTACTGGCCCTGGTCCCCATTCAGTGTTGAAGGAATCATAAGTGTAGACCACCAAGTCTTCAGCAAAAGCTGGGAGTGCGATGGTCATCGTCATTAGAATGCTGGCAAGCCAGCGAGAGAGTTTCTGTTTAAGCACGAGCGTGTTCCTCAACAAGGAGTTGACAAAAAGTGAGAACAGGTTGCTGGAGATCAGCTATCCTGATTCACTGGATCACGCTTCGACGGGGGGAGATAGAAAGAATGGGAGATGCGAAACACAGGCACTTGAGGAAGTGCAACTGGAGGCATCGTTTTCCTGCGCCGGCATTATCCGGATCAGGTTCCAAGGGTTTTCTCTCAGGCAGCCAAGCCGCCACCCCTAACGAAGCTAAAACAGAATAATTTTGGCATTTTTACTTGTCAATCCCTGTTTCAGTTTGTTTATAAATTTTTCGCTCCAGACCGTTCAAACTTCGTCTGTCTCGACTCTTTGTAACATCTTGAGTATCACCCACCTCCCAAGAGTCTTTGAGCCTATTCACCCAAAAGTTCAATCGAGAGGAACCATGACACTACAACAAAGAATCTGGNCAATTGTAGAGATGCATGAATCTCAGGAAGCCTACTGGTTTGATAAGTTCATTGTTACCCTGATCAGCTTGAACCTGATTGCTTTCGTTTTGGAAACTGATCCTGATCTTACTGCCGAGTTTGGTTCTTGNTTCCGCACCTTTGANTCNATTTCCATTGGCATTTTTACGGTTGAATTGGCAGCTCGACTCTACGCTTGTCCATCTGAACAGCGATTTTCTGGCAAGTTCGGGAGGGTGCGTTACTTGTTCTCTCTNCATGGGATGGTAGATTTATTGGCAATTCTGCCCTTCTNTCTGNAATTGATCTTTAGCTTCTTTGCCTTCGATGCTCGTTTCTTAAGAATTTTGAGGATTCTGCGATTTTTAAAAGGCTTCCACTATTCCCGGTCTTTACAACNGTTGACCCAGATTTTTGCTGGTAAATCAGAAGAGTTGCTCTCTTCACTGATCGTGATGCTTTCCCTACTCTTTGTCACCTCGACCCTGATGTACTATGCAGAGCATGAAGCACANCCTGATAAATTTGGTAGCATCGTTGAGTCCATGTGGTGGGCNGTNGCTACATTGACCACTGTGGGTTATGGGGATGTGACTCCGATTACTACCCTTGGTCNCTTCCTGGGAGCCACCTCGGCAATCATCGGNATTGGCTTGTTTGCAATTCCCACTNGAATCCTGGCCGCAGGATTTGCAGAATCTCACGACCCCATAGAATCTNCCAAAGCTCAAANGGAAACTGTCCACANNGTTTGCNAACACTGTGGACAGAGAATTAGTTGAGACTATAGTAGGAACCATAGGAACCAATCGTGAATGATTGATTGCTGAAATTTTAATTCGACCCAGATTAATATTACAAAACAGTACTTCAACAGAAACACTGTCAACTCTNGTCAACATACGAAAAATAGTTAAATAAGGATTAGAATCGGGCTAAGTAATGAATGAAGAGGCTACAAGTAAACAGCAACTAATTTGGAGAATCTTAGAAAATCACGAGACGCCCGTTGGGATGTGGGTAGATCGCCTGGTGATTGTACTGATCGGACTGGACCTGATGATCTATGTNCTGGAAACTGATAGTGAGTTCGAAGCTGAATACGGTGATACCTTTTTTTGGTTTGATGCTTTCTCCGTGACAATCTTTACCTTGGAATTTCTGCTCAGGCTTTACGCTTGTCCAGCAGTCACCAAGTTCGCAAGTGAGCACGGGCGCATCCGCTATCTACTGACTCCCTATGCCTTGATGGACTTGCTAGCCATCCTACCCTTNTTTCTACATAGCTTTGCTGACATTCGGTTTCTACGAATCCTACGCTTACTTCGCATCTATCGGCGATTCCACTACGCTCGAGCTCTTGATGATCTCAAGAGAACACTTCGAGAAAAATCCTTGGAAATTCTAAAGTCACTGATTGTCATGGTCTGTCTGCTGTTCGTTGTTTCAAGCATGATGTACTATGCAGAACGAAATGAAAATCCAGAGGCATTTGGCAGCATACTTCGAGTNATGTCTTGGGCAGTCAGCACACCATTTACGGCAGGTTTTGGTGGAGCTACCCCTACGANCTTCCTGGGTCAATTACTNGGCTCCCTCGTAGCACTTCTCGGTATCGGTGTCTTTGCAGTACCCTCTGGAATCNTTGCTTCTGCATACTTCGAAACAAGAAGAAATTCGCCTGAGCCTAGTTGGAGTAAAGAAGAATTGAAGAAGGAACCCAATGAAAAGGAGGGAANCAAATNCTCTGCCAGCGCTTGATAGAATTCATAAATCTTTGTACATCCTTCTAACTTCAATAGTTGGCCGCTCTTCCNTTCTAATCCACAAATCATATTTTTCATTTCCCTNATTTTTTGGTTGACAAAACCGGTTTTGGAAGTCATTTTTCCCAAAACCGGTTTTGGTAACTCAATTAGCAATCATGAAAATCACTATTCAAAATCTTGCAGATCATTTAGGGATTTCCAAAGGGACTGTTTCCCGGGCACTGCGGGGCTACGCCGACGTCTCTGCATCGACAGTAGAAAGAGTGCGGCAAGCAGCAAATGAGTTGGGCTATCAGCCCTCCGCTGTAGCCCAGGGAATCAAAACGGGTTTAGCCCGCTCTATTGGCTTGATTCTACTTTCAGAGTCCCAGGCCACAAGTCCTCCATTTCTGATGCAATTCATTAATGGGATCTCCACCTCTATTGCCAAGCAGGGCTATACATTGACAGTNGCGACTGCACAATCAGATGCAGAGATGGTTGAACTCCACCGCGACCTGTTTGTTCAACGCAAAGTTGATGGGTTCATTCTGCCTCGTACAACACAGAACGACCCACGAATTCAGATCCTTGATCAACTTAACGCGCCTCTTGTCCTCTATGGACAGACAGAAAACCTGACCCAATATTCCTGGTTTGATGTCAACCAGGTTGAGTGTTTCCGCAGGGCAACTGCCCGCTTACTTGATTTTGGTCACCGACGCCTAGTGTTTCTAGGTGGAGACGCTCAACTATTCTATAACACTCTGCGTAAAAAAGGTGTGGAGTTNGGAATCCAGGAGTTTGATCAAGGAGAGGTCCAACTGCAGATTTTTGAAAACATCACATCAGTAACAGATGGGTTAGAATGCGCCTTAAGGTTACTGAAGTCGCCACAACCTCCAACAGGTTTCCTTTGCGCATTGGACCTTTCTGCACTTGGAGTGATTCGGGCTACAAAACAACTGGAGTTGATCCCAGGTGAGCATGTCTCTGTGATCGGATATGAAGGAATTCCAGAGGGAGAATTCAGTGAGCCAAGATTAACCACCTTTGAAGTTGATCAATATGAAGCCGGTTCGCAGTGCGGAGTCAAGTTGATGCAGCTGATCCATGAGAAAGGGGCCAAAGTTTCTGGAACACTGACCATGGCAGTTTTGCTGGAGCGGGGCTCTGACGGCCCAGTCCATTTCAATTCAGTTGAACTGGCCACTTTCATCCGTAATCGCAGACACCTTACTTCATCTCAGGNGACGCTCCAGCAGATGAAGAAAAAATCATTGAGAAACTAACATACGGCTTATGATGCCTTAGAGCCGTTGGGCTCTATTCCTCTGTTCGTGCTTCGCTGACCAAGCAACGAACAATCGTGCTCTTCGTAATCATTCAGGAGTGTAACGGAGAGATCTCTGACCAGGCCTAAACAGGCCCTAACCACCTCTCGAGAGAGCAACATGATGANAACATGGATTCGCCGAGGGAGTCAAAGTGCCTTAGCACTTTTGGCAGGAACCTTCTTACTCAGCGGAGAAGCCTTCGCTCAGAGCCTTCGCTTTTGGACCACTGAAGAACAACCAGATCGACTAGCTAAGCAAGAGCGGATGGCAGCCGATTTCAAAAACCAAACAGGGGTAAACGTTNAGGTAATACCTATCTCAGAAAAAGACCTTGGGACCAGAGCAACCGCTGCTTTTGCCGCAGGTGATCTGCCAGATGTAATCTATCATCCATTACAATATGCACTGCCGTGGGCAGAGTCTGGGCTATTGGACACAGAAGCCGCAACTGAGGTTATTTATGGTCTTCGGGCNAGCACCTTCTCCCCAGGTGCCTTGGATATGGCCGCAATTCGTGGTGGTTATGCCTCTGTACCTGTCGATGGCTGGACTCAACTGGTGGTCTACCGCAAAGATCTCTTCGAAGCTCATGGTCTGAATCCACCAAATAGCTATTCCAACATTGAAGCTGCTTTGAAGAAATTGCATAACCCACCTTCGATGTATGGCTTTGTAGCTCCAAACAAGATTGATGAAGCCTTCATGAGTCANGTGTTGGAGCATGTTTTCCTATCCAATGGAGTAAGTCCTGTCAACCAACAAGGACTGCAGGAACTAGATGAGAAGGCCACCGTGGAGGTCTTGAATTTCTACAAAAAAATCCAGGATGCCTCTCCCGAAGGAGAGTTATACTGGCAGCAGTCCCGAGCAATGTATTTTGCAGGTGANGCTGCAATGATCATTTGGTCCCCCTTTATACTTGACGAGTTGGCTGGACTGCGTGACAGTGCCCCACCAACCATCAANAGTGATCCGACCAGTAAGGAACTTGCCTCTAAAACGGGTGTAATAACTACCTTGGCTGGTCCGTCCAACCCCGCTGGTGCCGCCTGGGCAGATATTCGTTACTTTGGCATCACTACAGATGCCGATACTGATAACGCAATGGACTTTGTTCGCTTCAGCATGACAGACGGTTACGTNCGGACTCTNAGCATCGCGCCAGAAGGGAAGTTCCCCGTTCGNCGTGGCGACTCCAAGAATCCAGAACTTTACCTGGACGCCTGGTCCAAACTGCCTGTGGGGGTAGACCGTAAGGCACCGCTGGCCGATCTCTATCCCGCACAAGTCATCTCTTCGATTGCTGCGGGTCTGGAGACTGCCAACCGCTGGGGCGTTCGTGAGGGACANTTGGCTTTGGCTTCACGAATTGTCAACGCCAAGGTGCTCAATCGCTTAGTACGAGANTTCATTGATGGAGAGCGCAGCGCAACAGCAACTGTCCAGCTAATGAACCAAGAGTTGGCTCAGGTCAACTGATCAATCCAGAATTGGCCCTGTGTCAGCACTGAGTAAATCCAAACTCGGGCCTTTGGCCCGACGGGAGCAGCGCCTCGCATTGGGGTTGTTGCTCCCCACCGTACTTGTTGTTTTAGCGATTGTTCTCTTCCCACTAGTGGCAACATTCTGGATCAGCTTTAAGCCAGTTAACCTGGCTGATCTTCGTCCTCCTGAAATCTTTGTCCGAGAGCGTACTCGGGGCCTAAAAAATATTCAGGCTGNCGGAGAGACCTTTCNCTTGGAATATCGCTTAAGGAATTCCTCCCAAACGGAATGGGTACGGAAAGNAGTCCTGAAAGACACCCTGCCCAAAGGACTTCTAATCGCAGAATTAGACTCCCGTTGCCAACTTAGTGGACGTGCACTAAGNTGTNAATTAGGTGACTGGGAGCCAGCACAAAATGAAAAATTACGCTTTAAAACACGGGTTTCAGAAGAATGGCTGGCTGANAAAGAAAATCCTGGCAAGACTCCACCGGNCATTTCTGGTGAGAGTTCNAACAAGTTGATCAGCGGCAACTTCACGTTNCAGAATTTCCTAGACGTCTTTGCNATGCGTGAGTTTAAAGCCATCTTGCTAGTGACCTTCACTTACACCGTCCTTGGAACAGCGGGGGCCATTGTTGTGGGACTGTTTGCGGCCCAGTTGCTGAACCTCTCCTTCCCCGGACGCATGATCTTTCGGGGACTCTTTCTCTTCCCGTATGTAGCCCCAGTNATTGCTATGGCCTTTACCTGGCTGGTACTACTAGATCCTAATTCCGGGGCTCTNAATGCACTACTCCTTCAAATGGGAGCTTTGGAGGCACCAATTAATTTCTTTGGGATTCGCTGGNCAGAANTGGAGTTTTTTGGGCTGACTCTGCCAATGCCTCTAGCTCTTTTAATGGTAATCGCCTTTGAAGTTTGGCGCTATTTCCCACTTTCTTTTCTCTTCATCCTNGCCCGGATGCAATCTGTCCCACAGGATATGTTTGAAGCTGCAGAGATGGATGGAGCCACTCCCTTTCAAAAATTTCAAGAACTTTGGTTACCTCAGCTAGCTGGAATTCTGTCTGTACTCTTTCTGTTACGATTCATTTGGACCTTCAACAAATTTGATGACATCTTTCTTTTGACTGGTGGGGCAGCTGGTACGCGGACCCTGACTGTCAGTGTGTATGAGCAGGCTTTTGCGATCAACAATCTCGGTGCTGGATGCGCGGTAGCAGTCGTGATTGCATTTTTGTTGGGCCTTTTTGCCTTGGCTTATTTTCGTAGNTTGCCTGCGGAGGAGGGCCTGTGACTGCTCTTCAGTGGCAGACTCTACTGTTCACAAGTCTGGGNCTTGGATTCATCTGGGCTTTCGTGATTTTTGCGCTACTGGCCGCTGGGCTCTCGTTGATTGAAGGGACCGGGTTAGTACCCAGCAGTGCCCAGATCACCATTTGTGGGTTGGTTGCCGGAATGTGGGGTCTGACTCCCATAGAGCACCGAACAAGAGGATTGATAGCAGGCTTCTCACTTGGCATCTCTCTGCTCTTTCACTTATTGGCTACCGATACCCCGTTTCAAAATACGGAAGTACACCCACTGCTACAAAGTTTTGGAGGCCTGCTGGGCTCTTTCCTTTTGGTAATAGTTCTGGTCTTCAGNTTTCGCTCATTAGGCCCAGGAGTTTTCAATAGACGACGCTGGGAGTTGTGTATCNTATCTAGCCTTCAGGTGTTTGGCTTTGTCTTCTTCACGGTGCTGGTGGTGTTGCCATTTTATGTGATGCTGATGACAAGTCTGAAGTCACAACAGGCGCTCTTAATGAATCCACTGGACTTGATGCCTAACTGGAGACAAGACGGCTGGACAATCTTCCGTTCCTACATCGAATTGTTCAGAGATTTCAATTTTGGCCGCTACATTGCGGTTTCTGCNCTTGTCTCACTGGCAACGGTTGCACTAACGTTGCTGTTTGCCATACCAGGAGCCTACGCTGTGGCCCGCCTACGNTTCCAAGGGCGCAAAGTGCTCTCCCGCTCCATTCTGATGATTTACTTGGTACCAGCTATTGTATTGGTCATCCCGTTATACGTAATTTTTTCCAAATTGGGCCTGCGAAACAGCTTGATGGGGCTATTGATCGTTTACCCTGCAACCACGCTACCTGTAGCGCTATACATGCTGCAGGGCTACTTTCGTGGCATTCCACCAGAGTTGGAAGAAGCTGCCTTGATGGACGGTTGTTCGCGCATGGTCGCTATCCGACAGGTAACTATGCCCCTGAGCGTTCCAGCGCTAGCTTCAGTAGGNTTATATGTGTTCATGATAGCCTGGAACGAATTTCTGTTTGCCTTCATGTTTCTGGANGATCCAAGCATCTTCACGCTACCTCGAGGAGTAGTTTCCTTAAATTCTTCAGAAGTTCCCCGACAGCACCTGATGGCTGGAGCCGTGATNTCGACTGTCCCTATTTTAATTCTGTTCCTCTGGGCCGAACGCTTCCTGGTNAAAGGATTGACGGCTGGAAGTGTGAAAGGTTGAGGTTCATGAAAAANTTCCGAATGACTACCTTGAATCGTTTTTGTTGAGGCGTTATGGCTGGGATTGTGTTGCGTAGTGTGCACAAAANTTTTGGGGAGGTAAAGGTCATACGAGGAGTCGATCTTGAAATCGAAGACCGTGAATTCGTTGTCTTCGTTGGACCCTCTGGGTGTGGCAAGTCCACCATGCTCCGCTTGATCGGTGGCCTGGAAGAAGCGACAGANGGACAGATCATCATTGGAAATAAAGACGTCACCGGATTGCCCCCTGCAGAACGCAGTCTNTCGATGGTCTTTCAATCCTATGCTCTCTACCCTCACAAGACAGTGCGTGACAACATGGGCTTTCCTTTGAAAATGGCTGGGGAACCAAAAGAACAGGTTGCTGCTGCTGTTCAGGAAGCTGCCAGTGTGTTACAGTTGGGATCTTTGCTAGATCGTTTGCCCAAGGAACTCTCGGGTGGTCAACGGCAACGGGTCGCCATCGGACGTTCGATTGTGCGCGCTCCACTGGCTTTCCTCTTCGATGAACCACTTTCCAACCTGGACGCAGCTTTNCGGGTACAGATGCGTGTGGANATTGCTCGTCTGCACCGAAGTCTACGCAGCACGATGATCTATGTCACNCATGACCAGGTGGAAGCAATGACATTGGCCCACCGGATTGTTGTCTTCTCAGAGGGACAAATCGAACAAATTGGTCCTCCACTGGAACTCTACGAGAACCCTGCAAATCTTTTTGTGGCGACCTTCATCGGCTCNCCAATGATGAACATCCTCAGTGGCAAAGGATTNGGTAGAGNGCAGTTTCGCTTAGAAGATGGCTCTGAGTTAAAGACNCATCGAACCCTCACGGGCAAAGTAGAAGCCGCTGTTAAAGNGGGNATTCGCCCAGAGCACATCGAACTGGATGAGGAAGGNCCGGTTTGTGGAAAAGTCGCTGTGGTGGAACGACTTGGGGCTGACAGTTTCCTACATGTGGACCTGGAAGCAGGAACCACNGTATTGGTTCGTCAGGCCGGTAATTCCAACTTNGAAGAAGAAACCAACGTCCGCATGCGATNTCTGCCTGAACACCTCCATATCTTTNATGCAAAGGGAAAAGCGCTGACCCTGANCACTTAGAGCNCTTTGTACATTCTNCGATTGTNGTCTACTCTCGCAGCAACCATGTTTTGAAAACTCACCTCCTNNAAAGTCGNTGGNCCCTTTCTCCAGAACGATNTTCCCAAGGTTGCGATATTGAACCCAATTTTTGATGTCATCTTNCCAGTCTTTNNCCTNATCAGTATGGGCTATGGGGCAGCCAAACTGAACTGGGTNAGGGAATCCACCGTGGATGGCCTCAGTGATTTCACCTACCACTTTGCGGTTCCGGTAATGTTGGTNCAGACTATCTCCCGCTCCTCTTTGCCTGACCAAGTCCCTTGGGCTTTTCTTTCTTCCTACTATGGAGCCTCGTTTAGCATATTGATACTGGGCTTTCTCAGTTGTCGGACTTTGCTACGCCGNGATTTTGGAGACAGTTCAATGCACGGTTTCACCAGCACGTTTCCAAACACNGTTTTACTAGGCATCCCGGTAGTCTTNATGGTGTTTGGNGAAGNAGCAACGGTACCCTTGTTCTTGATCATAAGTTTGCATTCGACGTTACTCCTGCCGGTTATCACGATCCTGATAGAGATTGCCAAGGGTCACAATGCCTCGTTATCCAAAGTCACCAGGAATGCTTTGCGTGGTATTGCCACCAATCCGATCATCCTGAGCTTGGTTTCTGGGATCGTGATGAACTTGCTCGACCTGCNGCTACCGGAGCCTCTTGATCCTGTCGCTGANTTGATGGGCAATACGGTCGCTCCTTGCTCCTTGTTTGCTTTGGGTGCGACACTGACTCGATTTCAGATTGCCGGGCGCTGGAAAGACATGGGGATNGTAGTAGTTGCCAANCTGTTTCTGCACCCGGCGATTGTTGCTTTCCTAGCTTTGGTAGTCTTTNANTTAGAATATGGGCTTTGGGTGCATGTAGCAATTCTAATTGCTGCTCAACCNGTCGGTGTGACCCCCTATNTGTTTGCCTCGCGTTATCAGGTCAACGTGGCTCTGGCCAGCAATGCAATGCTGATTACCACGTTACTTTCACCAATCACACTTTCCACGTTGTTGTGGCTCTTTCACAGATAGCTACATGCCCTCATTTTTTCATTATTTCATAAAACTTTTTCAAACTTTTACTCTTCATCATTATTTTTGAAATTCTATCAGTGTCTTCACTGCCTTCAGCAAAGAGCCTCCCCTCTTCCAGTTTTGCGAAGGCTTAGATTGCCTTAGTTCAAGAGTTATTTGCAGATGAGGAAGGGTTTTGAGAACAGCACCAAAGGATTCGATTCACAGTTGTTGTGAAGTTGCAAAGCCGTGTGTCCTTTACTGGGATGAGCTTTCAAAATTGCCTCGAACTCTAGAGGCAGACGATATTGATCCGATTAGAAGACGATAAGTGATGAAGAAAGGGTGGGGTCACTCAAAAAAAGAGCAGTCCGCATATCAGGAAAAGAACTTGGCGGAGAGAACTACGGCTTGGTGTAGAAAAATCCTTGGATATGTAGATAAGATAGCCCAGCGAAACCGCTCGGCACTACATTGTTTTGAGTGGCATCGTAGAGATCGTCTTCCAAGTTGATAGAACGTCCCTTCAAGGTGTTGGCACAGATGTGAAAGCGTACACCATGATTCTTCAAACCCGTTATAAACTTGAGTATCCAAAATCTTTTACACTCCAAGCATCTTTCTTCCAGAAAGATTTAGAGGAGAAAGTAAACTAAAAATTGTTAAAAATATCTTTTAATCTTTGCTCATTCCCACCCAACTAGACACTCACTTTACAGGCGTGAGTTCTACTCCTGTTGATGGAATATCGCCCTGATTCGCCCAGCGAATTGCCAAGATTGAGAGTGAACTTCCAAGAATATAGCCAATGACCAGAGGAGTAATAGATTGGTCATAAAGTTGCCCGATTATAGAACCGAAGGTGACACCGACCGTTGTAGAAAGGAAGCCCACTATAGCGGCTCCAATACCAGCAATGTGACCCAGTGTCTGCATCGCCATTGCGTTCAGGTTCCCAAAGAGAATGCCCATAAAAAAGAAGGTAACCTGCAAGTAGAGAATCAAAAGTAGCAGAGAGGGCTGTCCTTCATGAAACCACACAACTCCAAGAAAGCAAAAACCCCAGACTGCGATGACTGGACAAGCAACACTAACCATCCGACGCATTCCGTAACGTACCACCAAATGTGAGTTTGCAAAAAAAGCGGCTCCAATCGAAAACGCCAGCAAAGCAAAGTACAATGGAAAATCTTCTCCGAGGCCATATTGAATCTGCAGGATCTGCTGAGACATTGAAAGGTAGGCGGCAAAAGGGCCGAAGATCAGGCCGGCGGCGATCGTGTGTCCAAATGCGTGGCGATTCAGGCAAACTTCTCTAACTCCTGCAAATAGTCTCTGAGGTGTGAAGGAAATCCGGCTATCCAGTTTCAAGGTTTCGGGCTGACGCAGTCCAAACCAGACTGAGACGATAGCCCCTAGACAAAGAAAGAGAGCAAAGATCGTCTGCCAATTCCAGATCTGCATAATCCCCTGCCCAACAGCCGGTGCAATCGCTGGTATAAGAATGAACACCGACATCACGAAAGACATCACTTTGGCCATCGAATCGCCAACATAGAGATCTCGGATCAGCGCAATACTAACAATCCGTGGTCCCGCTAAGCCAAACCCCTGCAAGACCCGACCAAAGAGCATCATCGTGAAGCTGGTTGAGAAAACCGAAAGCAAACAGCCAATGCTAAACAGACCAATTCCCATTTGAATCGCAGGTTTGCGTCCAATACTGTCAGACAGAGGGCCAAAGAAAAGTTGTCCGATTGCCAAGCCGAGGAACAGCAAACCAATCACAAGCTGTGCATCATTGGGATGGGCAATTTCAAGAGTAACCCCAAGTTCCTGCAAGGCAGGAATCAGAGCGTCAATGGTCAAGGCCACTAGCGATTGCATCAGGGCCATTAACCCGACGAATTCTGGTAGGGAGGGCGTCCGTTCAGGACGAGCAAAAAGATTCATGAGTGAGGGAGTTCTTTCCGGAAGTGAATAATGAAGAAATGAAAAAGCGATTTCCGGTTTAGGAACGGAGGAACGGGAGCAGTTCATCGAGAACTTGCTCTGGGGATTCCTCTGGCAGGTAATGTCCACAGTTCAGGGTAGTGCCACTTACATGATTGGCTCGTTCACGCCAAACTTCGAGAACCTCATACTTACGATGCACTAGACCTTTATCTCCCCAGAGAACCAATAGGGGACACTCTATTTTTCGATGCAGATCTGAGGCATCATGCTCTAAGTCAATGCTCGCAGCTGCTCGGTAATCTTCACAGGAGGCATGCACTGTGTCCGGGTTCTGGAAGCAACGCAGATACTCTGCAAAGGCTTTAGGAGCAAATATCGACTCAGGGACACTCCAGCGTCCCATCTTCTCTGTGAGATAATATTCGGGATCCGCCCCAATCAGTCGCTCTGGAAGGCCGTTGGGTTGTATCAGGAAAAACCAGTGGTAGTAGCCCGTCGCAAATTCCTGATCTACAGTCTTGAACATGTGATGAGTTGGAGCAATGTCTATCACACTGGCTTTCTCCACACACTCAGGATAATCAAGAATCATCCTGTGTAATACCCGAGCTCCACGGTCATGTCCGGCTGCGGCAAACTGCTGGTAGCCTAGTTCTTTCATTATATAAACCATGTCCTTGGCCATCTCACGCTTGGAGTAGGGCGTATGATCTGGAGTTGACTGTGGTTTTGAGCTGTCTCCATAGCCGCGCAAATCTGGACAGATGACGTGATATTCTTCTGCCAATCGCGGGGCCACTCGGTGCCACATCATGTGAGTTTGTGGATAGCCATGCATCAATATTAGCGGCTTCCCAGCACCTCCATGAACTAGGTTGATCTCAGCTCCAGGTGTCTTAATCCGAGTTACTTCAAAGCCTTCAGCAAAGATAGATTTTTTACTCATTTTGTGGGGTTATTCCTCAAAGAATTTCTTGAAAAATTAAGAACAGATCCATTTCTTTCTTGCGTGAGTGGAGCAAAAGCAAGAACCTACCACTAGACTTGATTGCATTTGTTGTGTTCAAGATTGAACTCCTTTTTCAGAAGGAACAAGTGTTGTTGAATGACATTGGTTCCATCTCTTTGCTCAGCTAGGAAATTCATGATTCTCTACGCTCTCCCCATCAGTAACTTCTGCAGCAAGGTTGCTATTGTTCTCCGGCACAAACAGATTCCCCACCAGATCCTACCGCCACCTGGTGGATATGGGTCAGCAAAATACAAACAGGTCGTCCCGACCGGCAAAATCCCAGGATTGGTGGATGATCGATTAGTGCTCTCTGAATCGGAAGCCATCAACGAGTATCTGGAAGAGTGTTATCCAAATCCTGTAATGCTTCCTGAAGATCCTGCAAAACGGGCTCTGATCCGTCAACTCTCAAGGCATCATGATCTTACGGTTGAGCCGATCATCCGTTCCCTGTTTGGGCAAGTCGCTCCCAAAACTCGCAATGCAGAAGTCCTAGAGTCCAAAGCTACTGAACTGCAAAAGCAGCTCAGCATGTTGGCTGAGTTGTCAAACCCTCAACCGTTCTTGCTGACTTCAGAGATATCTCTGGCTGATGTGGGGTATGCCCCAACACTTTTATTGGGAGAGTTGATGTGGGAGTCCTTTGGAATGTCCTGGAACCTGCCGCCACGACTGAAAGAATGGCAGCAGAGTCTTCAGACGATCCACGCAGTATCGGAAACTTTAAAGGAAGCCCACGAAGCTACCACCACCTGGATTGCTAGCAAGCAAGGATGATTTCTGCATATGCACTACTATTATTTAGCACTGGCGATTCTTGGTGAAGTAATCGCAACCAGTTTTCTCAAAGCCACAGAAGACTTCACCAAGTTCTGGCCCAGTCTGATTGTGGTACTTGGCTATTGCACAGCCTTCTACTTCCTGACCCTCTCAATAAAAGTGATCCCTGTGGGGATTGCTTACGCTACCTGGTCGGGTCTTGGAATCGTGCTGGTCACCATCATCTCGATTTTTCTCTATAAACAAGTCCCTGACTGGGCTGCCATTGTTGGGATAGTCTTGATCATCACTGGGGTAGGCGTCATTCAGCTATTTTCCAAGACGGTTCATAATTGAGAAGAAATAGAATCGAACAATGCTAAAGGAGAGTTAAAGACTCTCTGAATCATTTTTGTTACACAAAATCCTTGACAATCTAGTCGACTCTAATAAATAAACTGGTATGACAAGTATACCGATTAAAAAAAATCCCATAAATAGGAGACGACTTTACGAAGAAGTTGTTGAAAGAATTCAACAGCTAATTCATTCGGGTGAGATTCGGCCAGGAGACTCTTTGCCAGCAGAGAGAGAACTGATGGAAATTTATGGGGTCGGAAGACCAGCAATACGAGAAGCCCTACTTACGTTGCAGAAAGCAGGATTTGTTTCTGTAAGTGGGGGAGGGCGAACTCGAGTCATTGAACCAACTGCGGAACACATTGTTGAATCGTTGTCGACCGCAGCTCGCCACTGGTTAGCGCATCCTGAAGGTGTAAAGAACTTTCAGGCAGCTAGAAAGTTCTTCGAATGTGGTCTCGTGAGATATGCAGCACACCATGCAACAGAAGATGATCTTCAAGTGCTGATGAAAGCGTTGGAAGTGAATAAGAATGCGATGAATAACTCTAAAATATTTGCTCAAACAGATGTTGATTTTCATTATGTCTTAGCAGTAATTCCAAAAAATAATATCTTTAGAGGAATCCATGCTGCTATTTCTGAATGGTTAATTGATCAAAGACATACAGCTTTAAGTTCTCCCGGTGAAAATAAAATTGCATACACAGCGCACCAGGAAATTACCGAGGCAATCATTAATCGAGATGCAGATTTGGCCGAAAAATTAATGGATAATCATCTTGACCAAGTTGCTGAAGTTTATTGGGAAATTGCCAACAAAAGGGAGATGTAATTAAGGAGCCAAAATAACTAATTAGTCATTTACTTACATCATTCAACACATCATATGAATAAAATATTAAAATGAGTTTAAATTATACCTTTTTGAGAAATTTAGAATTAAAGAAACTGGTTACCGGGATAATGATTTTTGAATTTTTTAATCCAGGTCTGCCTAAGATTCTCAAGGAGTGTGGTGCAGATTTTGTGATTTACGATACTGAACACAGTGGTGTGGGAATAGAAACAATCAAGACGATGGTTGCAGTAGGAAGGGGACTAGACCTTTACCCAATTGTCCGAGTACCTAGTTTGAACCAAAATTCAATATCGCAATACCTAGATGCGGGGGTCAAAGGCATCATGGTGCCGAATGTTAAATCTGCTGAAGAAGCAAAACAAATAGTGAAACTGGCCAAATATAGGCCCATTGGTGAGAGAGGAATTGCCTTCAATGTTGCGCATGATCATTACAGTCCAGATAATCCAGAAAAAAAAATTCGAGAAGCAAATAGCACCAATATTATCATTGCAATGATTGAGAGTGAAGAAGGAGTTAACAACTGTGAAGAAATTTTGTCAGTTGAAGGGATTGACATCGGGTGGCTGGGTCACTTTGACTTAACAGACTCCCTGAGAGTGTTAGGTGATTTCAAACACGAATTATTTGCTAAAAGCGTAGAAAAAGTGTCTAAGGCAGGTAAAATAACAAATAAACCACTTGGGTTTCTGGATATTAATCAATCTATGTTAGTACAGTTTAGAGAGTTGGGTTTTTCGGTACTTGGTTATGGACATGAAGTATTAGTATTTCAAAAGGCATTCAAGGATGGGATAGAAATGATAAAACATTTAAAACCAGGAGGAAATATGTAGAAACAACCTTTGATCAATGATTTAAATAATTTTTTACAAAAGCAAACAACAATTGGCAGGCAGGTTCTTTTTGTTGGTAGTAATATCAAAACTGCCCAAACAGTTGGTATAGATCAGAAGAGAATTGTTCTTTTCGTTTATGCAGTAAGTGGTTTCCTTGCTGCCTTTGCAGGATGGATGCTTCTTGGTAAGTTGGAACTTCTGTTCCAAACCTTGGAGTCGAACTTACTTTGAACGTTGTAGCTGCTGCAGTGATTGGTGGAGTTAGTCTCAAAGGCGGTGAAGGTTCTCTAATTGGAGCACTTGCTGGAGTTCTTCTGCTGGCAATTATTAATAGCGCATTAAATTTGATGAACGTTGATCCTTACTGGGTGAATGCTGTTCGGGGTTTTATCATTCTGCTAGCACTCATCATTGATGCCCAAAAGCAGCGATTTCTCAATCGAATATAAATTTTTTCATTATTAATCTTTTATGAAGTTAGCTTTTATTGGTTGTGGTAGAATAGCTGTTGTACATGCCGAGTCTGTTATTAAATATGTTTCAGATACAAAGCACCCTATTGAAATAGTTGCATTAATTGATACCAATCTTGCGAGTGCTGAAGAATTCAAAAATAAATACAACTTATCCTGCAAAATCTTCACTCAACTTGAGGAAGCCACCCAAGAGACAGCTTTGGATTCTGTCATTATTTCTGTACCACATTATTTACACGAAGATCTTGCTCTCAAAGCTTTTAGCCAAAAATTGAATGTTCTTCTTGAAAAACCGATGGCTCACACACTTGATTCCGCACACAGAATTCTGGACCAATCAAAAAGATCTGACAATATTTTCATGATTGCTGAAAATAGCCAGTATTGGCCTGAGATATTAAAAATCAAAGATTTGCTTTTAGATGGAGTTATTGGTGAGGTTGTTACTGCAAAAGCTTCATTTAGACAGTCATCTGATAAAGATATATTTGATAGTTACAGTGTTTTGGACGGTGACACTGAATCCAAGGCATGGAGATACTCTTTAGCAGCTACAGGTGGTGGAATCACAATTGATGGCGGTGCCCATTGGATTCGTCCATTAAGATTTTGGTTTGGTGAAATTAAAGAGACCTTCTGTAAGTTTTCTTATCCTCACCCCTTGATGGAAGGTGAAAGTTTATCTCAGGCAATATTCACCTTTGAAAATTCTGTAACTGCGATTTTTGAGGGTATTTTGACTGAAAAGACAGTGTTTTCAAAAGACTACCCCTTTAGAATTACGGGCACACGCGGTGAGATCATGGTTGGTTATGAAGGCTATGGAGTGTATATTTTTGATCAAGAACATCCTGATGGCTTTCAGTTGTTTGATAGACACGGATACATTTCTTCCTTTTACCATCAGTTTCATGACTTTTATTCTTGTACTGTGTTAGGAAAAACTCCCGATGCTAGTCCTGAATATTCTTTAGGGGAGATGAAAGTTGCACTCGCAATGGAGAAATCAAACATTGAAAAAATGTGGGTAACTCCTCACAAACTAATTTAGTAAAACTAATTCTTTTCAAAGCAGAATGAATGGAAACTTTAAATAATTTTATTTAGCTCTTAACGAAACCTTTCGAATTCAATTGTTGTGGAGTCGTAAATGAAATCTATGGAAGTTTGCAACGTGCCAGTTTGTGAATTAGGTGAGGGCATCTTTTAGCATCCTGAGCGTAATAGCTTTTGCTGGTTTGATATCCTGAACTCCAAGTTTTATGAACAAATTGATGATCAATCTACTAATATAATTGACTGTCCTGGTATGGCAAGTGCGGCTGCCCGAATCGATAGTAATCGGATTCTTGCCGCAGTTGCTGATGGTCTTCATATTTTGGATCTTGTTAGCAGAAGTTGGGAGAGTTATTTAGAAATTGAGTCAGATAATTCTCTGACGCGTGGTAACGATTGTAGGGTTCATCAAAGTGGATCTTTTTGGTTTGGGACAATGGGGCACAAGGCTGAACCGGGTGCAGGATCTATTTATCATATCTGATCTGGTAAGCCTCAATTGCTGTATTCCAACGTCACTATACCAAATTCAACTTGTTTCACACCTGGTGGTTCTACTGGTTACTTTGCCGACAGTGCACTTAATTTAGTCTGGCGTGTAGAATTGAATTCTCAGACAGGACTTCCTATATCTGATCGTTAGGTTTTTATCTCC
>NYVT01000030.1:0-13259 GCA_002684675.1 Deltaproteobacteria bacterium
TTACGAACTAAGTTTGTGTTCAGTATTTTTGGTGTTTGAAATTCTCATTAATTTCTTTTCTCCAAAGAGCGTGAATATGTCGAACTTGTTCTGGAAACGGGCTAACCGAGGTCTGCTTGACATCCATAGTTTCTTGCGAAATGATCGCCTCAATAATCTTCAATATTGCGGTACACTCACCAGAATGTTGTAACTATCACTAATGGGCTCGACTTGCTGCATAGGTAGTGAGAAGCGAAGAAATAAAAGCAATGATTTAATCAACCTGAATTCAAATATTTCGATTTCAAACACCCTGAAACTTCTTACTGAAGTCGAACAAATTTTAGTCAAAAACAAATTACTAAATTTTTTACTAAACTGCAACTGTAATTGCAAATTGAACTTGTGGCAGCAAATTATGCCCAAGGTCTTTGATTACGATTTCACTTAAAAAACCATGCCACGTTCGACAATTTTAATTGTAGAAGATGAACCCAAGATTTCACAACTATTAGGGGATTATCTTCAACAGGCTGGTTACGAAACAAGAGAGTCCCTAAACTATGGTCAGATTTGGAGCTGGGTGGAGCAGGAAGAAATTAACCTAATTCTACTAGATTGGATGTTGCCGGGAATGAGTGGGCTTGAGGTCTGTCAACAACTGCGCACCATCTCAACTGTGCCGATATTGATGATTACAGCACGAGTGGAAGAAATTGACCGTCTTAAAGGTCTGGATTCCGGAGTTGATGATTACATTTGTAAGCCATTCAGCCCCAGAGAGGTTGTAGCTAGAGTTAAGGCAGTTCTGCGCCGAACGTGTCATGAAGATCATACTGAACTAACAGTTGGTCCACTTCACTTGGATCAAACCACCCATCAGGTTTGGGTAGCCGAGTCGGAAGTTGTTCTGACTCCCAATGAATTTGGAGTATTGAAGGTTTTGTTACAAAGGCCTGGAAAAGTATGGTCACGAGAGTCGTTACTTCAACAAGTTCAAGGGTATCAATTCAGCGGATATGACCGAACAATTGATACGCATGTGAAAAACCTAAGAAAGAAGCTGGCTACACACGGTTTGGAGTCTAGCATCGTGACAGTTTATGGGATAGGGTACCGATTTCAATTACTGGAGCATTCGAAAGATGAGTAATTCTGAACAAGTTCGGAGTAAGCTAGATATTTTGCGGGAGGATATTGATGAAGTTGATGCTCAGTTGCTACGATTGCTAAATCAGCGGGCTGAATTAGTGCTCAAAGTCGGAGAACTCAAGAAATCCAATAAATTGGCGGTGGTCCATACAGATCGAGAACAGGCCCTGTTAGCAAGATTGTGTGAGCAAAATTCAGGGCCATTGCAGATGGAAATGGTGGTCCAACTATTTCAGCATATTATTGACACCTTGAAGCAACTTCAACGCTGAGCAGATACCTTTGAAAATTCCTCTTATTTTTGAATTCGCTTCTTCCATTTTAGGTTCGGAAATCCAATTGCTAAAACATCCTCCAATTTTTTGACGAAGTGAGCAGTGATCCCCTGGCGAACACTTTCATCAAGATCTTCAAAGTCTTCTTGGTTATCAGCTGGGAAAATCAACTCTCTGATTTTTGCTCTCCTTGCAGCAATTGTTTTTTCTTTAACTCCTCCAATTGGTAACACGACTCCGGTTAATGTAAGTTCTCCGGTCAAGGCCAAGCCTTTTTGCAGAGGTGTGTTGAAAATAAGAGACAGTACAGCACAGGCCATCGTGATTCCAGCCGATGGCCCATCTTTGGGCGTAGCCCCGGCTGGCACATGCAAGTGAATAATTCTCTCCTCGAAGAATTCTTTGGCATCTGGATCATTCTGTAGCAGTGATCGNACGTAACTGTAGGCAATCTCAGCTGATTCCTTCATTACATCCCCAAGTTGGCCAGTCTGCTTGAGACCTCCATTTTTGTTAAAAAGTGAACGTGCTTCAATATGTAGAGTCGCACCACCCAAGGTTGTGTAGGCGAGACCCATCACAACTCCTACTTTGGGCTCAGTGAACGCCTGCTCTTCTGTGAACGATCGTTTGCCTAAGTATTCTTTCAGATCTTCTTTGTTGATCTGAACTTCTGTTTTCGGATGCTCCTTGCCTCGCCAAGTAATGATCTGACGGGCTGCTTTGCGCATCATTTTCTTGAGTTGCTTTTCCAGGTTGCGAACCCCAGCTTCGCGTGCATACCCGTCAATCACCTCTCTTAGAGTGTCATCACCAATTTGGAACTCCTCTGGCTTCAGTCCATGAGATGAGAGTTGACGATTGATTAAATGTTGTCGGGCAATCTGCAGTTTTTCCTCGAGGATGTAACCTGAGAGCCGAATCACATCCATCCGATCAAGCAAGGGGCCAGGTATCGTNTCTAATTGATTGGCAGTGCANATGAAAAGAACTTTTGAAAGATCAAAACGCACATCTAAATAGTGATCCAAAAAGTCTTTATTCTGCTCAGGATCCAAGACTTCCAACAGGGCAGAGGCAGGGTCCCCACGAAAGCTACTACCGATCTTATCCACCTCATCAAGCATCAATACAGGGTTTGAAGTTTTACAAACTTTCAGTGCTTGAACAAACTTCCCTGGCAGAGCTCCGATATAGGTTCTACGGTGTCCCTTGATTTCTGCCTCATCTCTCATGCCACCAACGGAGAAGCGGTAAAATTTGCGATTCAGGCTACGAGCAATNGACTGGCCGATTGAAGTTTTACCGACACCGGGAGGGCCAACCAATAGAATGATGGTACCCGAGAGATTTCCATTCATCATTCCAACTGCAATCAATTCAAGNATTCTATCCTTGACGTCGTCTAATCCGTAATGGTCTGCCTGAAGAATTTTCTCTGCCTGTTCAATATCCTCATTATCNTCAGTTCTTTTGCCCCAAGGCAGGATGGTTAGCCAATCTANATATGCTCTCGTCACATTAAATTCTGGCGAGCTTGGTTCTAGTAGGCGAAGTTTTTCCAACTCCTCCTCAATCCGCTCGGATGCTTCTTCACTAAAGGTGAGTGCCTCCATCCGGTTACGGAATTTTTCCTCTTCACTCTCTTTGTCATCCTTACTTAAGCCCAACTCTTTCTTGATTTCNTTCAGTTGTTCCTTGAGNAAAAATTGACGCTGTTGTGTGGAAAGTCGATCTTCAATCCGCTTGTTGATTTGCACTTGGATTTTAGAAATCTCCAACTCTTTCTTCAAAAGAATAAGCGCTAATTCAGCCCGCTCCAGCAAAGGACGAGTCCCTAAAATCTTTTGTAATTCCTCNCCGCTCGACGTTGTCATTGAAGAGGAAAAATCAGCAAGGGTGCCAGGTTCCTTCAAGTTGATATTACCCATCAATAAAGAGAGTTCTTCTCGGAAAAGTGGCTTGAGCTGAACCAGTTCTTTGATGCAGTTGATAATGGAAATGGAGTAGGCTTTTACCTCTTCATCATTGCTAGTCGGATCATCATACCAATAGCGAACACGGGCTCTTCGTAGGGATGTTTCTGAAAGCTCAACCACTTCAAAGCGCTCCATNCACTGAACAAGAAGTTGGGCAGGTGCGTCTGGCTTTTTATTGACCTGCATAACTTTGCAAGCCACACCAATCTTGGCGAATCGCTGGACTTTGAATGATTCTCCTTCTCCCTCAGTCTCCTCTGCGAAAAGCAATCCTACATATTTTTGCTTCTCGCTTAGACTCTCGAGAATGTTGTTGACCAATTCCTCATTGCTCAGGAGGATTGGTACCATCATTTTGGGGAAGAAGGGACGATCGAAAAGAGGAATGATGATGAGTGATGTTGGTAGGAGGTCACTAGCAACAATGATGGATGTTTCNGAGGATTGTGGAGCATNTTCCTCTATGGTTTTGGTTTCTTCACCAACAATGATGATCCCACTATCTACCTCAGTTAATTCTCCATTGTCTAGTACGATGGAACTTTCGGAAGACTGAGATGATTCATCTTGTGTTGACTCAGCCTTTTCCTCAATAAGTATGATGCCGCTGTCTNTTTTCTTATCTGCCATGATCTCCGTTGCTGAAAATAGTGTCTTTGGCTTGATGTCAGCCACAGGCAATGTTTTCTTTTCAGATCAACATAAGTGTGGAGAAGATTCAATGGAAACCCAGTTATTTTTCAGACAGATGCTCTGGAATGATACTCATAATGTAAATTTCATTGTCTTCAACATAGCCAAGTTCCAANAGGTTCCAACCCAGTTTTTCGTAAAAAGTTGTGTGATCAAGTGTTAGTAAATGNAGATGAGGGATTTTCAGGCAGGCGGCTTCATGGACAATTCGTCGAACTAGGTAGGTCCCTAAGCCCCGATGCCGGGCAAAGGGCATTACCCANAGACNGGTGAGCCATGGATTNTATTGTTGAATCTTCTGGTAGTCATAAACTTCCAAACTGACCGAACCCAGCAATAGATTTTCATCAAAGGCGATAATTGTAGTTGGTAATCCTTGCCGATTTTTCGTATGTTCCCAAAGCTCTTCAGAGGCTTGTTGANGGCCCCATGTAGNGGCCAGATATCGCCATTCCTCCCTGTGCTGGTTCGCTAACTCCTCAACCCATTCTGGATGATCAGCGAGGTAGCCTATACTTAGAGAACTATCCACGCTGANGACTCGTTACTATGGCGNAGTGCCTCAAGGGTACGCATGTTTCCCACAGCATCCTCCAGTCCATAAGGGACCGGTTCATCATTCAGAATTGCTAAGGAAATAGCCTCTCCTTGAAGGGTGTACTGATCACAGATGTCCATATCTAAGACCTTTGAATCAGTTGGTTNAAACCTCCTCTGAGCACTATGAGTCCCAGGATATAGACTGACACGNCATGGCCGATCTGGTGGAGCATTGAATGGGATGTCAATTTCAACACGACCATGAGTGCCTAGGATATTGACACGCTGATACTGAGCGAGTTGGGTGGAGCAAGTGAAGCTCGCTTGCAGACCATTTCCAAAATCCAGAATCCCAGAAGCTAATCGATCTGTTCCGAAAGATGGGTCTTTATCAAAAAGNCCCATCACTCTCTCAGGTTCTTTGCCACAAATCCAGCGAGATGACGACACACAATAACAGCCAATATCTAGAAGGCCTCCACCCCCGACGTCGGACTGATTACGAATATTGCTAGCATCCATATTGTAGTAAGAAAAGAAGACTTGAACCATTCTCAATGTTCCTATCGTTCCTTCCATGATCCATTTTTTTGCTTGGACCCATTGCGGATGATAGCGGTACATAAAGGCTTCAGCAATTTTTAGTTGCGGAAATTTTTTGGAGAATTCCAATAGTTCCAGGGCATCTGCTTCATTTACTGAAATAGGTTTTTCGCACAGAACATGTTTACCTGCTTCCAGAGCCTGCTTGGCTGGACCTATGTGCATGTGATTGGGTAAAGGAATATAGATCGCGTCTACCTCAGGATCTCTCAAGAGCTCCTCATAAGAGCCATAAGCCTCTGGGATNGCTAACTCCTTTGCATAAGCTTTTGCACTTGCTAGGGATCGGGAAGCAACAGCACTGACTTCAGCATATTGGCAACGTTGCATTGCTGGCAAAATCGTTCTACCAAAATTAGCTGTGCCAAGAACTCCCCAGCGAACTTTTTGATTTTTTTTATTCATTCAAACTCCATTGCATGAAAGATTCGGTCAGCGTTTATTCGAGCCAACTCACGNAAAGTATCCAGTTGGGCAAAGGCAGANGGATCTATCTTATACGCTTGTTCAAGGCCTCNAATTTCTTTCAGGATCCTTTCTACTTCTTGCCTCATGNAAACCATATAATCCACTNNATATTTGCNCACCTCGCTAATAANAATAGGTACTCTCTGTCTAGGATTAACAGTATTTCCGTCAAGAGACTCCAGNTTTTTNCNGGTTTCTAGCCAGCTGTGTCTGTATCCTGAAANACTGTTACCATTCTTTCAGGAAATGCNAGATCTCTTGTAATCACTAGTCTTGTTGTGGAAGCCATAGAACGATATNTCCGGGGCCATCGGCTGGACCTAAATAAATAGCCTCAATCTGCTCACTCCCTGTGACTTATCCCTTNTTCTATTTTGTATCCGCTTGAAGACGTCTCTACCATGGTCTTCTNTAGCCTCAGCGGCTAATTAATNAACCACAATCTTAGCTCCTTGTTCTTGCCAATAATTACTACCAAACATTTCGTTTCCCTAGGAGTTTNCAAGGACTGCATATTGGATAGGCTGATCAGTGATTTTCTTAATTTCTTCGTGAAGCGCTCTAGCTAATAGATNGTTGTCACTTGTGTTCATCGCAACGACGCCCCCCTCAGTGATANTGAAAGAGAGATTATTATTGCGCCCTGAATTCTCATAACTTGGAGGTGCAGTCGCACNGATGGNAGACCAGANATTTTTTGTTACTTNCTACGGCAGTTTGNAAANCATGGATGACGAAGCAAAGTCTGGCGCATCTACGGGCAAATTGCCATCACGCTGTANAAAAAANCCATCTGCATAGTTACTGACACTTGAGTAGCCCAGATCCATGAGCATNTTTGCTGCAAGTAAGCNCCGCTGATTGATGCCATAATATACAAAAACATCTTGTTCAAAAGAGCGGAAAACCTCACCAACACGAGATTCCAACCATCCTCTCGGAAGTATTACATTTTGAGCCGCATCAATNGTTCCTNTAAATTGATTGATTTCATTTAAATTACNGACATCAATCAGANTTAGATTAGANTTTTTTTCAAGTCGTNGCTTTAGTTCTGCGGTGTCTAGNTTGCTANTCTTANCTTAGACTTGCTNGAGTGANTCTGGCTCTACAGGAATACAATCTGCTNAGCTTCCATNACTCTAAAAAATTACTGTAAACACTCNAATCNAACTGAAGATTTGTTNCTTCTTAAGATTTATTTAATACTCAGATAAANCAAAAANNTAGTACGNAAATCTACAATAATTTGTTGGNAAAGNGTAGGTTGCTTCGAATAGNTCCGATAAATTATATCAGAAAAGNAAATTAAGGAGGTACTTGCAAAACGTTTAAATTAAGTTCAAAAAATTCTGGCCACTTNTGAGGTAAGATCAAACGTCCATTTTGGATTTGGCTCGCAAAGGAAGGTTTNAGCAAGTCTTTCTCAAACCAGAAAGCTGTATCTAGACCAACAGCGGGTGCTTTTGACACATAGGAAGAAGCCAGCAATGCAATCCACAGGTGACTGATGCCGCTTTCAAAACTGCTACTCAAAACTGGTAGGATCCCAGTTGACTTCGCAGACTTTATCCACTTTAGAGTTTCTTGCCACCCACCTAAAATCGCAGGTTTGAGAATATATGCATGAAGGTTGTTTTGAATCAATCTTTCTAACTCTGGATCTCTCGACAAAGTCTCGTCTAGCGCTAAGTTGACCCCACAAGATTTCTTNAGTTGTGGCAGTTCTCGGGGATCTTGCAGAGGCTCTTCGCAGTAAGCCAAATTACAATCTTCCAAGGCACATAAGACATNTTCTGCTTCTGTCAGCGTCCAAGCTTGGTTTGCGTCAAGGCGAATTTCTACATCAGCCCATTGTCTTCGAACCACCCGAACTTTCTGGATATCCTCCTTCAGTTCACCACGGCCTACTTTAATTTTGATAGTCTTGTACCCAGCAATTTTACAGCGTTGAATTTCACTTTCTAACCCTTCTGAAGAACAGTCCAGCAATCCGTTTAAAAGGACAGGGAAGCGAGGTTCAGGATTTAAAAACTGGGCTAAAGAAGTTTTTTGTCGCAGAAGTTGATAATGAAACGCCAGCATTTCAAAACCAAATTTTACTGAAGGCGCGAGTGCCTTTGGATAATTGAGTTCAAGCCAGCTCTCATTGCTAACTTCCAACTCTTTAATAAAATGTGGGAATTGATCTTGAACTAGTAATTTGGCCTCATCTAAACTTTCTGAATGAAGCCCTTGTAAAGGAGCAATCTCACCGTAGACAATGCCAACATTGCTTTGCCAAAACAGCAGGAGACCTTTACGGGAGGAATCTGATTCTTTTTGGGTGGTAAGTCTATTTCGAAGAGGTAGATGGTATGGCAGGAGGTTCCAGGTGTTTTTGGCTAGCAGTGTTTCAAGTGTTGTGCGATTCACAAATTCACCGAGCCACTTTTTCAGAATTGGCTTTAGGAGTAAAATTCAAACAGGGTTTACCCGAAACCTGCAAAACATATTGCGAGGGCTCCAACCGTGATTTGAATCCTAGTTTATGGCAACCATATGGTGCATTTGGATCCCAGGTGATATGATAAAATCGACAATGGCGACAAGATGCAGGGGGCTTAGGTTTAGACATTTTTCAAGGCAGGTTTGCTCTGAATTCAGAATTGAGGAGGCTTGAAAAGGATGAAATGCAAAGAAATTGCTAGAATAGCAAAATTTNTTTGTCCTTCTAGATANCAAATTTTGTCCCTGTCTCATCTCCGAAAGCATCCAGGGTTTTTCTTTAGATTTACAGAGTTCAAAGTGGTGAGAATGATGGTTCCGACCTGTAATCTTTATTTTCGATCATCCTTGTTCGGGTGTTTTCAGAACCTCAGCAACTTCTTTTTGCATCTCCGGCAAGATGTCATTGTGCAGAAATGTTCTACTGACAATTTCCTTGAAAACAGGCCCTGCGACCTTACCGCCGTAGGGAGAACTCCTTGGATGTTCAATCACAACTAGCACAGTGAGTAGTGGCTGTTCAGCCGGGACATAGCCATTGAAAAAAGCAATATGCTTTCGGTTTGAGTATCTGCCGGTTTTTTCATCAAAAACTTGAGAGGTTCCAGTCTTTCCAGCAACCTTGTAACCTGGTATTGCTGCTTCCACAGCAGTACCTCCTTTCTGTGTTACGCTAATCATCATTTTCCTTAATATTTGGGCCGTTTCAGCAGAAATCAATTGCTTTGGAACGTGAGCTCCAAATTTTTGTGAGATTTCTCCTTCCTCATCAAGGATCTCCAGAATGATTTCTCCTTCCTCACTGAAAGCATGGTCTACAATATAGGGATGAAGCCATTTTCCATCAGCAGCAACGACGTTCAGTGCACTGATCAGCTGCAAGGGAGAGACTAAGATGCCATGGCCAAATGAAATGGAGGCATGATCAACTCGAGTCCAGCGTTGTAGTGGTAATACGCGTCCAAGTGCCTCGCCAGAAAGCCCAGATTCTGGTCGGGATCCAAATCCAAATCGACGAATGTATTCGTAAAATTTCTCTGGGCTCAGTAAGGTACCAATTTTAATGGCACAGATGTTCGAAGATTTTTGAATGATCTGTTCGATATTCAAGTTTTCATGAGGTGAAGTGTCGTGGAAATCTTCTCCAGCAAACCGAAAGTAACCATTTTCACAGAAAAATTCTTGTTCTGGTGTAATAAGCTTTTCTTCTAGAGCAGCTGCAATGGTGAGAATTTTAAAAGTTGAACCAGGCTCATAGCCAACGGTTACAGCACGATTTAGAAAAGTTGATCTGTCAAAGTCCGTGTATCGATTTGGATCGAATTGTGGATAAGTCGCCATTGCAAGCACTGCTCCTGTCTGGGAGTGCATTACGATGGCCACTCCACGGTCAGCCCGGGAAGTCTCGACTCCACGTTTCAGCGCGGTTTCGGTATAGTGTTGAATGGTGTTGTCAAGTGTCAGTTGAATGGAGTGCCTCCGAGCTTTCATATCGTGAGGTAAGGTATGAGGAATCACTCTTCGAGTGCCATCTCTCTCAACGACAACTTCCTCATGCTCTCCAGCCATCAAGTTTTGATATTGGTATTCTAACCCTTCCAACCCTTGTGAATCTACTCCGGTGAAACCTAACAATGCACCAGCCATCTCACCATTGGGATAGACCCTTCTGTACTCTTCAACAAAATCTAACCCTTCAAAGTCCATTGCTTCAATCTTTTTAGCAACTTCTGGGGGCAATTGGCGCTTTAGCCAGACAAAAGAGCGTTTTGTTCTGAGAGTTCTAAGAAGTTTGTCCCGATTAATTTCAAGTAATGGAGCAATTCGAGTCGCAATCGTGTAAGGAGAATTAATATTTTGTGGTCTCGCGTAGAGGGACTGTACTGGGACCGAAACAGCGATTCTTCTGCCCTGGCGATCTGTAATTGTTCCTCTTCTAGGTTCCAGGGTAATTCTGCTTTGCTGTTGGTGGCGGGCGCGGTCTAAAAAGTAATCAGCTTGCAAAATCTGCAAGTAGAACATGCGACCCAGTAAAATTACCAAACAGCTGGCTATCACTAGAACAACCGACAGAATTCGGAGATTAAAAGTGTATTGTGAAAATTTGGGACTATGGGTGCGAGACTTCATCTGACAAGAGAATTTCGCTTTTATAAAGTTGAGCAGGATTGGGAAGCCGCATCTGCATTTGATTGAGGGCTACTGTCTCGAGGCGTTGAGGTCTGCTCAAATAATCGGCTTCAACCCTGAGCATCTCTAGTCGCACGGTCATCTGCTGATGATTTTTTTCAAGTCGTTGAACTTCGTAACTTTTTTGCAGGAAGTTAATCCACTGCCAGAGATAAACTAGACACCCAAAAGTAAGTAGAATGGCCAGTAAGACCATGGCACGAAAGGAACGGAGGGTCCCCTTCAGTAGAAGAGCTGGGTCATGCCAGAGGAGTTGAATTTTGAGGATTTGAGATTTACGGAGGAGAGTCTTCATGTCTGGGTGAATTAGAATTTTTATGGAAGCTAGTTGTGTTGTAATCTCCAGACTTCCCCCCGGTCTTGTGTAATAAGTGTACTGATTCAATGACCATGCCTTTGGTTACAGACTTACACATGTCGTACAGAGTCAGCGCAGCGACGCTAGCGGCAGTCAGCGCTTCCATCTCAACACCCGTTTTTCCGGTTGTCCGAACTGTGGCTGTCAGTACTGCTAGCCCATCGGCCAATTCAGTCTCAATCTCTATACCCGACAAGGGTAAAGGATGGCACATGGGTATAATTTCTGATGTTTTTTTAGCCCCTTGGATACCTGCAATAATAGCAGTTTGAAAAACTGGTCCTTTGGATATACTCGCATCATCTTTCAATAATTTAAACAACTCCTCACCCAAGCGGATGACAGCTTGAGCGACAGCCTTACGCTCCGTGATTTTTTTGTGTGAGACGTCGACCATTCGAGGATGATCTCGGTTATCCAGATGAGTGAATTCAGCACTCATGACGTAATTTCTCTGTTAGGGGTGTCCAAATTTGATGTAGTAAAACTTCTGAGGGTTGAAAGTCCGCCTTGTATTGCATTTTACTCGAATCAGGTACCCAATACCCAAGATAGTGCCATTTGCGGTTGCAACTCCGCGCATATTCAATTTCATGCAGCAAAGAAAAAATTCCTAAGCGTCTACGCTGAGCCCTAGGCTCAAAGGCAAAGTAGACAGCGCTGGTTGAATCTTTGAGTCGATCAATCCAACTAACCCCAAGTAGCTCATCCTCCAACCAGAAAAGAATCATTTCTGAAGGAACTGGACTATCAATCAAAAACTCAATGAACTCTTCTTTTGAGGTTGGATTCCCGCGTTGATGCCAATGTTCCTGATAACGTTGGTATAATTNAAAAACATCTTCCCTGAAAACAACGGNTTCGTGTTCAATTCGCAGATCTTGGTTCTTTNGCTGTGTTCGCTTTTGTGAGCGGCTGGGCTGGAAGGAAGAAACATGTACCCGCAGCGGGATNCAGAGACGGCAATTCTCACAGGCTGGGTGGTAGATGGAGGTTCCACTTCTACGGAAGCCCTTGCCCAAAAGNGTTTCATAAGTTTCAATTGGTAGTTGGTCAGCGTAAAAAGTGAGATTGTTCCACTGACCAATGGCTCTATATGGACAGGGACCATTNTGAGTNTGGTAGACTATCCATGAATCTGGGAGAAACTCTTCCATCCGTGCTGCTCACATCATTCGGGCAGGCCTGTTGCGATGACCGTTACAGAAACCTGATCTTCAGGTGTATCTCCCAAAGTTGCTCCCCAGATGAGATTCACATCATCATCAGCTAAATCTTCGAGTTGATTCATTGCGGCGGTGATCTCCAGAGCTCCCGCATCTCGAGGNGCAACTAGATGAATTAGAATGCCTTTTGCACCTTGGATATCTGTATCCTGCATCAAAGGGCTGTGAATAGCGCTATCGATGGCACGAAACATTCTATCTTTGCCAACACCTGTACCCTTNCCAATGACCGCACGACCCATTCCTTCCATCACCGTCTGCATATCAGCAAAATCAACATTGATATCNCCTACTCCATTCAAAAGATCGGTAATCCCTTGAATCGCATGCACTAGCACTTCGTCTACCATATGAAAAGCGTCTTTGAANCTTGTAGAGCGATCTGTTGCTTCTAGCANGCGTTCATTNGGGATTACCAGTAATGTGTCGGTGTTTTCACGAAGCATTGCTACCCCTTGAAGCGCAGCTCTCATCCGCCTTTTCCCTTCGAATGAGAAAGGCAGTGTTACCACACCAACGGTAAGAATTTTTTTTGATTTAGATATTCTGGCAATTACTGGAGCTGATCCTGTGCCTGTACCNCCTCCCATTCCAGCGACAATAAANGCCATGTCTGCACCATTCANCATNTGTTCAATCTCAGCNGCACTTTCNTCNGCNGCATGTGCNCCGATTTCTGGGCNAGCCCCTGCACCTAAGCCTCTTGTNANCTCACGCCCAAGCTCCATCTTAAGATTGGCGGTTGAGTTGTTCAGTGCCTTAAGATCGGTGTTACAGGCAATGAGCTCAACATGCTGGATGCCCTCATCTGCCATTTTGCTAACAACATTACCCCCCCCTCCGCCTGCACCTATAATCTTGATTGTGGGAATGAATGCGTCTTGCTGGGGAAGGGTAAAAGCTGGACCAGATGCTTCCATGATATCCTTGCGACCTAGAGTATGAAAGAGTTTATGAGTGATTGATTTTGTTCGTGCCTCAAATAACTGTCAAACTTACATTTACCTTGTTTTTTGGTAGTAACGACTATTATCGTGAAATGTTTTTTCTCAAAAAATAAAACCAGATTGATTATGAGAATGATTGATTCTGACGTAATGAAAAAAGATAGCCCAAATGCTTTCACAACGTCAGACATACCCAAGGACTCCGCTTTAATAGCAACCAAAGGGAAGATTTATGACGTTTCAAGAAATGGGACTTTCCGATGCAGTACTGCGTGCGTTGGTGGAATCAGGTTTTTCAGAGCCAACTCCAATTCAGGAGCAAGTAATTCCCCTGCAAATCCGACACAATGACGTAATTG
>NYVT01000031.1:0-6424 GCA_002684675.1 Deltaproteobacteria bacterium
AAATTGGACTTTCCCATACCATTTTCCCAGAAAACACTCGGTAGCCCATTTCCGCGTTGCTTTGCAACAACATGGTTCCCATCTCTTGATACTGAATGGCTCCAAGCCGTGCCCAAATTTTCAAAAAACTACAGAGCTAAAAAATGATAACTATAGAAACTTTAGTTATCTAAAGTCTGTTATAGGTTCAGGATCTTGAATAAAAATTTGGCCTGCGAATTCAGATACACATAAAAACTGAATTTTTTCAGGAACAATCTGCCGAATCATAACCTATCAGCAATTCAAACTGTCAAAGAACAAACAACCTGATCCCTATACAATAAATCATGAGGATGGGTTCATGCGAAACCGCTCTTATATAGAACGGTTTCTGAAAACCCAACCAGTTAAAGAACTAGCTTTTACTGGAGAAGCCGTAGGACAGACTGTGCTCGCGAATTAGCCTGAGCTAGCATCGCTGTGGCTGAATCGGTCATGATTTGGTTGCGTGTGAAGGTCGTCATCTCTTCTGCCATATCCGCATCACGAATCACAGACTCAGAGCTCATCACATTCTCATGAGCAATGCGCAAATAGTTGAGATTGCTCTCCAGATTGTTTTTCTGGAAAGCACCAATCTCGGCTCGTGTTGAAGATACCTCTTCCAAAGCTCGATCCAAAACTCGCATTGAATCCTGAGCCTTGGTTGGGCCAGTCACGTCGATATTTGCCAGGGATTGAAAACCACTCTCATTATCCACACCAGTTCCCAGGCTATCTGTACGCATATTCCGTAAGGCCAAGGAGGTAGTCTGCTCTGCGTTAGAACCAATTTGGAAGACCAATGAGTTCTGTGACAAAGTTACAGTTCCAGCCTGCACTTTCCCGAGATTGCCCAAACGTGCTTCTGACATCTGGATGGGAGGAGTCATTGCTGGGGGGACATCAGGTGGCGGCAATTCACCTGGCAAAGCCAAGCCAGTGTAGCGAATAGAGAGTCCATCCGTATTTTCATTACCCTTATTACCAACCAGAATCTGGCCCTTACCCGTTGCTTCCTCACCATTGAGTTCACCAGCGACATCCAAGCCGTTTGCAATCGTATCGTAGACATTGCTACGGCTAGAGATCAAACCTGGGGTAGAACTCGCGACTTTGAAAGAATGTTCACTACCAAAGTCCTGATGGCGCAGACTGATCAACTGAGGAGAGTTTGCACTAGACTCTTTCTCGACGGAGCGAATCAGATCAATGTTGAGACCAGCATCTTTGATAGCAGCATTCAGGGCGTTGAGATTATTTTCTACAGTTTCTCCCTTGATAGAGTAGAAGTTCACCGTTTTGGAGCCTTCAGTAATTGTTATCTGTTCTCCTCGGTCAATGATGTCATTGGTGAGTTCTACAACACCTGTGACTTGCGAACGGCGAGCTGCCTGGGTCAGTTTTACGTCATAGCCAGTAGCTCCAGAACTTTTAGTTTCTTGGGTAGCTCCTACAAACTCCAAGTTGGTTCCAGAGACAACGCCAGTGGCACCTTTACTGCCATCTAAAAGGGTCTTAGATCCAAATTGGGTGTTTCGAGCGATGCGATTGACTGTCGACAAAATATTATCAATTTCCTGTTGATCAGCGCGTAGCATGAACTCGTCGTTCACAGCTTCGTTAGCAGCGTGTACAGCCAACTGTCGTGCATTAATCAACGCAGAACTAACCTCATCTAATGCTGCTTCTGCAGTTTGAACCAGTGAAATACCAGCCTCAGAGTTATCCATCGCTTGTTTCAAACCAGATGTCTGAGCTCGCAGGCGCTCACTGATAACAAGGGAAGCAGGGCCGTCAGCGCCCCGATTGATCTTTAGACCCGAAGATAGGCGTTCCATGGATTTGGCTTGGGCCGTATTATTAAGGGTCAAGTTCCTGTGAGTGTTGATCGCAGGAACATTAGTATTAACTCGCAATGACATATTTCATCCTTGAATTATGGTTTGTGAACCGAACAAGCCTCATCTTCTCATGTGAGGCTTGTCTTACCAACCAGACACGTCCCTGTGTCCATCTGGTGAAACACTTCCGATGAATCTCTGCTGACCGGCTGAGATTCACTAAGGAAGATGATTAAGTTCTATCTTCCTGAAGAACTGTATTGAATCCTCTTTGAAGGCGGATTCATTTTAAAACACTCTTGCTCAGAACAGTTTCTGAAGAACCCAGCCTAAAAATCGCTTCTACTGAAGGAGTCGCAGAACAGACTGTGCGCGTGAATTAGCCTGAGCCAGCATTGCTGTAGCTGAATCGGTCATGATCTGGTTGCGTGTAAAGCCTGTCATCTCTTCAGCCATATCCGCATCCCGAATGACTGATTCNGAGCTCATCACATTCTCGTGAGCAATACGCAGATAGTTCAGGTTGCTCTCCAGGTTGTTCTTCTGGAAGGCACCAATCTCACCGCGTGTCGAGGAAACTTCTTCAAGGGCGCGATCCAAAACTCGCATAGCATCCTGAGCCTTGATTGGACCAGTTACATCAATTTCTGCTAGGGAGCGGAAGCCACTTTCTGTTTCTACACCAGTCCCCAAACTGTTTGTACGCATATTGCGCAAAGCCAGTGAAGTTGTTTGCTCTGCGTTTGAGCCAATCTGGAAAACGAGGGCATTCTGTGACAGCGAAACTGTTCCAGCTTTTACGGGACTCAGGTTACCCATTGCAGCTTGGCTGGTCTGATTNAGAGCTGTTNCAGGCTGCGGCAAATCGGGAGGGTTCGGTTGACTTGGCAGAGCTTCACCGGTGTAGCGAATGGCAAGGCCATCAGTATTTGAGTTTCCGACATTACCTGTCAGAATCTGACCCTTACCTGTGGCTTCCTCACCATTAATNTCACCTTGAACATCTAATCCATTTTCAATCGTGTCATAGACGTTCGTCCTCGCAGAGAGTAGTCCTGCAGTTGAACTTGCCACCTTGAATTCTTGCTCACTACCAAAGTCCTGATGGCGCAGGCTAATGATCTGTGNTGAGTTAGCGTTTGTAGATTTTTCATCAGGGCGAATCAAATCTACATTCAGACCAGCTTCCTGAATTGCGGCGTTGAGTGCATTCAGGTTGTTCTCNACAGTCTCACCCTTGATAGAGTAAAAGTTGACGGTCTTGGAACCCTCAGTAATTGTAATCTGCTCACCACGATCAATTATCTCGTTTGTAAGTTCCACAGTACCAGTCACCTGCGCGCGGCGTGAGGCTTGCGTGATAGCAACGTCATATCCNGTAGGACCAGAGCTCNTGGTTGTTTGTGTAGCTCCCACAAATTCCAAATTGGCTCCGGAGACAACACCCGTGGCGCCCTTACTTCCATCCAACAGGTTTTTCTTACCAAATTGGGTGTTTTGGGCAATCCGATTGACGGTAGCCAGGATGTTNTCGATTTCTTGCTGGTCAGCTCGCAACATGAATTCATCGTTCACAGCTTCGTTGGCGGCATGGACAGCTAGCTGTCGGGCATTGATCAATGCAGAACTGACTTCATCCAATGCAGCCTCTGCTGTTTGCACCAGTGAAATACCAGCTTCTGAATTGTCAATAGCTTGCTTCAAACCAGCTGTCTGAGCTCTCAAGCGTTCACTAATTACCAAGGATGCAGGACCATCGGCACCACGGTTGATCTTTAAGCCTGAGGACAAGCGCTCCATTGATTTGGCTTGTTCAGTATTGTTGATTGTCAAATTTCGGTGGGTATTAATCGCTGGGACATTGGTATTGACACGAAGTGACATGATTCATCCTTGAATTGAGTTACGCTAGATTACCCCGCAGTCATTTTGGACTGCGAGACACAATCCACTATCCGGCCACGTCCCTGTGTCCGTTAGAGGGTATGCGAAAGCTCTTGTGGTTTACTCCCCTTGGTAGACCACAAGTCTTCTTGGAAGAACATAGATAAACCTATCTTCCATGAATATTTTTAAGACAAAAATCTCCACATCGCAGGATGGAGATAATCAGGCCTCCAAATAAATCTAGAGGTCTGGTTATCCCTACCTAACATTCGTTAGTAAATAATTTTGATTATCGTAGTAAGCTGATTTGAGTATTGGACTTCAAGAAAATTAGTCTCACCAAAGACTCGTGAACATCCAACTATTTTGATGTACACACTTCAGTCATAAACGAATTTTTGAACGTTCTGACAATTTTTTTGGAACTACTTCTTTTTTAGAGGTCGATTTTTCAGAGTCACAGGGATGCAAGCTTTGATAAGCTGGCACAAGCCGTTTCTGGAAATCTGCAATTCGCAAATTCAACCTCATTCATACCAAGTACGTAAATTCAGNAGGCTGANCTCGTTATCAGATACTGAGATATCACCGTAGCCAAAAAAAGAAACTTGAAGACCAAAATCAGAATAATAAGTTTTCAAAGAACAAATTTGATTAGCCATTTTAACTGGCTTAAATCCATTTCTTGGATCATGGATTCATTGGAAGATACCCAGCAGATACCTTCCCAAAAACCCACCAACTTCTTGCCAGAGAAAGTTCTGGAATACCAAGATTCCAGAATCTTCCAAGAAATGCAGTTTGATCAGTTGAACAAGCGCAGGACTGACTGTGATCGTGCATTTGCCTGAGCCAGCATCGCTGTTGCTGAATCTGTCATGATCTGGTTGCGTGTGAACTTCGTCATCTCTTCAGCCATATCAGCATCACGAATCACTGACTCGGAACTCAGCACGTTCTCATGCGCAATCCGCAGGTAGCTGAGATTGCTTTCCAGATTGTTCTTCTGGAAGGCGCCAATCTCTCCACGGGTTGAGGAAACTTCTTCCAGGGCCCGATCTAACACACGCATACTATCCTGAGCTTTCAGTGCATCTGTTACGTCAATATTTGCTAGTGAGGCAAAGCCACTTTTATTCTCGACACCCGTGCCTAAACTATCAGTGCGCATATTACGCAGAGCAAGAGAAGTCGTCTGCTCCGCGTTTGAGCCAATCTGGAAGACTAGCGAATTTTGGGACAGCGCAATTGTACCGGCTCGGACTCGACCAAGATTACCCAAATCCCGCTCCAACATCTGATCTGGTGGAGTCATCTCTGCAGGAACATCTGGTGGTGGAACCCTGCCAGGTAGAGCCAAACCGTTGTAGCGGATAGCCAGACCATCTGTATTTGAATTCCCAGCATTCCCAGTCAATACCTGGCCTTTGCCAGTTCCTTCTTCTCCATTGATCTCACCAGCTACATCCAGCCCATTCTTGATCGTATCGTACACATCGCTTTTACTACTCATTAAACCAGCAGTAGTAGTTGCTACTTTGAAGGAGTGTTCACTGCCAAAGTCTTTATGGCGCAGGCTAATGATCTGTGGGGCATTGGGATCCGTATCCTTCTCATCAAAGCGAATCATATCTACATCCAGCCCCGCTTCCTGAATTGCTGCGTTTAAAGCGTTCAGGTTGGTCTCCACCGTCTCTCCCTTGATCGTCTTAAAACTTACAGTCTTTGAATCCTCAATAATGGTGATTTGCTCCCCACGGTCGATAATCTCATTGGTCAGGGCTTGAACCCCGGTCACCTGGGCCCGACGGGCCGCCTGGGTAATATGAATATCATAACCCTGCGGTCCAGAAGTCTTTGTATCTTGGGTAGCACCGACGAACTCTAAATTTGCTCCAGAAACAACACCAGTAGCCCCCTTGCTGCCATCCAGTAGGTTCTTTTTGCCATACTGGGTGTTTTTGGCGATCCGGTTCACCGTAGCAAGAATATTGTCGATTTCCTGCTGGTCTGCTCGCAACATGAATTCATCATTCACTGCTTCGTTAGCTGCATGCACAGCTAATTGACGAGCATTGATCAATGCAGAACTGACTTCGTCCAGAGCCCCTTCAGCTGTCTGCACCAAAGAAACACCAGCCTCAGAGTTATCAATCGCTTGCTTTAAACCAGCCGTTTGAGCCCGTAATCTCTCGCTGATTACCAGTGAAGCTGGGCCATCGGCTCCGCGGTTGATTTTTAGACCAGAGGACAAGCTCTCCATGGTCTTGGCTTGCTCCGCATTGTTGTTGATCAGATTGCGATGACTATTGATCGCTGGCATATTGGTGTTGACGCGAAGTGACATAGTTCCTCCTTGATCACTTTTGATAGTTCGAACCCTTGCGGGACTCTATTGATCGAGGTCCGACACTTCCCTGTGTCAGCCCCACACAAAGTAGTTTTTGAGTAGAATACGAGGTGAAAAAAGCACTTCAATGCTTACTCTATAATCAACCTCGTTAATTAATATTCTAATAATTAGAATTGTTAAAATTATTAAATACCTTTCTCCATAACTTTCTATCTGTGTCAGTTTATCGTGGTTAGTGCGGGACAAACGCCCACAAGTCCAGCGACCCAATTACATCACTGCAGTCTTTGCCAAAAGACCAAATCTGCTCTCTAATCTC
>NYVT01000032.1:0-17580 GCA_002684675.1 Deltaproteobacteria bacterium
GAGTTCACAGTTGTCCCAGCAGGCTGCAGAGTTGTTGGAGGTGGTACACCAGTTTCATTTGTGGGAGGGGGCAGAAGAAGNGGAAGAAGANAGGGAAAGTCCAACTGCCTTGCCTGATCCTGAAGAAAATGAGNATTGAGAAAATCATTCTACTAGAGAGACAACAAACTCAGTATAGCTTTGTAAGATCTGGCCTCCGGTGTCTCTATGATATTGTTGTCTAAAATTGTGATCGAAACTCCTGGGATNAAATGCTGCCCCAACAAATTCCTAGGAACTGCTTAGTGACAATNATAAATACAGGTGACATGAATTCTCATCGTCAAGATTGCCGGCTAATGNTTTTGCTTNTACTCTTTGCCGCCTTGTGGATTCCATAGACTATTCAAGCAAACACGGTCATCCTCGAAGACATGGTGGTTTCCAAGGGTTTCAGGCAGGGGCTCTGTGAGATGCGTCATGCTGCAGGAGTCCCAAGCAAGGAAGTACAGCGTTTTGGGTTCTATTTGCCCAAACTAATGGTTCAATTGAGAGAGCTTGAGGAAAAATCACTATTGCGGCTGGATTCCAATTGCTTCAAAGATGTCAAGTGGTAGTCTCAGCTTTGGAAAGAAACAGTTGCAGAGATGCAGGAAAAAAACATCAAGCTGGTTGGTGAGAAATTTCGGTGCTCCCTGATCAATTATGCCTACGTTAACGGCAAACCATTAGGTGAAATCCTGCGTGAACTCAGAAATCAGGTTAGCTGCTAAAACATCAAAGACCTTCTTCTCATGATCCCTTTTGTTTCAAGACCATAGGCAAAAGCCTTATGAAAATTTAGGCCTATTAAACCTTCCCACTAGCATCTGAGGTCATAATCGGTTATTCAAAAGAGCACCTGTTTCTCAAACTATCGAGCTATGACCATCGATACAGTATTCCATTGCGACCGTTTGCCTGTCAGGGACCCTCTGACAAAAAAGTGACCGGTCACTATTATGATGATCTGGCTCCACGCTTCGGCTTATTTACAGAGCTGATCGAACAGCTACGGACTCACCACATTCTTTATGATGAAGACGAGCACGGGTCCTTCTATCAACTCTATACCCGCTTGTTTGAGAAACGCTGCTGCTTTGAATTTGTCTAGCGAACAGGTTATCGGGGGTATGGAGCACCAAACGCCCAAATCAGATTGACAATGCAGGCCCGTGAATTGGTGGCAGATTTAATTGTTTAAGGGAATTTTCAGACAGATGAGAATACAAAAGTTAGGTATGAGAAAGGATCGATGGCCCAATTAATTTCTGGATATACTACATTGATTGCGCACATTGGTTGGCCCACAGGAAGCTTCAAGGCCCCAATGATCTTTAACCCCTATTTTGAAAAAAAGGGGGTTGACGCCTTGGTTGTGCCAATGGGGTGTAAGGGAGAGGACTATCCGAGGTTTTTCAAATCCTTGTTTCAGTTGCAGAATATTATTGGAGCACTGATCACAATGCCGCATAAGGTGAGCACTGTGGCGATGCTCGATGAGGTGAGTACCGCAGTTCAAGTCTGTGGAGCCTGCAACGCTGTCCGTAAAGAAGCAGATGGTCGGCTGGTGGGTGATATGTTTGATGGACAGGGTTTTGTACGAGGGCTTGTACGCAAAGGGCGACCTGTCCAAGGTGCTTCTGCATTGATTATTGGCTCAGGTGGTGTGGGCTCTGCGATTGCGGTTGCCATGGCAGATGCTGGAGTAGGACGCTTGGCACTGTACGATACCCGCCCAGATGCAACAGAACAGCTATCAAGTCGACTCCAGCAGTTCTTTCCAACGTTGCCGATCAATCTGGGTCGTAACGATCCCAGTGGGTTTGAAATTGTGGTGAATGCAACTCCGATGGGAATGGAGCCTGGCGATCCATTACCAATTGATGTCGGACGGATATCGCCAGATACAATGGTTGGCGAAGTCGTGATGAAACAGGAAGTAACTCCTTTTGTTTTAGCTGCCCGAGAAAGAGGGTGTATGACCCAGATTGGTACGGATATGTTGTTTGAACAGATCCCTGCCTACCTAGAGTTTTTAAGACTGCCGACCACCAGTGCTGAAAATTTACGTTCTCTCTCTCATATTCGTTACCAGTGAAAGGTCCACATGCAACTTCCCTCCAACCCGTTCAAAGCCAATATTCTCAATAGACAACGGCAAATCGGCCTTTGGTGCTCAATCAATGATTCCAATATTGCAGAGATGTTGGCGGCTTGTGGCTTTGACTGGCTCTTGTTTGATACAGAACACACGCCGATGAATCCATTAGAGGTGCTGTCTCTTCTGCAGGCGGTGGCACCCTATCCTGTTCACCCGATTGTCCGGCCAAGCTCACTGGATCCAGCAGAGATCAAGCGCTTTCTGGATTGTGGAGTCCAGTCACTGCTGATTCCTTATGTCCAGAATGTTGAGGAAGCCCAACTGGCAGCGGCTTCTGTGGCCTATGCCCCTAGAGGAATTCGGGGATTTGCCGGCATCACTCGGGCGAGTCGATATGGAACAATTCCAGACTATGCGAAGCGAGCCCGTGAAGAAATTTGCCTGATGGTTCAGATTGAAACGCAGGAAGCCTTGGAGCAGTTGGAAGCAATCACTCAGGTACCGGGAGTGGATGCTGTCTTTATTGGTCCAGCAGATCTGGCAGCCAGCATGGGCTTTCCTGGAGAGCCAAGTCATCCCGAGGTCAAAAAAGCATGTTTGGAAGGAATTCAGCGAATTCGAGCAGTTGGCAAACCAGCAGGATTTTTAACGTTGGATCAGGAGTTTCTGCAAGAGACCATCGAAGTGGGCTGTTTGTTCCCAGCAGTGGATACAGACTACGCGATCCTGCGCAGAGGAGCGGTCGCCCAGTCTGCAAAGTGGACATCCATCAGTTGATGTATTTCAGTTACTGAGCAAAAGAGACGAGGGGAAGATTCAGCTAGCTCTACCAAAGTCGTCATCGAAGCGTTCAATGTCATCTTCTCCAAAGTAGCTGCCGGTTTGGACTTCAATAAAGACTAACTCATCAGAGCCGGTGTTTTCGATCCGATGTTTTGTACGGATCGGAATATCCACTGCATCGCCAGCACTGAGGATGTTTTCGGACTCATCCAGTGTCACGCGGGCTCCTCCCTTGACCACATACCAGTGCTCCGCACGATGCTGATGCCGCTGTAGGCTCAGACGTTTGCCAGGTTGAACAACAATGCGTTTGACCTTGTGGTCTTCTTCGTCAGCCAAAACGGTGTAGTGGCCCCAGGGGCGTTGGTCAGTTAGTACAGACATGTTTGGTTGATTCTTATCGCGTTTGAGTTGTTGGTAAATCCAGAGAATGGTTGTTTTGAGCAGTGATGGGTAGAAGCGGGCGCTTATCTACAGGCACAGAGATCGTTTCCTTGGATTGATCTGCATAGACTAGCTCTAACTCAATCGCCCCACCCACTTTCAGTGGACTACGCAGCCCAATCAGCATAATGTGAATGCCTCCCGGATGAAAACTCTGGGTCTCCAATGCAGGGATCAGCACTTCCTCCAGGCGTTCCTTTCTAAGCATCCCATCTTCATCCTTGGTCATGTGCAATTCCACCCGTTCTGCTACCTCTGAGTAAACCTCCACCAATTTGCGCAGCTGCTCGCTCTCATTCCGGAGATCCAGAAAGATCGCTGAGTTATTCGCATTGGGAGGTACGGCACGAACCCATGGGTCTTCAATCTGAATAACAGAAGCTGTCGGCTGTTGAAGTTGCTTGGGTTGCCAGTTTGGGCTGTCTATTTCAGTGTTTGGAACAGCCTCAATTTTTGAAGATTTGGCTTTAATTTCTTGTTCTTTTAGATCTGTCTTTACTGCACTCAGAGCCTTCTTTGCTTTTGGTAGGGGATTCTTAGGCTTTTCTGCGACCTGGCTGGTATTTTCTGTTTTTTCAATTAGCTGGTTTCTTTGTTCAGATAATTTTGGTGTTTTTGTGCGCTCTGCTAGCTCTGTTTGTTTGAGCGTAAGATCTGTACTTAGGGCCTGCGAATCTTTTTGGATCTCACTGGCTAAGTGTCCTTTTGTAGTTTTGGGCAACTCAGGCGCCTGCTCTTTAATTTTTGACTCCACAGAAGAAGGCTGTTTTACTTTGGAGGAGGAGGAGCAGCCCTGCAACAGCAGAATTCCAGCAAAGATCAAGAGCTTCGAGATTCTCAACATTTTCAGGTGAAATTTCATGCTGGTTGGAAGAGACGCTTCGAGAACACCGAGGAATTGCGGAGACTTGGTAATATTTTGACTCCTGCCAATAAGCTCAGATCAATTAGTGGTTCTAGGACAATCACACCAAGATAGGCACTACCAAAACTGAGCACCTGAAACATGCTGTCTGCACCAAATCCCTGACCGTAGAAGACCCAGAATGCGACCCAACTGACAATTCCTCCCTGGTAAACAAGTGACAACTGTAGAACCTGTCCATAGCTCAGATCTTGGTAGGCAGTCTGCCTGTGGATAATCCGCTCTGCGATGGCATAAACCACAAGGAGTGGAAGCAGCAACGTCGTAACGTTCATTCCATACTGAGGTAGATCCCACGGCGCTAGCAGGATCCCTTGGGCCAAGAGGCCAATAGCCAGACCAAGGGTCGAGGGAACCAGACCGAACAGGAGGAAAAGAGTGGAATCAAGAATCAAGTGAACTTCCGAGACTCCAACTGGTGATGATGGTAAGATCTCAAAGAAAAAGAATACCAAGACACTAGTACAAATTGTCCCACCAAGTAGTGCGCTCAGTCCGTGCTGTACCAAAAACTCCAAACATTGACGCAATACTAGACCACCAGTGGTGAGCGCAGTTCCAAAGCTAAGTAGCAGTTTGGTACCTTGAACAACTCCAGGTTCGATATGCACGGAAATTTCTTGGCTGAGAAGTGAAAGTAGAGATACCAATGATTTGGGCTAGGGCTGCAAAGCAAGTTCCAAAACTAGGCAGCACCGTTGGAAGAGTCAAGCAGCTGCCGTGAAAGTGAACTCCCGCTTGTGAATGTCCAGCGGTCTGAAGAAACTGCAGCAATTCTGTTCAACTTCATTACTGCACCAGAACGAGTCCAAACAAAGGAAGCAACCATGATTGAATTATATGAATTGGCCGCTACAGATGANAAACAGGTTTTCAGTCCCTACTGCTGGCGAATCCGCTTGGCACTGCATCACAAGCAATTGCCGTTCAAAAGTATCCCTTGGCGCATGACCGAAAAGAATCGAATTGCCTTTGCCGANACGGAACGGGTGCCTGTACTTGTTGATGGAGAGCAAACGTTGTCAGATTCCTGGAAGATTCTCGAATATCTCGATGAACGATATCCTACTCCTAGCTTGGAAATCAATCGTGGGGAACTGAGGTTTTTCCGACATTGGACCGAAATGGTGATGTTCCCAGGGATGATTCGGATGATTGTCGATGAGATCCACAAAACCGTTCATGAGAAAGACCGGAATTACTTTCGAGCAACACGGGAAAAAAATTTTGGGATGCCACTCGAAGAATTTGCAGCTNATAAAGAGNTCAAGCTTGAGGAGTTCCGCNTGTTACTGAATCCTCTCCGGGCCACACTGAAGTCCTTTGACTTTTTGGGTGGATCACAGCCAAATCTAGCAGATTATCTGGTATTNAGTGGTCTGATGTGGGCACGCTGTACCAGTCCAATGCCACTGTTGGCAGAAGGTGACCGGGTTTTTGCTTGGCGTGAGAGAATGCTGGATCTCTTTGATGGTATGGCGCGATCCGTTCCTTNCCAGGAAACTAATTGATTTGAGAAAATTGCCGAGGAGTTTTTTGGCATTTTCTGACAAATTACAAAAAATTGCACCTTATTGCAAAATAAGATTTTACTGTACGGGTCAACAACTCTGTATGCTCTGAATCACAGATATGTATCGACAATTAATTTGAAAAAATAATTTTTAATTATCACATTAATGTAGCATAAAAATAGTTGTCAGAAATTATCGATTTCCTTGCTGAAGTTGACAGCATACTTTTGATCTTGTATGATCNATNNCAAATGGATTTTAAAGTTACATCTCATTGAAGAGTTTATATGTACTTNTGTTTCAGTCAGTTAATAGAGATATCTAACTGAAATATTGATAAAATTTTCTGAAACTAATCTTCAGAGTCTCTCTAATTTTCTCGTTTCGAGAATCCTCTTTAGATCCACAAATAGTCTGCTAGAATTCANTCATTTTTCGNTTGAATTCCCCACTANGGGAACCTTTTTGGTATCGGCTGTTTCAGAATAACCTAAATTAAGGAAAAGTTATGTCTTTTCATTCACTTCTGAATGATTTNCAAAACAAATTTCAATCAAAAATGCTGCGCGCCGTACTGACCAGTGCCATCACGCTTGGTGGCGCGATGGCACTCGCCGGCACAGCTGCCGCGGGTGGNCACAGCAAATGTGGCAAAGTTACTATTGCTGATATGAATTGGGCCTCAGCCTCTCTGATGGCCAACGTTGATGCGATTATCCTCAAGGAAGGATACGGGTGNGAAACCGATATCGTACCTGGTGACACGATGCCAACCTTCACTTCGATGAATGAAAAAGGGAATCCAGATGTGGCCAGCGAACTCTGGATCAACGCTGTACGCGATCCACTCGGCAAAGCAATGTCTGAAGGCCGACTTCATTCTGCTGTTAAGGGACCGATCACCGGACTTGGTGAAGGTTGGTGGGTAACTGAAAAGTTTGCCAAGGACCACCCGGATCTGAACACAGTAGAAAAGGTGTTGGCTCGTCCAGACTTATTCCCATACGCTGAAGACAACAGCAAAGGTGCTTTCATGGGTTGCCCAGCTGGTTGGGGATGCCAATTAGCCAATGCAAACCTGTTCCGAGCTTTCGAGATGGAGAAGAAAGGTTGGGTACTGGTTGATCCAGGCTCATCAGCTGGTTTGGATGGATCGATTGCCAAGGCATCTGAGCGTGGCGAACCATGGTTTGGCTACTACTGGTCCCCCACCGCCATCATAGGTAAGTATAATTTGCAAATGCTACCTTTTGAAGCCGCTTTTGCAGGCTCAGAAAACTGGGACGGTTGCATCGTCAAGGCTGAACAAGATTGTGCTGATCCAAAGCCTTCCGCTTGGACAGAATCCGAGGTTCATACCGTTGTGACTGATGAATTTAAGAAGAATGGTGGAGTTGCCCTGGACTTCCTCTCCAAGCGCGTTTGGCCAGGGACCGTAATGAATGGCATGTTGGTTTACATGACTGACAATCAAGCCAGCGGCGAAGACGCTGCGATCGAATTCTTGGCCACAAAGCAAGAGGTCTGGACCAAATGGGTTCCAGCTGACGTTGCCAAGAAAGTAAAGTCTGCCCTCTAATTCTGAAAGATGGGGCCTACGAAAGGAATGTCCTGCCATGTAGGCCCTGTTTCAGGAAAGAGAACAAATGGACTTCTTCGAAGAGATGCCCTCTCTAGGGCGTCGAGACCTTATGAACCTGCGCAAAGGTATTGATGCAGGTTTCCGATCCTTTTCGCGCTCCTACGGAGAAGCTCTTGAGAACTTCTTCGATCCACTTCTCCAATTCCTGATTTTTTTTGAAAAACTGCTGATAGCTGCTCCCTGGCCGATCATTCTATTGATTGTTGCTGGTCTGACCTGGCTGGGTTCTCGCAGTTGGAAGATTGTTGTTGGCTCACTCCTTTGTTTCATGTTGATTGGCTACTTGGGGATGTGGGAAGACACAATGTCCACGGTTGCCATGATTTCTGTTGCTACCCTGATCTGTATAAGTATTGGGATACCCATCGGAGTGTTGATGTCGCGCTCGGATCGTGTACAAGCCACCATTACTCCAGTTTTGGATGTGATGCAGACGATCCCCAGCTTCGTTTACCTGATTCCAGTAGTGATGCTGCTGGGTATTGGTAAGGTGCCAGGACTGTTAGCTGTCTGCATCTATGCTCTCCCACCCATTGTGCGCTTGACCAATCTGGGAATACGTTTGGTGGATAAGCAGGTGTTGGAAGCTGCAGATGCCTTTGGTTCAAGTTATTGGCAGCGCCTCAAGGATGTACAGATCCCGTTGGCGCTACCGAATATTTTCGCTGGAGTGAACCAGACGATCATGATGGCTTTGGCGATGGTTGTGATTGCTTCAATGATTGGTGTCAAGGGCCTGGGTATTCCTGTTCTGCAGGCGATTTCCAATCAATACCTAGCGCTTGGACTCTTCAACGGGTTAGCAATTGTCGCCTTGGCAATTATCTTTGACCGGGTTACACAAGCTTTTGGAAAACGGTTGCAACGTCATCACGTAGGAGGGCCTAGTGTCTGATTCAGAAGCGCTGATTCGTATTGAGCACCTCTACAAGATNTTTGGTTCACGACCTCAGACCAAGTTGTCTTTGGTGCAGCAGGGAATCGGTAAGCAAGAGTTGTTGGAAGAGCACCAGCATGTGCTGGGNCTTACCGACATCAACTTGGAAATTCCCAAGGGTAGTCTGCAGGTAGTAATGGGCCTCTCTGGATCTGGCAAATCTACGCTGATTCGTCACATCAACCGACTGATTGAACCAACTGCTGGAGAGATCTGGGTTAGTTCAGACGATGTGCTGAAGATGGATAAGGTACAGCTACGAGAGTTCCGAAGGCATCGAACTGCTATGGTATTCCAGCGCTTTGCATTGCTGCCGCACCGTACAGTCTTGGAAAACGTATCCTACGGATTAGACATCCAAGGAATCGCCAAGGCGGAAGCGCATCAGCGAGCAGAACGCTGGATTGAGCGAGTGGGACTGGCCGGATATGAGAACCACTTTCCTGCCAAGCTCTCTGGAGGTATGCAGCAGCGAGTCGGGCTAGCTCGGGCGTTGGCTACAGACGCAGACATCTTGTTGATGGATGAAGCATTCAGTGCATTGGATCCACTCATCCGCACCGACATGCAGAATATCCTACTGGATCTGCAGGAAGAATTGCACAAGACGATTGTCTTCATAACACACGATCTGGACGAGGCGCTGAAGCTTGGTGACCAGATTGCGATTCTAAGGGATGGAGGAATGGTTCAGCAGGGAACAGCCCAACAGATCGTGATGAAACCAGCAGACGATTACATCATGGACTTTGTCCGTGATATCAATCGAGCCCGCGTATTGCGTGTACGTGGCGTGATGGAAAGAGAAGGATTGCCCGAAAACGCAGATGGAGCAATTCCAGAAAATATCTCGTTAGAGGACGCTCTTCCCCGTTTAGCTTCAGCAGGTCACGAAGCGGTTCCTGTACAGAACAAACAGGGTCAGATCGTNGGNAGCATCACGGTAGAATCTGTGATCCAGGCGATGATCCGTCCAGACCACGATAATCGAAACTAGTAAATCATCTGAGTCCAGCCCCTCAGATGACTCTCTCTTCAACGACCCGCTTTAACTGAAGGATCTCTCCTTTTAGCGTTCGCTGTTCTTCNCAGCTTTCCAAAACCCAGTTGCAGGTTTTGATGATCGGCACCCAATTTGGTTTTTTGGGAGAGCGCTTTGGGTCGAGGTATCGCTCCAGCATGTAGGCTCTCGGACTGCTCCCATTCATCGTAATGTGCCAATATCCGCTTTGTTTTCCCAATTCTGCCAAGGTCCCGCCTGTAGCCANTCGATAATAGCTCGTGGTCAATTCCAGCAAACGGCACAGATCCTCCCGTAATGATGTGTCCGGCTTTGATTTGTGCATTGGCAGCAGCGCCTTGTTTTTTAAAGGTGGGATCAAATCGGGAAGACTCTGCNATTCGGATATTTCATTGAGAGTCCAGACCCATTCACGTTGTCCAGCAAAATCCAGTGAATGAACCGAAAGCTGACAGGGCCATTCCTCTTTGTCGTTAGAGGCAAGGATCTGTTGGCTGACGGAGGGTCGAGTTAGGTTGGAAATGGNGTTTTGAAAGAAGCCACCGAGGTCCTGTAGCAGCAGTTCTGTACCAACTAGGCCGGTGCGCTTCTCAAACCCTTGATTGACAAGAATGATCCGATCCTGCTGATCAGTGACNACGAGCGCAGTGTCAACTGTGTCAAATAGTCTCTCCATCCGCGTGTGATCCTGAAGCAGGGAGATGCGCTGATGTTCCAACTCTGTAAGTGAGTCCTGCATTTTCAGTTGCTGGCCTAGNATCAACTGGGCCTTGACCCTCATCCGTAATTCTGTGGCTACCACGGGCTTGATCAGGTAATCATTGGCTCCCAAGGTCAGTGACTTGTGAGTCATACGTTCCTGTTCGTTGGCAGTCACCACAAGAATCGGCAGCTCCTCAGACGAATATTCGCTACGAATCTGTTCTATGGCGGCATAACCATCCAGATCGGGCATCATTAAGTCCAAGATCAGCAGATCTGGTTCATCCGTTGTTAGATTTTCCAGCATGCTGTTGCCATTGGAATAGGTGATAATCTCCAGATCCAGACTTTCCAAAAAATTGATAAAGATTTCAATATTGAGGTCTTCATCATCAACAATCACTACCTTGCCTCTGCCTCTAAAAGTTTGCTCTTTAGAATGGTTGGGTGAGGCATCTACTATTTGATTTTCATCTATTGGTTTCCCCTCCTTCTTTTCTTCAAGAGAGCGTACTTCCGAGCCAACGACCAAAGGAAGTGTGAATGAAACAAGAGTCCCTTCACCGAGTCGGCTATTAATCTGCAGTCTTCCATGGTGTAGCTCGATGATGTGCTTAGAGAGGCTTAGTCCAAGCCCCATCCCAGAAATACTGGCAACATTCGTCGCACGCTCATAGTCTTTCTCGATTGTCTTCAGCTCCTCTTTGGGTATCCCAATTCCTGTATCTTCGACCGTTACCAGAATTTCTGAAGCAGCAAGTCTGGCTTCGAGTTGGATCTCTCCAACCTGGGTATACTTCACTGCGTTGTTGATCAGGTTAAACAAGACCTGTTGGATTCGGTTCTCATCGACATTTATTTTAGGCAAATTGTCTGGAATCTGTGCCTTCAGATTCAGTTGCTTGCGTTCAATTGCTGGATTGACCAAAGGGAGCATAGTCTGGAAGATCTGTGAGAAATTTGCTGGACGCTGCTCCAGCTTCAGTTTCCCATCTCGCATGTTTGTAAAATCCGTGATGTCCCCGATCAATTGATTCATTCTCCGCCCACTGTTGACAGCAACCTCTAGTTTTCGAACCAACGCAGCTGCCAGCCCCGCTTTTTTCTCCAGAATGCTCTCACACATACCAATCATCCCGGCAAGCGGTGTCCGAAGTTCGTGGGAAGTACGGGCCAAAAACAGGTCTTTGTTGCGATTTTGAACTTCCAGGAGATGGGTTAGGTTACGTAGTCGTAACTCCCGGTCCTTGTAGAGAATGATGGAAAGAATCAACGGAATGATGGCCCGATAGTCCGGAATCCAAAGGTCAAAAATTGGAGGAAGTGTTCCTTCCACAGTTAGGTTACTGAGGAAAGGCAGGGAGAAAATCACTGTAAAGCCGACCGCAAATTCATGAAGATGTGGTCTTCTCTTCCAGGAAGCGACCAGCATCATCACGCAGTAAAAATAGACAAAAATGAATCCAAGTATACTTAGTTGAAAGGGATTGGTGAAGATGTTCAGTAACTTTTCCTGCTCAAATGCCAGAAATCCGATAGCCATAAAGGTGATAATAACTGCTGAAAGAAAGTGCTTAATATAATTTTGAAACTTGATGCAGTTAAAGCCAGTTTTCTCTGCAATAATGCGAAGATAAGCTATAGAATTAATGGCTAGCTGGACTGAAAAAATTTTTAAATAGACTTCCGAATCAAGAGAAAAATCGAGCAAGAGATAGATTTTTTTTTCTAATAAAAGACCAATTAGTCCATTGATAATGATGACCAACAGCCAGAATTGGTTCTGACTCCAACCAACCAATGCTGTCAATAGGAAGCTGAGTAGAAATAGCCCCATCACCAATCCAGTTCCCAAAACTCGAAACAACTGCTGATCCTGATGGGTTTCGATGCTCATCAGTTTGAATCCGCGAATGATCCCACCCCATTGTTGCTTGAGCAAAATCAACACACCTCTACCAGATGAATTCAAACGGAAAGAATAATTCTGAGAAAAAGGAATGTTAGATAGAGCCATCAACTGCAGCTCACCATCCTCTTTGATAAGAAATGCCTGGAACTCAATCAGGTTTAGAGTTTGGAATTCAAGTACTCTTGGGATCTCACCGGCTGGCAAATCTAAGTAGAACCAGACATTTCCGTGTTTCTTAGACATCTTATTGAACGAGGTCCGGTCCCAGTTACTGAGAGAATCTAAGCGCTGTAGCAGTTGTGCAGGCTCAAGACTCTGCTCTCTATCAATCAGGTATTTTACTGAAAATTTTGTAGCATCGGCTTCCATCAAATTTTGGCAGGAACCCAAAAAAAAGCCCACTAGCATCAGGATCAATGAAAAACGGAGTCGTTTGATAAACTGGAATAGCATGACTTCTCTAAAAAATGTCGAACGATTTGATGAGGTAATCCCTAGTCTCTTAGAGATAAGCTGCTGATGCAAGAACGTTCTCCAAAATGCTCCGATATTCTCCTAGCAAAGTACCCAGAAGTTACTAATGTCTTTCAAAGAGCAATTCTTAAGTCTGTCAAATGATTTGATTAGTTGAGAAAAACTCAAAGTATGAGCCATTTACTTAACAAATATAAGGTTTAAGTGTCTCAAATAGAAGAAAGACACCTGGTCAAGGAAGAAGAGAAATTTTCAGAGAAGGATTCCCTATGGCTGTTGTTGCTTGGCTTGGTCGTGTTGTTTGGAGCTTTTCTGTTCTGGTTATTTCTCTATCGCTAAACCTGCGGTGAATAGCTTTCAAATCTAAAGTTATCCAGAACAGTAGAGGAAGAATGCACATGCCAAAAAAATATTAGCTGTTGGTGACAATGAATGTATTCTCGAGACGATGTACGAGTTACTAGTTCCGTCTGCCAACGCCCCCGATCAGAAGCATGATAGAAATTCTATTTCCGGGCATGGTAGAGGATCAGCCAGAGTACTATCAGGATGACAAGTTGTTGGTGACAGGAACTGGCACTGGTTGGGAAGCTCTGGAACAGGACCAGCGCGTAATAGCACCAGGAGAGCCGTCTGCCATCGCCTTTGTTGATCTCAGCCTTTAACAAAACCTAAATGGGGGTCGATGTCGCTATTCGCCTGAAGCAGCTTGATCCAGCAATCGAAACTGTAATCGTCACCGTGTATTTTGGTCGGCAAGACGAAGATCGGCTTCACCAGACGCTGGGGAAGGTAACAGTCACTTTCTGCGCAAGCCTTTCAAGACCACAGCAGTCAAAGAATTCGTCGATTCCCTCTTTCAAGGTCCATCCGTTCGTCCTCAGCAGAAGCCTTCTCAAGGATCGATCTCACATCTAAAATCTGTAGTTGAACCCGATAAACTCTGCGAAGAATTGAACAGAGTCCTTAGTCAACACGGGATTCATTCTGTTCGTTTTGTCCCGTCCGATCAAAAGATTGTGCAGGAATCTCTGGCTTATCCAGACCATTACCGGAATCTGGTGACAGAAGTCCGATGGATCGAAGATTGTTCTTTCAGTGATCAAGAGATAGCTCAACAAGCCTACCACCAGTTGATTCTTCAGAATGCTCTGGATCAGGTTCGCAACAGTCCCAAGCAATTTGCTTACAGGATTTTTGAAAGTTAACCCCTAAACTCAGCATTCTAATTGTCCAAGATGAGCCAATTTTGTGAGAAGTTGCTCCATTGTTCGGGAGAAAAACAGAACTATGAGCCATGGTTGTTGAGACAATCATTTGGACTTCAAGAGTCATAGAACTTTTCAGAGGGAGTAGCTTAAATGGTCATTCAGGAAGTACAAGAGTTGACCAGTGTTCACACTACTGTTGGCCTATATCTTTGAGCAGGTAGATGCGGCGGCTGACGGTCAGGAAGCTCTCGATCAACTAGTAGAGAATAGCTACGATATTGTCTTTACAGACTTGAGCGTGCCAAGGATGAGTGGTTTTCAATTGATTCAGAAGATGCAACAGCAATCCCTACAGCAACCGATCATTGTAATGAGTGCTCATGATGACGATGTATTGCGGTAGGCACTGGGAACCTACAAGATTGATTATCTGATCAAGCCAATCATTTTTGAAGAATTACTGAAGGTTGTGGTTCCAATTTGCCAAAGTCTTCAATTCGAGAATCAAAGTTATTAAAAGGCAAAGCAAGTGAAAGCTAAGTTTTAAGGAGATCAGAGCTCGAGCAACGTTGAGTTGCTAAACCAAGTGCATTTCTCAAAACTTTGTATAAACTGTGCAGAATCATTGAGAAATAGTCTGTTCTCTTTAAAGAGCATTCCATGAAAAAAGAAGATCTTCAACGACTGAAAGATACAGGAAATTGTCCTGGAGGGAATTTGCGCGGTGTGGATCTTGGAGGAGCCACTTTGCTAGAGGCTGTGCTGCGGGAAACCGATCTTTCTCAGGCAAACTTACGAGGAGCCTTACTTCGCCGAGCCATTCTGGTTCAAGCCAATCTGCGAGAAGCCAACCTGCAGGAAGCCGACTTGAAGGGTGCTGATCTGGAAAGTGCNGATCTCTATCGGGCTGATTTATTCAAGGCGGTTCTGGAAGATGTGGACCTTCAGGATGCAAATCTGGATCAGCCAGATCTCCGAAAAGCAATTTTGGTCAAGGCCGACCTGAGAGGAGCCAATCTGTTTAGGGCTAGAATGCAGAATGCAGATCTTTCTGAAGCTGATCTGTACCGTGCCGACCTGGAGAAAAGCGATTTACGCGATGCCAATCTTTACAAGGCTGACCTTCGGGAATCAAACTTACAGGGTGTAAACTTGCAGGGAGCCAATCTGCAGGGAGCTGACCTGGAAGGAGCCAACCTCTTCGAAGCTGACCTGTCAGAAGCAAATTTGGAAGGTCTCAGCCTAGAGCGTACGAACTTGGAATCAGCCAAGTTCTTCAAAACCATCATGCCTAATGGGCAATCGCACACCAAAAAGTAGCCAAGTACGTAATCATCTACTCCTTCAGGGAAGAATTGTCAGTCAGCCTGGATGAGAGAGTTCTCAATCTCCTAATTTCCCTTATATTTCTCAATACGACGAATTCCTCACCCACCACTGACATGGTCCCTCTTCTCCCACTAGTCGAGGGTTTTTCAGATTACGCTAATCTAAATTCCTTTTCACTCAGCGATAGTTGTAAGACAGTACTATTTTGACCCTCTCCCTCAGGCCAGAGGAAGAGATTCTTCCAGAAATCCAACGCTCACGATTTATTTCATTTCCAGTACGTTCTCCCCATCACTTTTTGTAATCTTTCCCCAACTAGAACGATTGTGATTTCTAATATTGACCGTCCATTACAGTCGGTCCGCTACGATTGTCTATTTTTGAGTGTCAGTAGAAATTTCATCCAATTCCGGAGTCTGCTTTTGGGAGCAGGGCAATAGGAAAATTACAGAAGTCAATCAAATTTTGATTTTTGCACCGAAATTCTCCTCCTCATGATTTCTGGTCTAGCAGTCGTGTTCCGAAATTCTCCTACCAGATGGCAGAAGTAATATGTAGACATTATTTATAAAAATAATACGGCTACATCTCACCGTCATCTGGAGATTTTTTACTAAATAGAAATTTGATTTTCTCTCTTGCATGAGGAACATCAAACTGGAAACCGAAAGTCAGGATGGGAAAAATGGATCGTACACTCATTTTTGTAGACAGTAAGTATTACCGAGGAAACTGTCGACGAATTCAGGACCGTTATGAGGTTAAAGGACCAGTAAAATTGAATTACAATGAGGAAGACCAAATGGTCAAATTATCTAATTTGAGCAGAGGAGGATGCCGACTCATTGCAAATCATCATTGCAGACCACAAGCTAACATACACCTCACTTTCCTAATACCATCCCAGATCAATCAGAAACAATTGCAGGTCCAGTCACCAATTCTCGCCAGAGTAGTCCGCTCTCATCAAACGCCACACGATAACTACATTATCAATATTCAATTTCGTGGGGCATTGCTCAATAATCATGGTGTGGATGAGTTGATTGGGCGGAACCTCGATAAAAAACTTGTTGATTATCGTGTGTAGAAAAATTGCGAGTCACTACAAGTGAACAATGAATTATCTATTTTGATTTTGAGTCTATCTATTTTATCAGCTTTAAAAGTAACTTTTGATGGGTAGGGGGAAGTATGTACGAGATATCTAGAAAAAAAGAAAAAGAGCGTCGTAAAATCGTTTTTCCCGCACGGCTCCATGTTCGTGACATTACAGAAGATGTAGTGGGCTTAGACCTCGCGCAAATGGGATGCCGAATCAAGTCAAAATACCGACTAAATATACTTTCAAAGCTAATACTAGAATTTTATATCCCTTCAAAGAAAGAAGACGGCAAGTATGTTGTCGGAGACCCAATGGGTAATATAATTGTTCGTTGGTCAAAGCCCAGCAAACAGGAAGGGTACTTCATTCTTGGTCTAGAGTTTGGTGCAGAACCAAGAGAAAATCATGGAGTCACTGAACTACTTGGAGGTAGAAGGTGTGAAACAGCAGAAAAATTGAAATGTCAAAACAGTTCATTAATGGGTCACTACGCAGAATGTTTTGCGTGCGGGCAAAAAAGTATCAAACAGTACTCACTGAAAAACAGGGTAGTTCACATTCAAAACAATATTTTTGGTATTCCAACCTATGGTGAGCCTGTACCCGGATTGGATCCNATTGATTACAATCTACTTTACTTGACAATCTGCCCAAATTGCCACTTCACAGCTCCAGGCGATGAGTTTTTTAAAATAAGCAAAGAAGATGAACCTTATCATCATACTTTTCCATCAGCTAAATTTTCTGAAAGATGGTCGGAGGTACAGGCAGAACTGAGTGAAAAATATGAAAAATTGAAAGATAATATTGATGGAGAAGAGAGATCNATTGACCAAGCTTTATTGAGCTATGAGTTGGCAACTAGAACTTTCGAAACGCTTTGTGAAGTCGATCCAACTAACGGCGCTTTCGTGGGACTTCTNGCAATGATTCGAACTCGCCATTCCCAAGTGTGCATTACCTATCCTGGTGATTCTCCNGAAAAGGGAAAAGAAAGAGCCTATGAACTGTTGTTAGAAGCTCAAAAGGATCTGGATGNAAATTTTGAAAAATTNGATGAATTGCAAAGTCTACTTGCTACACAGCTACTGATAGCAATCTCAATTTATTTTAAGGATATTGATATGACGGGTAAATACATGAAATATTTGGATCGGTTTGATGCTAGAGAAAAGCCTGATGAAGACAGTCAAATTGGTAAAACTTTGCTNCAAGTTAGAATAAACGTGGAAGAACTCTANAAAAAACGACATGAATATAACAAGGATCAACTAAAAACTTTTCTGCCACTCTCTGAAATACATTCACGNACTAAATAGCCAAAATATGAAGTACGCTCTCCTTTTGACAATCTGCTGTTGTTTGTTCCTGCTTGTGGGTTGTGAGAGTGGCCGCAACCCAGTNGACGGTGTAGTAGTCTATGACTTCGATTTCGACCTNGATCCTGATGTNGANNTNG
>NYVT01000032.1:17585-38106 GCA_002684675.1 Deltaproteobacteria bacterium
GGNGGAGNCGGAGGCGGAGGCGGAGGCGGAGGNGGTTTTGGTGGAAATCCACCGGGTACACTTCCACCANAGGGATCAGTCGCCTGTAATGTTGGCGGACANNGCGGTCTGCATCAATTGAGTTTCTTCAGAGATGCTCGACAAAAAAAGTTGCTGGAAATGGCAGGATTTGGCGGCTTATCCTTGGATGGGGCGGCTAACGCTTATGTTGTTGAAACTTCNGCAAACAATGAAATTGGTTTGACCAAGTATGGACGCCAAGGAAAAACTGAATGGCAAAGGAAAATTGGCTTTATTGAGGAGAGATTAGGTACTGGGATTAGTGCGGACCCATACGGTGGCGCAGCCGCAATCCTTACAAAAAGAATGGACAAGCTTCACGCAGATTTAGATATAGAAATTACAAAATATGATCCTGAGGGAATCGAAAGGTGGTCTCGAATTCTCAGGTCTTCNATGGATGACGTNGCCATGAGAACCAGCATTGACAGTCATCGAAACATTTCAATAGCTGGTTTCACCTTGGGCAATCTTGAAAACTATGTGAGTGGTGTGAGTGATTGTGACTACGGCTATTTCAACAGCAACGACAATATTTCTTTCGCTGAAGGAAAAGAAATTGGATGGTTAAAACTTTCTGATAATAACAGTACAGCTAAAGATTACGATGTCACTGTCAATAGTTTATACAACACCAGAACATTGAGTGNCAATGATAGCTTCTTCAATTTAACAGTTAATAATAGTAGTAATCCACCNCAACTCAAGATAANGGCTTTGGCCAACAAAAAAAATGACCACGGCTATGCATCTTTAGCAATCAGAGAAATTGGAGGAACATGTTCAAAAAACATTAATTTATTTGTTTTCGAAGTAAATGATGACCCAATNAAAGATGATGATGTGAACACAAACTGGCATATCTTCGCAGGAGACAATTTTACTTGNAATATGGCTAATTCATTACCTGGTGATGGTAAGTGCTACATAAATGTAGAAGATGTAAACGACCGNGGATTTGTAATGAATTCAGATCCAAATAAANNAGAAGCTTACGACAATCTGACAGGCCCTTATTCTGATAATTGGAGTATTGATTTCGTCTCAAAGCCAGTGGATGACAAACAAACAGATAANAAAGTAAACTATCACATTACTTCAGGTGGAAACTGGTGGGTCGTTCCCAACACTAACTTTAATGGAAGACANTATTTTAAATTTTACGTTCGGGACAATGATCATNNAGNATCAAATGAACCAGAGAAATGGAATANAGGTCGTTATTGTGTAGCGTCAGTAACAGATCAGTCTGATAACAGTACACCAATTCTACGCTGTCAGACACAATTAGACAATACAAATGACGACCTTTTCACTTACTCAATCAACGAAGGAGATAATACCACTACAACAATTTTTGCACATGATCGGAACAATCAGCCTCTCGACTTTAGNGTANTAGAAGGNACGGACCCNGGGTACGGTTCAATAACATCGTCTGGATCAGCTAAACCAGTAGAAAATTGTTTCAACAACGGGAGTGTTCATCTGTACAATTGTGGCTCTGCCCAAATAGTTGATAATCGACCATCCCATCAGCAATACCAAGATTACGGTTATGCTTGGGTAGACAACTCCACAGATAATACAACAACTTGGTTTTACCGTCATTCCAATAATCCTAACGACTATTCAGACNATCCCCTCAACAGTCCGANAAATTATGAATTTAAGATTCGTTTTACGGATCAGACTGGTTTTTACAANGATGGTAGAATTCGGATAACAGTGAAGGCAGTAAATGACCNGACAATCGCTTATGATAANAATACTCTGGCATCNGAATATGTAGAAGACANTANTGGTNNNGAAACTTNNTCCTGCACCCCTTAACGTTGACAATCCATCAGATAATTGGGGAGATANGGACAACAACTCACCAGANAAAAGNAACAAAATACTTNTGCAGGCATCAGATATNGAAGATACGATNGATAACCTAACATTTTACGCNGTAAGCAGTTGGTGTCAAAGAGCANNCTGCANTATCCTTGAAAAGGGATCNCCAACACCACAAAATAATAGNACGNATANAATCNTNACAAAAACAGCAGATAGNAACTANNTATACCGAGGTAAAAGAGAACTCCACGTNANACCATGGAATAATCTAAGTTATCAAGTGTACTCAACTAATTTTAATTNCAAGGTCAGGGATAATGGAAGATACGGTATTTATCACAACGGTAGCAATTGGGTAACTACAGACCGACTAGACTCGGCAAAAAAGAAGATCAGCTTAGTTCTCTTTGGGCTGAACGATCAGCCNGTTGCAGACAATATATCAGTNAATGTTAGTGAAGGCNTCCAGAAGGCAATTACTTTGAAAGCTTCAGATGAAGACANAGAAGANAAAATCAGCACTTTTAAAATNACAAAACTTCCTGATCCCAAGTATGGCTTACTCCAAAAGCTAGACAATACTTCTATAAGTTTAAATGAAATCATTACNGCTACCTCTAATCAAGCAGTAATCTACTTTACCACTCACGACAATTTGAGTACTGGATTGGTANNAGNCGACTCNTTNACCTATACGGCAACAGACAATTCATCAACTACGAAAAGTGANCCCAGGCAACCTGATCCAATATANAANGAACCAAAAGAATCTAGAAATGCAACAGTTCAACTGACNATCTATGGTGCCAATGACCGCCCGNCAGCAGGGGNNNTTTCTGATAGCCTNNCAGAAGATGCTCCCAAAGGAACAAACCTTTCNTTTACAGACATTGATGTAAACGACAGTGCGTCGTATTATACTCTCANTTCACTACCTACCTACGGAAGCATAAATGTTGGTGGTACTCAACTAGCTAACAGTAATTTACCCTATAATNTACCAACAGGAACAAACTCAGTTACTGTTACCCCTCATCAGTCGCTTGCAAAAGATCAAGTATACTCAGATAGTTTCAATTATACTGTGACCGACAATTCTTCCANAACAGTTTTACACCAGGAGANCCACGATAACAAAACATCTTCCGTTNGTACTGTTAGTCTTACAATTACTGGAGNNAANGACGCNCCAGTCGCTAATAATGCAAATCAAGGGAATTTTGGCTACGGTCAAGCAACCAAAACCTTTTCAGTTACTGGATCAGATGTAGATGGTGACAGTATAAGTTATGTTCTTAATNCAAGCCCGAAGTACACTCCGATCGCNAGTTTCAATCAAGCAAATGGTGCAGTAAGTCTTAGCACTCATAGNTTCTCAATTCCTAATGTTGCTTTNAGAGAAAACTTGGTGTTTCAAGTTAAAGATGTGCANAACGCNTTATCAGAAAATGCAACTGTAACATTCGATGCACTTGGGCCNGGTTGTATCGCTAGTNNNATNGNNAGNCCNCANCANATGGNNAAAGAACCNNTCAATACCGATGCTTTCCTGGCAAAGTATGATTNAGAAGGNANTCNGCTTTGGNCNCGNNANATTNGTNNNTCCTNNTGAAGANGTAAGNATGGNNACNNCNACNGATNCNTTTGGTAATNTTNTCNTNACNGGCTACACNCGTGGTGANCTNNCNGGAACAGCCAATGTTGGTGGNCTTGATGCCTTTCTNGTNAAATTTAGTCNCTCTGGGAGAGAGCTTTGGCGCCGACAGTTTGGTTCCGTTGGTGATGATGTGGTACTTGCCCTGACCACTGATGAGGAGGGGAATATATACTTGACAGGTCAAACGAGCGGAACCTTGGCTGGGTATCAGAGTACCGGAAGCATCGATCTATTTGTGGCTAAATATGATATCGGGGGCAAACTTCAATGGCGCAAGCAATGGGGAACAGGTAGGCATGATCTGGGGGCAGAAATTTCTATAGATGTTCAGGGTCAACTGAATTTGCTGGGTCTGAGGGTGTCTGAGAATCAAANCACTGAAGTAGAGTACTTTTANGCTCGCTTGGATTCNTCGACAGGCGACAGATTATGGACNTTACCACTCAAGACAGAGACTCCAGATACCTCTGGGTTGGCTTTGGACTACACAGGTAGTGCTTTCTTAGCCCAACCACCATCCCCAGAACTTAACCTTAACACAACCCCCGTCTTGGAGTACCGCCCAAATTAATTTTGGCAAACTAGCAATCGTGATTTNTCCTGGGGCAAAAAATTAGCCTGCTGTTTGATCCCTATAAGAGATTGGATAACGGTATGATTGTAGGTCGTGGTCTAGATAGAAAAATATACCTGCTTACACTCCTGCTCTTTTACTTATCCAACTGTTCGTTGATGGGTTTGGAAGATGAGGAAAGTAGTGTAGACACAACTCCTCCAGTTCCACTCACTGCACTCCAAGGTACTTGGAGTGCAAGTTGTACGAGTGGAAGCCCTTATCAAACAGAAACACTTCAAGTCGTCGGATTTAATCTGACATTAGATTTAATTATTTTCGATGACAGTTCCTGCAATTCAGCTAGATACTCCGTAAGGCGAAATTATTCNAATCTTGTCGGTGGTTCANCTCCTCTAATTTTGCCTAATGGATCTGTNGGNTACACAATGAACAGTCGACTGAAAGAATTTAGTGCGACTCCCCTCAGTANTGAAGNCAGAGAAACAATGAATAGCACAGTNTATTGTGGTATTTCTGCTTGGCAAGATAATCAATCATCAAATATTGCAGGCAGAAACTGTGGATCTGGAACAAATCCGACACTTAATGTAGNAGTACGTGATCTATATAGCCTAGCAGGTACGAGCCTTTANATTGATAGCAGTAAGAAGTCTTNCCAAAAACAACCCTAACAATTTGATCGAGATCGCCTGAGCCTATAGCTACTAGCATTGGGACCTTTGTCTTCGAATTTGAATTCTTTTGAATGTTTCTAGAAACTAATTCCTAAATTATGTTCAGAGAGGTATTTCNCAGATTCCCAATGGTTGCTACAATATTTTNNTTGAGTTTTTATTTATTNAAATANNCGATAGAGTTATNTTATTGATTCTTTTAATAAAAAATCTTCAAAAGAAAANCAACTATCTAGCCTCTCTGCTTCAGCTNTCGGCGATNAAAAACTCTTNTCAGAGAAGTTTTTTCTCAAGCATTCATTCCCCGTCAAAATATTTGCATCAACTTGGGTAATCGAATTAATTGCNTAAGTNCAAATGCCGATTGAAGTTTGTTGTTAATATCTCTTGGATTGAACTAGGCTCCAGAATGAACAGCAGATGCTATCTCAGTACATGAAATAATTCTGGTGGCAGTAAGTGTGCATNGAGCTTCCGGGGTTNGGAGCGAGAAGAATCTTGGTTCGCTTTAGGGTGGCAAAGCACGCTTTGTAAGTACTGGTGACGCTTTTTTGCTCACTGGAAAATGAAAGACCAGCTTGAGTGCCAGTCTCTCAGACCCANTCATGTTGTCCACTCCTAACAAAGCTCGTATCTCCCTCACTTTCTTCTGGCTAGTATTCTCATNTCTTTTCAGCAGTACCAAATCGAATCGACNCTAACTGTGTTGTAACCCATTACAGACAAATTAGAAAAATTNTAAAGAACGATTTTTATTCTGAATGCAGGCTACCAACTAGCTCTAACTCAGATTTGCTGAAAAANGATAAAANATTGTCCTAGTCACTTCAAAACCTGCTGCATTGTTCTNNCAAAACATTGGTTGTTTTTAAGATGCAGTAACTCAGCTAAGACAAATGGATTTGGCTTACAAGGNTATCCACTACATTTTANGCGGGAAGAAGTCTACAGTCCTTTTATGGCTCTGGACCTGGAGTGTGACTTTCTCNGTAGTGACTGCAAATGCACAGGAGCCGGCAGAGCAACGGAAGTGGATTGGCTGGGGGTCAGCTTATGGATCTTATGAACAAGATGATTTGAAGGCTGAGGAGATGGAGGGGNACACACTAGAATTGATGTCGTCCCACCGTTCCTTCGAAGATGCCATGGTAATTGGCAAGGCTCTCCTGGATACTCGTTTTGAGCACCATTTCCTTGATNATCAAGGACTTTATCATAGTGTTAAGGCCCGTGTCATTCATGGATATTACTCAATTGGCTTTGGCAAATCTGTGGAAGTGTTGGATAGTGTCGAGCATGATTTGATTCAAATAGGAGGAAGTTTAGAGCTAATAGGTGGTTTCGGCATTCTTCAATTTGATAAACTTGAGAGAAACGCACTGGGTGAGGTAGTGCACTATGGTGAGCGATTTGGAACAGATTTCCTGGTTGGCTACCAACTTTCAATATATGCAGACTTCGACAATGCTTGGACTGTAGGAGTAAAATCAGCTTTTTATCGCAATGTACTCTACNTCGATTATGAGGAGGTNGAGGGCAGACTAAACCATATTTACTCCAATATGTTTTTCATTGGAACAAAACTCGGTGCAGTNGATTGCGTGCCAACACGTTATGTGATCTGCAAGTAAAGAGTTGGTTTTGATTGAATTNATTTTTTCTATAAAATTTAATTTTACTCTAATTTAATAAATTTGGCTCCTGACAAGTCACCAATTTCTGTCACTGGATTAATTCTGAATTAGCCTTCCCATCGGCTTCACGCAAGTGAGANCTCAAAATTATCTTATTTGAGATGTAGACTACATTANAGTNGACATTGGTTTCAAATTTATAATAAAAATANTATTTTAATTAAATATTGAGTAGTTGGTTTTGNAGGGGTTTNCTTNCTTGAAGTGTTACATGATAATGATATTTTTGGTAAAAAATTATAATTANTTTTAATTTCCTTGTGAAAACCGATTCTAACACCTAACTAATGAGGCATGATTATTTCAAAAAATTGATAACAGTTACTCTTTGCTGACTTCAAAACACAATGTTTCCAGACAATGAGAACACGTTGATNATCCAATTTGTGTTTACCCATTTGATCAGCCTTTGCTAATAGATTCCTCANAATACCTACTCAAACATCGGCTTGCATAGAATGCAAAATCAAATTCTCTTCCTGAATAAATCGAAGCCAAAATTGACTGCAATTAGCCAAAAAGATTGATGAAACATCAAATTCATCTCATTTGTTTATTTTGTATTTTCTCTTTGCTTGGTTGTAAAGAAGGGACAATTGTTTATGACGTCGAGTTNCCTCGAGCAGACAGTGATGAAGCTCAAGGAGGAGGTGGTAACAGTGGTAGCATCTGTCGTGTGCCTGAAGAGGCAGGTGCAAGCAATGTGGCTTTTTTCAGTGATGAATCTCAGCAGCTCCTAATGTCATTGGCAGGATTTAATCAATTATCTTTGGATGCAGAAGCCAATATCTACGTGGCTAGAGCTACTACCATAAACCCGGGTGCGCACTTAGTAATGTATGATCGTTTGGGAAGGCACCAGTGGAGCCGACAGCTGGGATTACCGAAGAATGTTGAGTCCTTTGGGGTNTCTACAGGTCTCTATGGCAATGCTTACACCCACTTGACACAGTCCAATGGTGAAACGGACTTCGGTGATCTGGATGTGATGTTGGCCAAGTATGATTCGACTGGAGCAAAACGCTGGGTGCGTACCCTTGCGTCTCCAGCAGATGATATGGTTCTCGGCTCACAAGTGGGTCAAAAAGGGAATTTGTTTGCTACTGGCTTTACCTTTGGAAATTTAGAAAACTTTGTTTCTTCCCATACATCNTGTGCGCCAACATTCCCCAGTGATAATAGCATATATAATTATAATACTTCGACGCACACTTTANCCGTACCCGAAGATTTGGATAACAGTGCTGAGGACCCTAGCAGTGATCAAAGCTTCAAAGTAACACTGGCTAGTGGAGCCAGCTATGCCGNAAGTAGTGGGGACACTTCTTTGGTTACGGTCTCAGCGGTAGATAGTGGTACAGGTGAATTCACGCTAAGTCTCAAAAAGAATCAACATGGATCAACAACGATCACTGCTTCCAGTAGTTGTGGTAATCAGTCGTTTACGCTCAACGTCACTTCTATTAATGACAAAATTGGAGATAGAAAAAATAATCAGGTCTATTTCNCGAATGCTGGAGATAACTTTACATGTGAATCCAAGAGCGCATGTTTTACCAGTGACAATGACACATTAGATGGAGGGTTTGTTNCAGANAATTGGAGCATCAAGACGGCACCGCTGAATGGTGCTGCTGGGATTACATTGAGCGGTGAGTGGTGGTATCAGCCATCCAGTGTTTTTAACGGGAGAGAGTACTTCACNGTCGAANTATATGACAATGATGGTTTTGCAAACGAGCGTGAGATCTGTGTGGCTTCAGTGGCTGATAGCAGNGGTCCTATTCTCCGTTGTCAGGGACAAATTGGCAGTGCTACAGATAATCTGACCGAACAAAACAAAATGAATGAAGATGGTGGGACAGAGACCGGCACACTCTATTTTCACGATAAGAACAATCAGCCCCTTTCCTATCAAATCATCAATCTCCCAGATAATGGAACCACCGGNTATTACAAAACAACCAATGCTACCGCTTGGCTAACCAATCAGGCTGATAATGTCACAAATTGGAACTATCTCCCTGATGAGAACTATAATGGAACTGAAACCTTTGTAATTCGATTTTCAGATAGTGTCGGCGATATAAATCATGTGGAAATAAAAGTTAAAGTAAAAGCTGTCAATGATAAGCCTGTTCCCACAGACATCTCAGCTTCAGTCACTGAAAATAGTTCTTCCTCTTACTCGGTTAGCTTGAGTGCTACCGATGCAGAGGATTCGACGATCACGAAGTTTATCCAGAATAANGACCCGTTGTACGGAACAATCAGCAGTTTTAACTCTCCTTCAGGGACCTTCACGTTCACCCCGTTCGATAATCTGAGTGTNGGGTCCTACACAACGACCTTCACCTACCACGCCAAGGATAGTAATAATGACCAGTCCGCTACTCCTGCGACAGTCACNCTCACAGTGGTAGGGGCTAATGATCAGCCTGTGGCCGATAACAAAACTCCTGGGGCCATTACCGAGGGAAGTCCAAGCAACATCAACTTGTCAGCAACCGATATCGATCAAGATGACATCATTGTCCACTACACCATCACTTCTCTGTCTCAGCATGGTACCCTCACAGACAATGCAACAGGGACTTCTTTGAATNTCGGTTCTCTGACAAGTGCTGTCGTGACTTTCGCTCCCTTCGACAACCTCAGTGCGAGCTTTTCACAAAATACCAGTTTTACCTANACTGCCACGGATAACTCCTCGGCTGTAAACAATACCTCAGAGAACGCAACGGTGTCGCTGACAGTCAACGGTAGTAACAACAGTCCAGTAGCCAGTTCGATTGTTGACAATGTGACAGAAGACAATCCAGGCACGGTCACCTTGAGCGCCAGCGATGTTGATTTTGGGGATGGCTTGACTTACTCTCAGCCTCTCACTCCTCAGCATGGTAGCATCACCAACTTCAATTCCTCCACAGGAACTTTCACGTTCACCCCNTTTGACAATCTGAGCCATAACACTAGCTACACTGAAACCCTCAGTTACACGGCACAGGATGACTCTTCTACTGGAACTGCAAACTCCAANACGGCTACAGTTACCTTGACACTGACTGGAGTTAATGACGTTCCGAATGCCAGCGCTGGGAGTGCAACTGTTACAGAAGGAAGTCCAGATAATATAACTCTTTCGGCGAGTGACCCTGATAGTGGTGACACCCTGAGCTATTTGCTATTGAGTCAGCCTAGTTACGGGAATGTAACGATCACAGGCAACCAGATTCTGTTCACTCCATTTGACAATCTCAGCGCGACNGACAGCTTCTCTGATAGTTTTATTTTCCAAGTTACGGATGCCCAGGGAGCAGCCGATAACGCAACCATTTCTCTCACTGTAAATGGTGNGAATGACCCTCCGAATGCNGATTCAGTTTCCAGCAACGTAACAGAGGACACTCCTGGAGCGATCATGCTAGTTGCTTCAGATCAAGACAATGGAGATAGNCTGACTTACAACTTGTTGACTACTCCCCAATACGGGACAGTTTCTAATTTTAATTCCTNTACGGGAACCNTTACCTTTACGCCTCAAGATAGCTTGAGTCACGGCCTTATCTACACGGANACCTTCAACTACCAGGTGCAGGACAGCCAAGGACAAAACTCTGGTAGTGCCACAGTCACGCTGACTCTCACTGGTANGAATGACGCCCCAGTAGCCAATAGTCTGAACTCTGGNACTACCATCAATTGGGGGCAATCTGGCAATTTCACTCTAAACGGATCAGATATTGATGGAGACAATTTCACTTTTTCCATTATCAGTCAGCCCCAGTATTCTCAGATCAGTAATTTTGATAACAGCACGGGCTTGCTGTCGCTAACCCCGAACAACAATCTTACCCACGGTAGCTCAACTGCAGATAATTTGACCTTCAAGGTCACTGATACAAACAATGCTTCCTCTAACGTGGCCTCAGTCTCCTTCACGGTCTTGGGTCCAGTTTGTAGTGCAGGTCTGGAGAATAATTCTCTGAAAGATTCGACAACAGTTCGCAATCATGCAGATCTGTTCCTAGCAAAATATGACCGAAATGGAAATCAGTTGTGGAGTAGACAAATTGGGACCTCAGCNGATGATGTCAGCTTTGCAGTATCCGCAGATGACCAAGGCAATACCTATGTGACTGGGTTCACTCAGGGAGTTCTTTATGGAGATTCCAGTGCTGGGGGCTTAGACGTGTTTTTGATCAAGTTTGGCAGTCAGGGGCGNGAACTGTGGCGNAGACAGTTCGGTTCTATTGGAGATGAGACAGGTTTGTCGATTACTACTGATGAAGAAGGAAGTGTTTATTTGACAGGCCAGACCGATGGAAATCTTGGAGAGTTCACAAACGAGGGAGGGAAAGATCTATTTGTTGCAAAATACGATTCATTGGGCTCACAGCAATGGCTCACCCAGTGGGGTACTGCTGGAGATGATCTTGGAATCAAAATTTCTGTGGATGTACTTGGTCGCCTGAATCTATTGAGTCTGATAGCGACTAACAATAATTCTGTTGAATCCCAACCTTATTTCAGTCGATTCGACCCTAAAACTGGAAAGCAACTATGGAATCTCCCAATGGAAACACCCAACTCAGAAAACCAGGTTCTCGCTCTGGATTACACAGGAAACGCCTTTCTGATTGACACACCAGTGATGANGTCCAATGCTTTCGATTCTAGTTTGGTCCTAGAATATCGTCCTGATTCCCATCCGTAGACAATCCCATACCGTTTCCATTCTCAGCAAAACCACTTTTCTGTTAAATTTGTTANAAANATAGAAGTATAAATTGATTTTACGATAATATTGTGACAANATATTTACATANANGTNTATNAATAATATTTTCTAGGTTNCTCTTGTGAGATGTGATTTCGATAGGTAAGCATTTAGGCATGAATATTTCAATTTTACCTTATTCGAAAATATTTCCGCAAGAATTCTTGACTGACAAAAANACCAACAGTAACTCACTCATCCCACCAAGGGTTACCTGAAAGAGTTCTTGGACTGCGCATGGAAGCGACAAGTTATTCAAGGAAGCCTCAATACTATCCTGAAATGACATCGACCCTGGTTGAGCAATCTAGCCTTTGGGTCAANGATGTTGGAGCTTTTGATGAAGTCGCTACTGATCGTTCTCAGTTTGTTATTTACGCTGGTCCTCACAGGCTGTAAGGAAGGAACTATCGTTTATGACATAGAATTTCCGCGTGCCGATAGTCCAGATGCTCAACCGAAACGCATTGCTCCAGCCAGAGTCAGCCTNNNGGCTGACTCTTCCAACCTGGCTGAAAATNCTGGCACCGTCTTAATCAATGCCACCCTAAACAAGACAGCCGCTAGCACCACGACAGTTCTACTTTCTCTCTCCGGCAGCGCCACGCNGAACACCGACTACAACATCGATAACACGACCATTGAGATCCCAGCGGGTTCGCTGACNGCTAGCACGACCCTACGCAGCCTGGATGATCTGATTGATGATGATGCCGAGACCATCGTGGTGGAGATCTCCTCGGTTTCTGGAGGNGATGGAGCGACCGAAGACGGTGATCAGCAGAAGATGGTGACGATNACCGATGATGAGGTAGCGCCAGCGGTTACGCTGGCTGCCTCAGCCAGTAGCTTTCTAGANAACGCAGCCAACCCGGCGGTGACCCTGACGGTTTCAATGACTGCAGCGGCAACAAGCAATACAACGATCCTGCTGGGAGTCTCCGGGACNGCTACTGCTGGAGGAGTTGATTACAGCATTGGTAGTACTACCCTGGTGATCCCTGCCGGATCAACCAGCATCACGACAACGCTNAGCAGCAATGATGATCCGTACTACGATGACGGTGAGACGATTATCGTCGAGATCAGNAGTGTCAGCGGGAGCACTGCTGTCGAGAGCGGTAGCCAGAGAGAGACGATCACCATCAATGACGATGAGGCTCAGCCGACGGTGAGCCTGACAGTAGGATCGAACAACTTANCGGAAGCAGCGGGCGCGACGAACAACACCAGCGTGACNGCCACGCTGAGCTACGTCAACAGCACTGCGGTGAGCATCAACCTATCCTTGATTGGCACAGCCAGTGACCCGGCTGACTATGGCATCGGTACAACTAGCCTGACGATACCCGCTGGAAGTACAACAGCGACGACGACAGTGACGACCCAGAATGACCTGATCTCAGAGGGCACCGAGACGGTGATCATCGACATTGGCTCCGTTAGTGGTGGCGACAGCGCGGTGGAAGCCACACCAGCTCAGCAACAAACCATCTCGATCACCGATGATGAGGCCAACCCAAGCGTGACCTTGTCGACCTCGACCAATTCACTCAATGAGACTGGAGCTGGGGACAACGCTACGCTGACGGTGACCATGAACCCAGTAGCTTCAAGCGCTACGACAGTGACTCTCGCTCTTTCAGGCACAGCGACTGGTGGGGGCAGCGACTACAGCATCGACAACACAGTCTTGACGATTGCCGCTGGAGTGGCCACAGCCACAGCGACGATCAGGGCTCAGGATGATCCCTACTATGACGATGGTGAGACGATCATCGTTGACATCAACTCAGTCAGCGGGGGTAACAGCGCCACAGAGTCCGGGACCCAGCAGGAGATACTGACCTTCAACGATAATGAGATCCAACCGACGGTGAGCCTGACGGTGGATAGCAACAGCATGGGTGAGACAGGTGGTTCAGTCACTCTGACGGCCACGCTGAGTTATGTCAACAGCGCCAGCACGAGCGTGACGTTGGGGACTTCAGGGACCGCAGTGGGAGGAGGCACCGACTTCACACTTAGNTCGAGTACGATCACGATTGCCGCCGGTAANACCACAGGTACGGCGACCCTAANTAGCGTGGGGGATTCAATCAGTGATCCAACTGAGACCGTGATTGTGGATATCACNAACGTTAGTGGGGGTGACAATGCCACTGAGGCTACTCCAGCCCAGAGGCAGACAGTGACGATCACCGATGATGAGGCTTTGCCGGTGATCAGCCTGAGCANCTCAGCGAGCACAGTCAGNGAGGCCAATGCCTCGGTGACGCTGACTGTGACAGCGACTCCGGCCTCTTCTTCTGTCATCACAGTCAACTTGGCTGAGACCGGTACAGCCAGTGGGGGTGGGGTNGACTACAGCCTGGGAGCGGGAGTGCTCAACATCAGCGCTGGTAGTACGACGGCAACAACCAGTATTACCNCCGTCGATGACGGGATCTATGATCCAGCTGAGACGGTGATCATCGACATTAGCTCGGTCAGTGGCGGCGGTGCGACGGAGTCTGGGAGCCAGCAAGAGACANTGACGATCACCGATGATGAGGGAGCCCCTACGGTGAGCCTGTCGGTAGATAGCAACACTGTCTCTGAAGGAGATGGTGTTGGAGCTAGNACGGTGACAGTGACATTGTCAAATACCGCTTCGGACAATGTCACAGTGGGACTTTCCACTTCAGGGACCACCACGGGGGGTGGGGTAGACTACACGCTCAACAGCAACTCATTGCTGATTGCTGCCGGCAGTACGACNGCTTCAACCACGCTGGACATCAGTGAGGACCTACTGATCGAGGGGACTGAGACGATCATTGTTGACATCAGCTCGNTGACCAACTCGATTGGGATCACAGAAAACGGGGTGCAGACCGAGACGATCAACCTGACAGATAATGAGGCAGGACCGACAGTGAGCATCTCTTCTTCCTCCCCGATTGCTGAAAATGGCGGGGTCTCGACGGTGACAGCTACAATGAGCGCAGCAGCAGCCCAGAGCACAACGATTAANCTGCTTTTCAGCGGAACAGCGGACAATGGCACTGACTACTTACGGAGCGCCTCTTCGATCACGATTGCTGCTGGCAACACCAGTGGTAGTATCACGGTGACCGGAGTCAATGACAGCTTCAACGATGAAGCGGAGACAGTGATTGTCGACATTGATACAGTCAGTGGAGGCAACGGAGCCTCTGAGAGTGGGACCCAACGTGAGACGATTACGATCACTGATGATGATCCAGCGCCCACCGTGAGCCTGAGTATTTCAGTTGCTAGCGTAACTGAAAGTGCCGGCGCCAACGCTGTCACCCTGACAGCCACAATGAGTGCAGTTGCTGNGAGCAGCACTAGCGTGACCCTCTCGCTCTCGGGGACAGCGACTGAAGGAGCTGGGACCGACTATACGATCAACAGCAGCACAATTACGATTGCTGCTGGCAACACCACAGGGACGGCTCAGTTGAGCATCCTGGAGGACTCNTTCAGCGAGGTACCGAATGAGACGATTGTTGTGGACATTGCNAGTGTGAGTGGGGGAGACAGTGCCGTGGAGGCTNCTCCAGCTCAACAGGTGGCTGTGACGATCACGGACAACGAGGCAACACCGCAGATCACGCTGGCTCCNACCCCTACGAGCCCGATTGCTGAGAATGGTGGAACCTCCACCGTGACGGTGAGCTCAACCCCAGCCTCCTCCTCGGTAATCACGGTCAACTTCTCCTTGAGCGGCAGCGCAGACAATGGTAGTGACTACAGCATTGGTACAACCAGCCTGACNATTCCGGCCAACACCGCCAGCACCAGCACCTTGGTCAGTAGCCTTAATGATGGCNCCTTCGATCCGGCAGAGACGATCGTGATTGACATTGCCAGTGTGAGTGGGGGGAGTGCAGTGGAAGCCGGGGGCAACCAGCAGGAGACGATTACGATCACTGATGATGAGTCAGCCCCGGTGGTCAACCTGAGTGCGAACAACAGTACAGTCTCCGAGGGCGCTGGTTCTGGTGCAATAGTAGTAACGGTTAGCCTAAGCAACGCTTCCCCAACCAGTACAACCGTAGGACTGACAACTACTGGTTCCCAAACAGCTACTGGCAGTGGAGTCGACTACACGCTCAATAGTAANTCCTTGGTGATCAGTGCAGGCAGTACGACTGCGACGACAACGATCGACCTGGTTGATGACACCCTAGTGGAAGGGGCAGAGACGATCGAGTTGGAGATCAACACGGTGAGCAGCGCCAGTGGAGTCAGTGAGAATGGAACCCAGCAATATACGATCAACCTTACAGACAACGAAGCCAGCCCAACGGTGGGCCTCTCAGCCTCTTCACCAATTGCTGAGAACGGAGGAGTCTCGACGGTGACAGCCACACTGAGTGTGGCAGCAGCCCATAGTACAACGGTCAACTTACTCTTCAGCGGGATAGCTGACAATGGTACGGACTACAGCCTCAGTGGGACAGTAATCACGATTGCCGGTGGCAGCACCAGCGGTAGCATCACGGCGACTGGCCTGGATGATCTGCTCAATGATGATGCCGAGACAGTGGTGGTTGACATTGACACAGTCAGTGGGGGCAATGGAGCTTCTGAGAGTGGGACACAGCAAGCGACGATCATAATCACTGATGATGACAACCCACCGGTGGTGGACCTGCTGGTCTCAGCGAGTAGTGTCAATGAGAGTTCCGGCAGTGCTGCAGCGGCGATCACCGCCTTGCTGGACCATGCAGCAACGGTGGATACGCTGATTACACTGAGTCCATCAGGCACAGCGGACAATGGCAGTGACTACACGCTGGACAACTTCACGATCAGTGTTAGTGCTGGAGCGACCAGTGGGACGACTAATCTCAATTTGCTTCAGGACAGTGTCAGTGAGAACCCGGCAGAGACGATTGCTCTGGACATTACCAGTGTGAGCGGAGGAGACAGCGCCAGTGAGAACGGGACGCAGAGCCAGACGATCACGCTGGTTGATGACGAGGCAACACCGCAGATCACCTTGGCTCCAACCCCTACGAGCCCGATTGCTGAGAATGGGGGGACCTCCACTGTAACGGTGACCTCTTCGATTATTTCCTCCTCCGCCATCACGGTGACCCTGGCTCCTGGAGCAGGAGCCACAGCAACTGGTGGGGGTACAGACTACAGTCTTGGTTCAAGTTCACTGGTGATTGCTGCAGGTAGTAGTACGCAGAGCACTACAATCACATCGGTCGACGACAATATTACCGAAGGCAACGAAGCTGTGGTGCTTGATATCACTGGGGTCTCTGGCGGAGGAGCTGCAGAAAGTGGAACACCTCAACAAATAGCTGTCACCATTACAGATGACGACAGTGCCGGCTTCACGCTCTCGAAGACAACGGCTTCGGTTGCTGAGACCGGCACTACAGACACCTTCACAGTTGTACTGAACAGTGAGCCGACAGCCAATGTGACACTGACGCTGAGTGATAACGACAGCACTGAAGTACTTTATCCATCGAGTTTGGTCTTCAGTACAGGCAATTGGTCGACTTTACAGACAGTGACACTGACTGGCAAGGACGATGATGTCGATGATGGCAACCGATCAACCTTGTTGACACTGACTCCGGGCAGTACCGACGGCAATTACAACTCTCCTGGTTTGGCAGCCCGGACAGTTACTGTTACCACGACAGACAACGACACAGCTGGCTTCGCCATTTCAAGAACCACAGCAAATGTTAGTGAGAACGGGACTTCTGTGACCTTCACCGTGGTGCTGAATACTGAACCGACAAATACCGTTGAGTTCGATATCACTTCAGATGACTTGAGCGAAGCACGAGTATCTCCGGGCAGTCTGACCTTCTCGATAGGAAACTGGACAGTTAGCCAGACAGTGACGATTACTGGTTGGGATGACAGTGATGACGATGATAATGTTACCAGCACCACAAGTGTGGCGATTGATCAGCCAAACACCCTGGATAGTGTTTACGATGGAGTTGGGCTGAGGACAATCAATGTGTTGACAATCGACGATGAGGAAATGCCGATTGTGACACTGTCCGCAGCCGCCAACAACGTTGCTGAGAGTGGAACTGTGCAGATTACAGCAACTCAGAATCGGATAGCTGGTACTGACACAACAGTTAACTTAAGTACTACCAACATTACAACGTCAACTGGAGACTACAATGCACCTGGCACGATTACAATAACAGCAGGTAGTACAAGTGGTTCTGTCAATTTTGCGCCAGTCAACGACAGTGTTGATGAGGACAACGAAAGCCTGATGATTCAGATTTCTTCTGTAAGTGGAGGGGAAAGTGCCGCAGCGGGTACCCCTCAACAGGTCTCAGTGGTCATTCATGATGATGATACTGCAGGCTTTAACTTATCAACGACAAGTGTCTCAGTTAATGAGTCAGGAACTACTTCTCAGAATGTAACGGTAGTCTTAAATACGAAGCCTTCAGGCAATGTGGTTCTTGATCTGAAACATAATGATCCATCAGAAGCAAGCATATCTCCAAGCAGTCTGACATTTACAACGGGGAACTGGAATACAGCACAGTCGTTAACAGTAACAGCTCTCAACGAATTGATTGATGATGGCAATGTTATCAGTACTGTTACAGTCGTAGTTAATACCAGTGACACCGCAGATGCCAAATACGATATACTTGGAAGTCAAAGTGTTACTGTGATCACAGTTGATGACGATACTAGCACATTAACAGTCCCAGTATTGGCATGTGCAGTGGAAATTGGTCAGGTTAAATTGACTTGGACAGACATTTATACCATCGATGGAGCAGGCCCTGTAGACAGTTACATACTTTATTGGGACATCTCTTCAGGAATAGATGAGTTAGATAATTCGGTAACCAACATCAGCGAAAAAGCAATGACAGATGCACCCAACGCTTATTTCCATGGTGGATTGAGTGATAATTACACTTATTCCTATCGTGTCGCCGTAGTGAATAGTGGAATGGTTCAAACTTTGAGCAATGAAGTATCTTGTCAGCCACTAGCACCGATGTGTGACATTACATCTGGATACATTGTTGATAATGATCCTGATTTAGTTGCTTACTATCCTTTTGAAGAGAATACAAACGATACACTGAGTATCTCTAAAACGGGTAGTCCTTATCATTTATCAGTGCAGACAGGATCAGTAACTTATGCAGATAGCTGCGTCATGGGAAAATCTATCTATCTAAATGGAAATACTTACCTAGAAAATACAGATTTTAATCTGAGTAACATTACTGAAATAGAGGACAACTTTACTGCATCAATGTGGGTAATTGCTGATAAAGATAATATCCGAAATGCTTCAGTTTTGGCTAGTGGCGAAAAAATAGGCGGCGATTGGGATGAATTATCTCAGGTGAGCTATGACGATGATGGTTCACTGAAATGGAGGGTACGTAAAACCAGCGGTTCGGGTAGTGTAGATGGTCCTATCATGGTTTTGGGTGAATGGTACCATCTAGTCATAACACACGGTAAGACGGATAATCATGCGGAATACTTTGTTGATGGAGTTTCTCAGGGAACTAGACCTGGTGCAGTTCATAATTGGAGAAAGCTACGAATCGGGAGAAATCGGGCCGGGGCAATTCAGTGGAAAGGTTATATCGATGAGCTAAAAATTTATAAAAGAACAATGAATAGTTCTGAAGTAGAAAATCTTTACTTAAAATCTTTGGCACCATCAACCAAAAACATAAATTTAACGTCTGGAGATAGTGGCACGTTGAACCTAGACTGGAACGATGTAAAAGGCCATACTGGTAACTATAGAGTTTATCGAGGTACAAGTAGTGATTTCTATGTGAATATTTCCAGTGACACACCCATCTATGATGGAACGACCAGTGGTTATTCAGATACCTCTTTAGTTTCTGGTCAAAATTATTGTTATCGAGTTTTGTCTAGAAGTATCAATGGTCGAGGTAACATGTCAGATGATTTTTGTAGAAATGCCCCATAACAAAATAATATTGGAGATTACAGAGTAATTTTTCAAAAAAATACGATGGTGTCTAGTCATTGATTAAATTAGCGATCTACTGCCAATTTTGGTATTTAACTGATTAACCTCAATTATATCTCTGTTAAGTCAGGATCTAATCACTAGATAAAAATATTTCAGGATTATTAAAATAGGTTTTTTTAGGCATTGAGCTTAGGATCAGCACGATGAATCTCACTTCATTAAATTGACAAATAGAATGGATTTCTTCCCAGTAATTGAAGAGTTTTTTTGCTTTTGATGGCAAACTCTTAATTCTCGTTTGCCAAAAGTAAACAACAGCTGATCTATCGTGTTCTCCCGATTTTAAAAACTTGAGATCTTCTATCTAAAAAGAGCTTGGAGAATGCAAATCAATCATTATCTACCCGTATTATCTTAGACTCAGACTCTACAGTGCTGATTTTATGAAAATAAACTCAATTTGTTGCTCAGATCTTATTATAAGATGCTCCGTTCCACCCCCTGCTTATTCTAAGAAAAAGAGTTGGTAGGGTCTGGCTTAGGCTTGATGAAATCAAGCGGTATAAGGTCTCTCGTCAGAGAATCACCAAACTCTGCAAAAAGTAAAGTACCAATAAAAAAGACTTTTCCGGGGCAATATAACTAAAGAGATAATGAGAAACATTCTTATACAGTTAATGCTGATAGCTAGCTTGGGTTTGATCCAAACAGGCTGCGACATACGCGAGGCGACCATTGTCTATGACGTGGAATTTCCCCGAGCCGATAGCGATCAAGCTCAAGGCGGTGGTGGTGGCGGCGGTTCTGGTAGTGGTGGTAGCGGTGGTACGCCTACAGTTACTCTCTCAACTTCAGCCGCAAACATCGCAGAAAACAGCGGAACAGTTACTGTTACAGGAACCCTTTCTAGTGCTGCTTCTACTGATGCCCTGATTGGCTTGGGCATCTCAGGATCAGGTACGCGCAATACCGACTTCTCCATTGACAACACTACATTAGTTATTGTTGCCGGTTCTACCACGGGAACCAGAACACTGACTGGAATTGATGACTCCATTGATGATGATGGAGAGACAATCATCATTGACATCGACAATGTCACCGGTGGAGATAGTGCTACTGAAAGTGCAACCCAGCAGGTCACTGTCACCATTACCGACGATGATGGTGCACCGAATGTAACTCTGACTGCCTCTGCTTCCAGCGTAGCGGAAGCAGCATCATCAATCACCCTGACCGCA
>NYVT01000033.1:0-10350 GCA_002684675.1 Deltaproteobacteria bacterium
ATTTTGATCACATAACCTTTCCAACAGGGCTTGTTCCCGATCTGCATGGACCACTGTCAGCATATTGGCTTTCTTAAGTTCTCCGACTTTTAGCACTAATTGAGCTCGCTGATTTAGCAACCGTAGCAACTCAGCATCAACTTTATCAATACCCTCCCGCAAAATATTTAGCTGACTCCGAACCTGCTCAGAATTACTCATCTTTTGAATGCTCCAGTAATTGAAATCGGTACCCTATCCCATAAACTGTCACGATGCTAGACTCCAAACTGTATGCACCCAGCTTCTTTCTTAGGTTTTTCACATGCGTATCAATTGTTCGGTCATATCCGCTGAATTGATACCCTTGAACTTGTTGAATTAACGACTCTCGTGACCATACTTTCCCAGGCCTTTGTAACAAAACCTTCAATACTCCAAATTCATTGGGAGTCAGAACAACTTCCGACTCGTCTACCCAAACCTGATGGGTGGTTTGATCCAAGTGAAGTGGACCAACTGTTAGTTCAGTATGATCTTCATGACACGTTCGGCGCAGAACTGCCTTAACTCTAGCTACAACCTCTCTGGGGCTGAATGGCTTACAAATGTAATCATCAACTCCGGAATCCAGACCTTTAAGACGGTCAATTTCTTCCACTCGTGCTGTAATCATCAATATCGGCACAGTTGAGATGGTGCGCAGTTGTTGACAGATTTCAAGCCCACTCATTCCCGGCAACATCCAGTCTAATAGAATTAGGTTAATTACTTCCTGCTCCACCCAGCTCCAAATCTGACCATAGTTTAGGGACTCTCTTGTTTCGTAACCAGCCTGTTGAAGATAATCCCCTAATAGTTGTGAAATCTTAGGTTCATCTTCTACAATTAAGATTGTCGAACGTGGCATGGTTTTTTTAAGTGAATATTGCAATCAAAGACCTTGGGCATAATTTGCTGCCACAAGTTCAATTTGCAATTACAGTTGCAGTTTAGTAAAATATTTAGTATTTTCAATTTGACTAAAATTTGTTCGACTTTGGTAAGCAGTTTCAGGGTGTTTGAAATCGAAATGTTTGAACTCAGGTTGATTAAATCATAGCTTTTATTTCTTCGCTTCTCACTACCTATGTAGCAGGCCGAGCCCACTAGTGATAGTTATAACATTCTAGTGAGTGTACCGTAATATTGAAGATTGAGGTGATCATTTCGCAAGAAACTATGGATGTCAGGCAGACCTCGGTTAGCCAGTTTCCAGAACAAGTTCGACATATTCTCGCTCTTTGGAGAAAAGAAATTAATGAGAACCTCAAACACCAAAAAACTGAACACAAACTTAGTTCGCAAATTTTTAGAACTTATATGGTCTTGCCCGTCAAAAGTAGGAACCCCATGTCCTGCTCAATTTTAATCTGGTCAGTGTGTGAGGCTGCCTTCAGCCAACCTACTTTCTAAGTAATAAATTATAAGCTGTACAGCACCAACACCAACTGGTCAAGGAGGAACACAATGATTTTTTCATTGTCCCTAACTTGCTTTATTGGCAGGAAAGTGGACTCCTGTAACATTTGAACAAACACTGAGAGAATAGAAATGGATCTCGTCATTCCCATGGATTACCGAAATGAAGNCAGTTTCGATAGCACCACCCCANCTGTACGAAATGACATCAGTCAACTACCACCATCTACCAATTCTAATAATGNTACCTCNTACGCAAATAGTCTTGTCGAGGAAACCCGAAGAAGGGGTAGACCTCTGAAACTTGACAAGCCGCTCAGGACACGCATGGGNTTTCGAATTTCTGATGAGATGCTTCAAGAAGTTGAAGCGCTTTGCGAACAGACCGGTCTAAGTAAAACTGACCTGATTCTTCAAGCAATACAAANCTACATCGACTCAAATCGTTCTTTAACAGGAATTGAGCAACATTCCTGAATCACTGCAGTCATTCGAACCACTCCGGTTTACATGGACGAACGCAGAGATTGATCGTCAGAGANTCTTCCAGCGTTTGTCCATCCTCATCTTCTAAGACCATACTCAATCGAATTGCTCTAGGNAGACAAAATGAATTACTGTCTTCAGTATTCCGTTCACAAACTGACTCCTGAGTATCCCAATCTTTCACCCAATTTTCTTGGGTTCNTCCATCAGCTAGTTCAATTTCCTGCTCAAGTAATTCAACCAAAAATCCGGTCACACGATCNGTCAGCATGTAATCTCTTCCACCCTCAAACAAATCGGGATCAACATAAAAATCTTCTCTGCGCCACAACTCCCAACGACCTGTTTCAGAACTTTCCTGCATCCGATAACCGATCTCATGCAGCCTAGGGTCTTGTTGNCGCCATTCTGGATAAAAGCGAGCACGCCGTGCAGCATGAAAGTCAATTGCTGAAGAAGATTCTGCTCCTTGAGGGCCTTCAACTAGCCTAGCAATTAAACCTGTCTCAAAACTATCAATCTGTACCCCAGGGCTCTCTGATCCATTCAATTCGACAAGGCGAGATAANTACTGCATTGCTTGCAGATCGTCTAGTACTACCTTCATAAGTAGACGTAATTCTTCACGACCCCGCAGGGACTTCTCTACGCTCAACGAGGTTCTGGATATTTGGGAGAAGCTGCTGTAGAGCAAAGTTACTAGCAGGCCAAGGATTGCCATTGANACCAGCACTTCCAACAAGGAGAAGCCGCTGATTTTTTGAAAAAACGATTTATCTNGGATCGGTAGGTTTGACGTAGAGTTCCGCATCATAGCTGTATTCGGATCCTGCTTCATTCCATTTCAAACGATAGTAGACCCGTCGGATGATGATCCCAGGCAAGGGTTCAGTATCTTCAATTTCTCGTTCCCAGGCGAATCCAAAAAGAGGATTTNCTTCATCAGCAATTTCGCCCTGTGCCAATGATACTGGAGNGCTCAAGCTACGTTCCCAGCGGAGCAGTTCATTCTGAGAACCTGTGATCGCTCGCCATAAATTCTGTGTAGAATTAAGAATGAATAGTGAAGTCGAAAAACTTTGGTAGATCGCGATCAATGTCACTACCAGGATAGACATCGCAACCAGTACTTCGAGAACTGTGAACCCTTTTGGAAGTTTCATGAATCCTCAGTATTGGGATGCAACATTTCTACTCGTCCCAACAATCCTTTAGTAGCAATCTCCCAAGTCTCTTCTGGCTGCTCACGCTCCCTAAACTGATAACGAAAGGGGGTNACAAATCCTGAATTATCCACCAAGATCTCAACTTCNTCTGGCTGAATCAAATCTCTTTCTTCCTGAGTCAGCAAGACTGCTGAAATCTCCCAAGTCTCTGGAATCAAATGAGGGCGCAATGTGTGCTCAGGATGATCATCTGCAAACGCTTCACGCTCACCGCCGTATTCCTCATCGATGCGAATTTTCTGATTTTGCAAATCGAACNCCAGCCANTATGTTCGGTTTTGGAGAATTGCATCATTTCGGAGCTGGCGGAGGGTTCTCGTCAAATAACTCAGTTCCTGCTGAGGAACCTGAGTCATTACAGACTGAAGTTGAGGGATTGTCAGCCCAAGGATTAGGGAGATAACAATGGTGGCAAAGGTCAGCTCAAGGAGAGTAAAACCTTGACGAGCTTTTTCAGCGCGCATCATTGGAAGAAATGTCAGCATCCAATTCAGTTCCACCTTCCATCCCATCAGCACCCAGTGACATGATTTCGTAGTCGTTACCATCACTGGTGTAGACAAACTCATTATCCCAACCGTCGAGGGGGGGTTGCTTACTTCTCAGGTAAGGTCCATTCCAATTTTTTGGGATAATTCCAACTTCTGGACGCTCTAATAGTGCACTGAGTTTTTGGTCAGTTGTGGGATATCTCCCATTGTGCAATCTGTACAAGTCCAAAGCAGTCTCCAGACCACGAATCTGTGTCTTGGTAGCATCAACAGTAGCCTGCGAAGCAGAGTCNAACAGNGACACACCAACAATGCCCACCAGCAATCCGAGGATCATGATGACAACCATGACTTCGATNAAACTAAATCCTTTGCGACGACGTNTTGGGCGTGAAAGGGGAAAGNTTACTTTAGACATGAAACACTGGAGTGCAGAGTTAATGGAAATTGAAAAAATATAAAGAAATGATAATGTAACTNTTGAACAGTNGCAATCAACTATGCGGGAAAGTTTGCACTTACTGTAAAGGNTAGGGGTTATANGTTTTCAGGGTANTAGGAACAAGGACTCCNAGGTGTGACATCAATTGTAGCCGACTCAGATAAGCTGCTCCTCTCATCAGATGTTCAGCGACATCAACGGCGGATCTTTGTTGAGGATCGGCAAGATAAGAGTCCTTGGTCCAAGCATTGAACGCTCCCATCGCAGGGCCACACCAAATCTGGTAATCAGCTTCGCGGCCTNTTTCACCGATATTCGACCATCGCGACGACAAACCTAGATACCAGCGAAAAATCAGAGCCATTTTTCGTTTGGGATGATTTTGAGCTCGCTCTACTTGTTGAGGATCACGCTCCAGAAAGAAAGCTTCTGTCTGCTCCCAAATTTCAGTAAGAGGTTGACGAAATACCTGTTTCTCAATCTTATCACGTTCTTCGGTAGGGATTTCGTCAATAGAATCATATCGACGGTACAACTCATAAAGTTTCTGAGCCCGCATTGGAAACATGGTTCCTCGCCTGAGCACCTGTAATTGAACCCCCATCTCAAACATATCTGCAGCTGGAGCCATTGTAACATCTGCCATCTCAGCTTGTGCNAGTAATCGACGGGTATGCTCCGATGCACCAGCNTCATAGCAGGCCTGATTCACAGAACCTGTTACTACATAAGCAGCACCCATTGCAAACGCTCCCATCACAGCTTCTGGTGTACCCAAACCACCACCTACCCCAATTCTCGTTGAATAGGGTCGCGAGGCCTGAATCTCATCCCGTAACTTAAGCATTGTTGGCAACAAAATTACGAGTGGGCGATTATCCGTGTGTCCTCCAGAGTCAGCTTCCACAGTCAGATCGTCTGCCATGGGCACATGAGCTGCCAAATTTGCTTGTTCCTGTGTTATCCACCCTTTTTCCAAACAATATTTCAAATATTTTTCTGGCGCTGGCTCCAAAAATCTGCGAGCCACCTCTGTTCTNGAGACTTTTGCAATCACCCGATTAGTAATCTTGACACCNCCNTTAGTTTGGNGAAGACCTGCCACACGATACCTTACGATAGAGGCAGTCAGATCTAAGAATGCACTCGCTTCAACGCAACGCACCCTGCACTGAAGATACCGCTCGACNGCACCAATTTCTAAAGCTGGTTCACTAGGACTATGTATCAAATTGAAAGCATAGGAGCCATCNGGCAAAGCCTGCTGAATCTTTTGGATTGCGGACTCAATACGAGAAGGCACCAAGCCAGCTGCGCCAAATGAAGCTAAAATTCCTTGTTTTCCGAGAGCAATCACCAGTTCCTCAGAAGCAATCCCATTTGCCATTGCTCCTGCATGATAGGCATAGCGAGTACCATGAGACTGGCAGAATCTAGGGTCTCCCAAAAGCGATGGAGACTGTACCGGTAAGGCTCCGATTAGAGTTTGGGTCAATTGATCTTCACTCGTGGTTTGGGAAGGAATCCATGTACCTAACCCATTAGGACTGTTGAGTAAATAAACTGGTTGGTCGAAATGGAGAAGATGGGCGTGAAGTTCGTGGGGCTGATAGGCAATTTCAGAGCGGGGCACCTCAATTCTTCCTAGTTCGGGAAGTCTGGGATGGTACCGCAGCACGGATTCTTTCACTTATTTTTATCGTCACGAAAAGGGTTATCCATTGATTTTTCCGAACTTTTCAAAGCATTTTGTACTGATCGCTGACGACTTGCAACCACTAATGATCTGGGTTTAAACGCAAGTGGGTTTGCTCGTGAACGCTCAGAAGTTCTTGCCGGAATCATAGGGATCAACAGATACAGACTGCGAGGCAGAATCTCCACCTGCAAATGTTGGGTCTCAGACGTCCACCTACCATTTGAGGAAGACATTTGCAAATAATTGCCGTGTAATTGAATAAACTCTCCCTTACCAAGCCAATTCTCACTCAGAGGCACATGCTGCAATTTAGCTACTCCATCTGTGGGAGATGACAAATTAGTTGCATAAACCTGAAGATCATTTGCCTTGAGCAAATTACTGTGATTGATCCGCCAAGAATGTAGAGGTTCTTGATGTAAAGCTAATCGAAAACGTACCTTGCCCTTATGCGTCCATTCCTCTTCCCCAATGGTGACAATCGAGCTAGACGGTTGATCACTTGCCTCAACTATTATTTCGTTCCAAAAATACCAGGTCTCTGGTTGTGCATTTTGATCTGCATAATGAGCTTTGATAACGTTGACAGGAACCGCATGCCCGTTTCGAAAAGTATGTAAGAGGGGGCTGAAAGTCTCAGATGTCTGCAACATGTAGAAACAAGCTTCTTTCTTCGTGACCTGCCAAAATCCAATCTCACAGGGAGGCTGTCCGCTCTCAAACTCCTTCATCAGCAGATGAAAGGTTTGTGACAACAGTTCTGGACTTCCAATTATAACCAAGCGATTGCTTCCTCCATGCAGTGCCTTACGCAGTTCCTGCTCTAGCATCATTTGAGGAGTCAGGAAAGAAAGTCTGGCAGGAGTCAGACGTTCCATAATTCCCAACCCGTGTCTGAGCCAAAAAAACCGCATGTGTGGTTTTCTACAGTCAAGTANCAGATGTAGTGAAGTTTGCATCAGCTTTCCATGACTTCGAGTTGGGCTAAGGCTAGATCGACTTGTTTCAACAAATCAGCGAGCAAACCATGATTTTCAAGAACTACGTCAGCATAAGGTAACCGTTCTTCGTGACGCAGTTGGGAATCAATTCTGGCTTGGGCTTGCTCAGCAGTAAGGCCATTTCGGAGCTGCAGACGTTGAAGGATTTGATCTTTNGGAGCAGTCACNACCCAGATTTTATCACAACGTGTTCTCCACTGGGATTCTATTAGCAGAGCTGCTTCCAAAAACACCGATTTCCCAGAATCTAAAAATCTAGAGAAATCTAGCAGCCGTTCTTCAATTAATTTGGCAATTGGTGGGTGNGANATCTTGTTNAGATGCTCTCGGGCTTTTCTATCATTAAAAATGATGTTGCCAAGAGCCTTCCGATTGATCTCTTTCTTATCAGTCAGGATCCTTTCACCAAAAATTTCCAAAATCTGGTTATACGCTGGTTGGCCTGGCTTGAGGACCAAATGGCCAACCTTATCTGCATTAATGACAGGACAACCTTTTTTACGAAGATACGCTGCAACTGTACTCTTCCCACAAGCAATTCCACCCGTTAACCCAGCCAGTGGGTGACCGGCTTCCATCACCAGACCTGCTTGACGAACTTCATCGGACGCAATCGCTCTACAATTTTGTGAAAGGTCCGCCAAGATATGGGTTCCAGGCTTAGCTCAATCACTGCTTCTTGAGCATTTTTCCGAAAACTTCTCGAGTCCAGAATTGCTACCCCTGCATCTTTGATCACTTTCGTAATTTGAAACAAAATACCTCGATCATCGATGGTCAGCAGATTCAGTTTATAACCATTCAGACGAGATTCTGGTAAAGCCCAGTTGATCTGGACTGGAGGAAATCCTTTGCGGACAACTACTTTAGTACAGTTGCCCCTGTGAATCTCCATTTCTTTCTGATCATTTGGAATGCCCAGAGCGCGATCGCCTGGAATTGGATGACAGCATGCGCTCAAATGTACAATGCTGTCATTTTCATTTTCNACCTTAAAGACAGGCGTTTCTTTTGTTTGGAACCACGCTCTGAGGCGGGCAATGCCATGCAAAGCCTGATTTGGTAGCAGTTGATAGGTCTTCAGGAAGGTTTTCAATTCCCTTCGCTGTAATCCCAATTCTTCTAGGAACCGCTCCTTGGTCAAACGCTCCTTCACCAAGGCTTCTTGAACATTTTTTTGTTGGAACCATTGATCAACATTCTGCTGAAAATNGAATAACTCGCTCACCAAAAAATTATGCCCTACCTCCTGGGCTTTTCGAGAATTTTGCTGTCTCAAGCTACGGCGAATGTTGAGGTGGCTTCTCGCGGTGATTGATTGTTCCAACCAGTTACGGTTGGGGTTCTGATCTGGCCGCACCAGTATTCGAACTGATTCACCGTGATCCAGTTTACGGTCACGTGAAACCCAATTACGGCTACTCTGATCAGCATTTTGGGACCGTGGAGCATTCACCAGTGCGCCCACACAATGGGCCCCTAAATCAGTATGAATCTGAAAGGCGAAATCCAGAACCGTTGCTCCTGAAGGCAGGGTTACCATATCCCCTTTTGGAGTGAACACCTGGATTTGCTCTGACTGCAGATAGCCCATCACTTCGGCCATCCGCAGTTCCTTATTTCCACTAAAAAGATCTAGTTGCTCCAAGCAAGTGCGGTAGTAGTTAGAGAGTTCACTTACNGAACCCTTCCAGTGCGCCATGATTCCGTATTCATTTAGCTGGCTCATCTGCTTTGAAACAATTTCAAAGGAAATAGGCTCACCATCAAAAATCACTTGGGTATGCAGTCCTTGATGACCGTTCCAAAGAGGGTTACTAATGAAATCCCTAATTTTCAGTGGAACGGCGCTACGCTGAGTATGCAGGGCCCCCAGGACTTGATAACTTTCCAATGGCTCCTGAACAACCAAACGGTAGCCTTCCAAAACANTTTCTGCATCTTCAGAACTGTGGATGTAAGAGGCCGGATGTTTCCAGATTTCTTCTATCTTTGTATTTTCTAAACCACATTGCTGCAGAACTTCCTCAATTTGACGATGCATAGCTTGGATTGAAGGTCCTTGCTGTTCTCTTAGTCGCTTCAGATGTGCAAGAGTCCTCTCATATCTTTTAGGGTAAAGGTATCGGAAACAGAGTTCCGTGTGCTCCTGGCTGATTTCTTCAAGGCCAAAACGACGGGCCATAGGCACATAGACATTCAAGGTCTCTCGACTAATGCTGCGCTGCTTGTGCCGAGGCATCGCATCCATATCCTTCATGTTATCAAGGCGGTCAAAGAGCTTGATGAACAANGAACGTATATCCCGGACCATTGCGGCAAGCATTTTCTGATAGGTCGCTTCGAGGTCTGCTCCTTTTTTTCCAGAATCNGTGGTNTANTTAATTTTNGTTAGTCCATCCACAATATCTGCGTACCATTCCCCATAATTTGTGGAAAGGTAGTCCCAGGTGATAGAAGTGTCTTCGATAGCATCATGAAGGAGGGAAGCCACAACAGTGGGAGCATCAAGGCCCATGTTACATATGGACAAGGCTACTCGCAGAGGATGAACAATGACCGGTTGTCCTGATCTGCGAATCTGGTTGGCGTGGTAAGCTTCAATGTCATCGAAGGCTTTTTCAAGGAGGTTTTGCTCCAGTTCAGTGCCTCGCCGACGTACATAGTCGCGGATCTGTTGAGTCAGATCCTCCACTAACTGAGTGTACTCGTCTACGGACTCTTGAACCACAAAAGCACGTCCACTTAATTTTTCTGCTACCGATTCAGACGCTTCGGACAACAAAGGTTCTCCTTATTTTCACTTTGATCGTGTAACAACATTTACTAGCTTTATTGTGGACGGAAACTTAGCGATCGTCCCAGACCTGTGCAGAAACGCAAGCCCGAGCGTTCTGTAANTGGTTTCCATCCTACCTCATAGCGCTGATCCCAGGTCCACTCTCGAATTTCTCGCATCAGTTCAAAACTAGCTCCGTCAGCCCAGAAAAACAGATAGACCTCNCTAGGAGACTTCTCAGCAAGCAGTTTTGTGAACCAGCCATCGGCACGACTGACTTCACCCCACCACTGTCCAGCACCTGATTCTGGGAAGAATTGAAGACAATGATTCTGACTTGATTGAGCAGTCAACTCAACGCGGTAGCCTTCTAGGTCTGCTTTGAGNGGCAGTTCAGGTTTGTTGTCCAGGTCGCTTTGGAACGAACGATAGGCTGCCACACGATCCAGATAGAGTAGCTGATTATCCTGCAATACAAAAAGCAGACTACTTTTCTGTGAGGAATGTGACCATGGTATTCGCAACTTTTCTGTCGTTAACAAATCATTCGTTTCTTCATAAGAGACAAACTCTTCCAGAGGGCTCTCAACTACACTCAACAGCGCCATGAAAACTGCCAGGATGATCAGAATCCCAACGCTGTTGGAGACAATATCTACAAGGGAATCAAGGCTTTCAGTAACCTGTGAGCTAGAACTGCGTCTCATTCAACCGGTTTAGCTTTACGTCTTTTTCGCTTTTTTCGTCGGGCCTTCTCAGGTTCAGGTGGTGGTTTCCCACCTAGCG
>NYVT01000034.1:0-52021 GCA_002684675.1 Deltaproteobacteria bacterium
AGGGAAAGTCCAACTGCCTTGCCTGATCCTGAAGAAAATGAGGTTATGGAAATAATGCCGACAAACTAGACTTTCCTGAACACCACCACCACTAATCTATCCGACCCAGCGAAAATCCTCGAGTGAGATGGCGACGTACCAAGATTACAATCAGAATTCCTGGAATCAACGTCAAGACCCCGGCTGCTGAGAGAATCGGCACGTTTGCAGTAAAAACACTGGACACCCGAGACATGATTGCTCCGATTGGCTTGACGTCAATCGTTGTTAGCGCATTGGAGAGAATGACCTCAGTCCACGAAAACAAGAAGCAGAAGAAGGCAGCAACAGCAATTCCCGGGGCTATTTCAGGCAGTAGAATCTTTCGAAAATAAGTGGCCAGATTGTAGCCATCAATGCGCGCCAATTCATCTAACTCAGTTGGCACAGAAGAGATGAACCCTTCAAGAATCCAGATTGCAATTGGTAGATTGAAGAAGCAGTGAGCTAGTGCCACTGCGATGTAGGTGTCGATAAGATTGAGATCAGAAAAAATCTGGACGATTGGAATCAGTAGTATCGCCGGTGACATCATCCGGAAGGCAAGCAGGCCAAAGAAGAGAGGACGACTACCAAAGAAACGGTAGCGAGAGAAGGCATAGGCTGCTGGAATGGCAGCTACCAGGCAGATGGCAACATTCATCAGTACATAGACCGTTGCATTGAGATAGCCCAGATACCAGCTCGAATCACTGAGGATGACTTGGTAGTGATCCAGGGTTGGGGACTTTGGATACAAGGTCAACTGGCCAGCAAGTTCCTTCATCGGCTTGAAGCTCATCGTTAGTAGCCAATAAATTGGAATCAATAGAAAGGCCAGATAGAAAACGGGCACAATCGAAAATCTCTGGTTCATGTACCCTCCTGAGACTTCAGGCTTTGTGATGGAATAATCCGCGAGAAAAATAGCCAAGCTACAACTACCACGATCGTGGCATAGATGACGGCCATGGCGCCCCCCTCACCCAAGTCGAACTGGATCGTAGCAGTTTGCATCAATTCTAGAGAAAGAAAGTTGGTGCTGACGCCAGGACCCCCTCGAGCCAGCACATAAACCTCTGTATAGATAATAAAGCTATCCATGAAGCGGAGAAGCCCAGCAATCAGTAGCACCAACCGAAGCTTGGGCAGTTGGATATGCCGGAAGATCGCCCAACGTCCGGCACCATCAATTGCTGCTGCTTGGTAATAAGCATCTGGAATCGTACGCAGTCCAGCAAAGNAAAGCAGCACCACTAAACTGGTCCAGTGCCAGGCATCCATCACAATCAGTGTAATCCACACAACAACAGGATCATTCAGGTCATAATTCCATCCTAGCAACGCCACAAACTCGCTGAGTAGACCAATTTTTGGTAGAACCAGAAACTTCCAGATGTAGCCCACCACGATCACTGGCATCAGCAGTGGGATGGCGAAAATGATGATGTAGAACTTGGAGAGCAGTCCCTGGGAAGGTAACTTCAGCGCAATGTAAATNCCTAGGGGCAATTGAATAGCCAGTGCTAGGATCGAAAATCCAAGACTCCGCAAGAGAGCAGCATGAAATTCAGCAGATCCCAGCACCTGCTCATACCAAATGGTTCCCACCCAGATATAGTGCTCCCCCGCAAAGGTGTCGTGCAGAGAAAAGTAAATCACTAACGCAAAAGGAACCAACCCACTGAGAATCATCAGAACAAGAGTTGGGCTGAGTAGTCCGTAAGCGAGACGATGCTGTACCTTAGATGCCATATGTACTCGTGAGAATCTGAGAAAAATCGAAGAAACGATTGAAAATAATGTGCTCGTGTAGTGAGGGTTAGGCCAAGTGCGATAAAATTCATTGATACTCATCCTTTTTGAGTGCCGTCTAAACCTTATCCTACGCTGCCTTTGTTAAGTTCTGTGTTTTTGAATTGGATGTAGTAAATTTTGTTAATATCTTCATTAAAAATCTGAGGAGATAGTGGAATACGAACTTGGTTCTGTTTACACCGATAAAGNCAAAACTTCTCATGCCGAAGATCAGTTTCTAAGCTGGATTAACATTCGTGGAAGAAGATANTGTTGATCTATCAAACGCTGAGATTCNCTACTGGGGTGACGCNAAGGCCNTACTACTAAGCGTTTGGATGATTTCACAGGCAATACTGTTCTTCGTAAGNTTTTTGACTACCTGTTTGATGGTGCACGNNCAGCTAGCCCCACAATTCCTCACTTCTCGAAACCGGAAGAAGATGTTGTCAAGTTCAATGGTTTGTGNGTCCTAAATCGGCTTGACCTCGCCTGGTTCTATGATNCAAAGCAGCCGGTGCATAACTATCATGAGCGTCTTCGCATTCTGGANTGTGACAGGGTTTCATTAGCTTAGTTACATCACCGAGTGCGGGTAAATTCAGTGGCTTTGTTGGATGATCATCCAAGTTGCCCGAATGTATGGCACAGGTATAAGAATGGAGAGATCGTCACTATTGATATCTGGCGTCCTGAGATACGTACAAAGTCTAGTCAACTCCCCAACGAAGGATCAGATGATGATTTACTCCTGCAACAACTCTTCAGCTTTGGGCCTTTCGGTTTTGAGAGAGTGGTGGTTGGGATTTTNAGGGAGGTCAAAGAGGTTACACATCACATTGAGAATACTCGAAAGATAGGNGATGTTGGATTTGACTTCTTTGGACGGTTCGTTCTTTAACGCCCATTGAATTACATTATCCATTTCCGTGGCGAAGTGAAGCGTTACTCACGAACTACCGCTGTGACCCCAAAGCATGTATCAAGGCTAGTAGCACGACTGGGTCGTCAGGAGTATAGTTTGTTTGTCACTACGAGTTACTTCACAGAGCAAGCACAAAGAGAAGTCCTAACTGACTCTTATCCAGTGCATCTGATACCAGGTGTTGAGTNAGTCAAGATGCTTCGCTTCCTTNATCTTGCGGAGGAGACATCGATTCGCAATGAATGGCTCGAAAGCGTTCTGGCTAATTGATCCAANAATCNGNTTTNTTNTTAGTTCATCACCTACCGCAGTTCAGTCATGTCATACATNTAAAAGCAGTTCCCAAAACCTCAATATTCGGTGTGATCTAATACATTCTTCAGAACAGATTATCTAATTGCCACGTGTATTGGGGAAGATTTCTCAAAAACAAATGGTACCATTCTTGCGGAATGTGTTCTCAGAAACATCTCTGTCAGATCAGGCTCTTGAAGAGTTTTGAAGGATAGAGAGAGTTTTGCAAAACTGGTGTCTGAGAAGACACGACTGGGTAAGGAGAAACATGCTGGATAAAAATNCAGAGNCTCAACCGAATGTCTTGCTNTNTGAAGCCAACCTGCGCCGAGAGAGGNNAAAAAACCAGGNNTGGAACGGGAAGGTACGCGAGACAATGATGCGTAAATTTCTGGAAGGAATTGTCGAGGCTGATTGAACAAAAATGAGAGACCAGCNCAAGTCCNGTCCCTCGAACCATATTTACTTAANGGACGCAGAGGCTCCAACTTCCTGGAGCTTCTTGACGATCTCTTCGGCTTCTTCTTTAGGGCAGCCTTCCTTCACGGTCTTCGGCGCACTCTCAACAAATTCCTTTGCCTCCTTCAGGCCAAGTCCGGTGATCGCTCGGATTTCCTTGATCACGTTAATCTTTTTCTCACCAGCAGCATCAAGGACGACGTCAAATTCNGTCTTCTCTTCGGCTGCAGCCTCGCCACCACCAGCACCACCAGCCGCGGGCGCGACAGCAACCGCTGCAGCGGCAGCGCTCACACCAAACTTCTCTTCCAGCTCCTTGACCAACTCAGACAATTCCAGCACCGTCATGTTAGCAATATGCTCGATCAATTGCTCTTTGGTAATTTCAGACATTTCGATTTCCTTTCAATAACTTGGATTAGGCNGCAGACTTTGATTCGGCAACAGCTGCCAACGTACGAACAAACTTGGCTGGAACCTCGTTGAGTGTGCGAACCAACTGGGTAGACGGTGCCTGCAATACAAAGAGCACCTTGACAATCAGTTCCTCCCGACTTGGGAGTTTNGCCAGCGCCTCGACCTCTCCTGCATTCAGCAGGGATGCACGATTGGCGTCGGATAGCACACCCGCCTTGATTACCAACTGAGGATTGGTCTTGGCGAATTCCGTGAGAATCTTTGCCTGACCCACAGGGTCAGATGGCGAGTATACCAAGGCACAGGTATCAACAAAATCTTTCTCCAAAACACCAAAGGGAGTTCCCTCGGAGGCAATGCGAGCTAGAGTGTTTTTGAGCACCTTCATAGTCGAAGCTGAATTGCGCAACTGCTGTCGCAGTTCCACAATCTTGTTAGCTTCCAGACCTCGATAGTCGACTAATACGCCAGCGGCGGCGTTGTTAAAGATCTCCCGGATCTCGTCCACGACCGTTGCTTTTTGAGAACGATCCACGAGAACCTCTGATAGAAATTTCACGAGTGAACCGGGCTTCCAAAGAAGACCGGAGAGAGTACATCAGGTCGTTACTGCACTACGCAGAAACTGCTGATGATCAGGCAGGGCAGTTCTGAAGAGAGCAAGGTAGGGCTTGCTCCAGCACCACAATTGTCTCGGCGGGGAAGATTAAGCCAGTTAAGGCCCCCAGCTGTCTTCAACAACTGCTTGCCAGATATGTGAAGGTGGGCTTTAGGGCTCACCGGTGACTCCCTATCAGGAGTCAATTCAATAAAATTTTATAAACTTATGCGCAGTCCGGGTCCCATCGTGGAACTGATGAAGCACTGGCGCATGTAGACCCCTTTAGAGGTCGAAGGCTTGAGCCGTTGAACTGAATCAACAAAAGAGTGGATATTTTCGGCCAACTGGTTCACATCGAAAGAGATCCGACCAACAGGTGCATGTAGGTTACCTTGCTTGTCAACACGGAATTCAACCTGACCAGCCTTGATGTCTTTTACAGCATTGGCCACATCCATGGTGACAGTTCCCACTTTCGGGTTCGGCATCAAACCACGAGGTCCCAGGATTTTTCCAAGGCGACCCACGACATTCATCACGTCGGGGGTTGCGACAACACGATCGTAATCGAACCAGCTTTCCTTCTGAATTCGCTCAGCGATGTCTTCGGCTCCAACATAATCGGCTCCAGCTTCTTCAGCTTCACGAGCTTTTTCTCCCTTGGCAAAGCCCAGTACGCGGACTTCTTTACCCAGCCCGTGAGGCAGAGAGCAGGTTCCACGAACCATCTGATCTGCCTTGCGTGGATCCACACCGAGTCGGAGGACGACATCTACAGTTTCGTCAAACTTGGTCGCTTTCACTTCCTGCAGGAGCTGCAGGGCGGCTTCAAGTGAATACTGCTTTTCTAGTTCAACTTTTTCACGGATTGCCTTCTGGCGCTTACTCAGCTTCTTCATTTTTATCTCCTTAATCGCCGATTGCCACACCCATACTACGAGCTGTTCCAGCGATGATCGCTTTGGCAGCTTCAATGTCGTAGCAGTTGAGGTCTGGTAATTTGGTTTTGGCAATTTCCGCTAACTGGTCTTGTGAGAGAGTTCCAACCGTGGCGGTATTGGGTGTGGCCGAACCTTTGCCAAGCTTGAGGGTTTCCTTGATCAAGACCGAGGCAGGTGGGGTCTTTGTGATGAAACTGAATGAGCGATCTTTGTAGACTGTGATCACTACTGGAATGATCGTATCGAGTCCCTGCGTACGAGCATTGAATGCCTTGCAGAACTCCATGATGTTGACGCCATGCTGGCCAAGGGCTGGTCCAATCGGCGGCGAGGGGTTAGCCTTCCCAGCAGCAACTTGCAGCTTGATGAAAGCCTTTACTTCTTTTGCCATGAAAACCTGTTGGAGTAGTCAGCGTTGGGTAGAACTCCCAACTCCTACTGTTTAGGCCTTTACCACCTTGTCGAAATCGACTTCGACAGGGGTTGGGCGGCCAAAAATACTGACAAGCACCTTGAGCTTGCCACGTTCGTGACTGATCTCGTCGATCACACCACTGAAGTTGCTGAAAGGGCCTTCGGTGATCATCACCTTCTGCTCCCGAACAAATTCTTCTTCCACGCTGGCTTGCTGGAAACCGCTGTTGATCTGTTCCTTGATCGCCATCAATTCTTCATTACTGAGAGGTATCGGAGGAATGTAGCGGTTTTCTTCGTGATGCTTGCGTCCAACGAAACCAGTGACCCGATTGGTTTTAATAATCAGGTGCCAGAGATCCTCCTGCAGGTCCATGTGCAACAGCAGATAGCCAGGGAAATATTTCTGCGTAACAACACGCTGTTTCCCACCTTTGCTGCGAGTGACTTCTTCAGAGGGGATGAAGATCTCTCCGACCAAGTGCTGAAGTCCTTTGATCTCTAGTTGTTTTTCGATCGTTTGTTGGACCCGCTTCTCATATCCGGTGTGGGCCTGGAGAATGTACCACTTGAAGTGGCTATTTTCGACAGGTACCGGTTCAGTAGGTTCAACCGTATCAGTTAAAATATTTGAATTTTCGGGATTCAGTTCGCTATCGCTCATCACATATCTCTTAGCCAGAAATCAGGAGTTGCATCAAGTTGGAGAGTCCAAGATCAGCCACCCCCAGATAGATGGCGATGATCAGCGATACCAGAACCACGATCGAAGTTTGCCGGATCGTGCGCTCGCGGGTCGCCCATTGGATACGTTTAAATTCGGCTTGGACGTCAATAAAAAATTGACGGATTCTACTGAACATGGCCTTGTTTGATTGGACGTGATAACGGGTCTGCCAGAACCGAGACAGGGGGGGAATCATTGCTTGGTGCTGTGCAGGCCAGACAGGGGTCGAACCTGCGACCTGCGGATTTGGAATCCGCTGCTCTACCAGCTGAGCTACTGGCCTGTACAAGGTGACGGTTCAATGTCACTGGAGCCCGAGAGCAGGATTGAACTGCCGACCTTTTCCTTACCAAGGAAACGCTCTACCACTGAGCTACCCGGGCCCATCGCTGGTGGTGGGGAGAGAAGGATTCGAACCTTCGAAGGCTTAGCCAACAGATTTACAGTCTGCCCCCTTTGACCGCTCGGGAATCTCCCCACACAATCGTTCCTGGAGCTGGCTGACGGATTTGAACCCCCGACCTGCTGATTACAAATCAGCTGCTCTACCAACTGAGCTAAGCCAGCTAAGGAAAGCGAACAATATTATGCAAAATTTACGGTGATGTCAACTTTCTTTTCTAGGTCAATCCACCTGATTTGACTGCCATTCTCGCCATTAGCAACAGGATTCTCACTTGCAACTTTTTTGACCCTCCGTACTTTGAATTGATCTTTAGGCCTCTGTNNTACGCCACTCCCCAGCCTCANTTGTCGATGTCCCAGCCGGCCAGTNAAACCCCGATGATGCGCCANTTCNATGATGCCAAGCGGCANCATCCGGANAAGATNCTCTTCTTCCGCATGGGAGANTTCTACGAAATGTTCGGGGANGATGCAGTGANAGCTGCNCCCATTCTCCAGATTGCGCTGACTTCTCGGAACAANCAGCAGGAAGGGGCNATTCCAATGTGTGGNGTCCCCTATCGAGCTTNTGAGAGCTATCTNAATCGTCTGACCGCTGCTGGATACAAGGTCGCTATTTGTGAACAGACNGAAGATCCTGCCAAAGCCAAAGGCCTAGTNAANCGNGAANTTNNNCGGATTGTNACACCTGGAACNACCGTTTCCCCNGAACTTCTTNCCCCTGACGACAACCACTATCTGGTTGCCTTGCTTTGGCAGGTGCGTCCAGCTGGTATTGGGCTNGCCAGGGCGGATCTNTCAACTGGTGAACTNGAAATCACAGAGTTTGAAGAAAGTGAAAAGTCGTTGTGCCTAGACTTTTTGCGTCAGCTACAACCAAGCGAGGTATTGCTTCCAGAGGCTCGAACTGAGGGTGAAGCTCAGTTTGTACAGACCATCCTACAACTACTGAAGCAACTTCCGAAGGTTGGGGATCAGGTAGTGACCATCCGCTCGGCTTATGATTTTGACACGCAGACTGCACGGCAGCGACTTCTCGAACATTTTGGCACACTGAACCTTGCTGGGTTTGGTGTGGAGGAATTGATGCGAGGAANACGGGCTGCTGGAGCATTGCTGCAGTACATGGGTGAGACACAACAGTGCAGCTTGTCGCACATAACCAGTATCCGTCAGTTACAACGGAGTCAGACAATGCCACTGGATGAAACAACTATCCGCAATCTGGAGATCTTCGAAACTTCCACCGGACAGAAGCGGCATACACTCTTTCATGTGCTCAATCAATGTGTGACTCCGATGGGAGCNCGCCAGTTGAGACAGTGGCTACGCTATCCACTATTAGATAATGGATCTTTGGAAGCTCGCTATGATGCGATCGAAGAGTTCCAGCAGTTGGGTCGAATGCGACAGGGACTACGTGAGCAGTTGTCTCATGTCCAGGATCTGCCCAGAATTGCGGGGCGGATTAGTTTGCCAGTTGCAGGCATCGGCGACTTCCTCTCTTTGCGTAGTTCGTTGGAACCCTTGCAATTGTTACCNGANTTGATGGCACCCTTGTCANCCCCGTTATTGGTCGAGGTGGGTGCTTCCTTTGATCCCCTGAAAGACNTGCTTACTTTACTGGAACAGNGGTTGCTGCCAGAGCCTTCCTTGAAATTGGCAGAGGGCGGTTACATCTCCGATGGAGTATCGCAGGAGTTGNATGACCTACGGCTCTTGACCACAGATTCCAAAGAGTTTCTCAATCGAATGTTNCAACAGGAGCGCGAACGAAGTGGTATTGCCAGCCTTAAGCTAGGCTTCAATAAGGTTTTTGGCTACTATTTGGAAGTCAGTAATGCTCACAAGAATCGGGTTCCCAGCCATTATCTTCGCAAGCAGACTCTGACCAATGGGGAACGCTATATCACTCANGAACTCAAGGAGTTTGAAGAGAAAATTCTTAGCGCAGAAGAACGCAGTGTGGAGTTGGAGCAAGCACTGTTTGCTAGACTAAGACAGGAGGTTCTTCAACAACTTGGACGCCTTCAGGAAAGTGCTCGCAAATTAGCTATTTTAGATGTTCTGTCCGGTTGGGCAGAACTGGCTTTGGCAGCCAACTATGTAAGACCTTGCTTACTGGAAACTGAACATTCGAGAAAACTTCGTTTACAGGCTTCTCGGCATCCAGTGATTGAGCAACTGGATCTGGGCGAACCATTTATCCCGAATGACATTGACTTNGAGGAAGAAAGGCGACAAGTTCTGCTGATTACAGGCCCCAATATGGCCGGTAAGTCGACATTCATGCGCCAGGTCGCTCTGAACGTATTGATGGCCCAAACTGGCTGTTTTGTGGCAGCTGCTTCCGCTGAAATGACGCTAGTAGATCGAGTATTTACTAGAGTTGGGGCTTCTGACAACCTCAGTCAGGGACAGAGTACCTTCATGGTGGAAATGAACGAGGCAGCAGCAATTCTCAACAATGCTTCGGAAAANAGCNTGATCGTCTTAGATGAGATTGGTCGCGGTACGAGTACCTTTGACGGAATCAGCATTGCTTGGGCGATTGTAGAACATCTCCACGAATTGGGCTCACTGACACTCTGTGCGACGCACTATCATGAACTCACAGAACTNGCGCAGCAATTGGCCGGAGTTGTGAATGCAAGCGTACACATAGAGGAAGATGGTGAATGCATTGTTTTNTTACGCAGGATTAGTCNGGGAGAAGCGGACAAGAGCTACGGAGTACANGTTGCTCGACTGGCTGGACTGCCACCCCTGTTGATTCAGCGGGCCCAGCAGATTTTGCAGACTCTTGAGCAGNCCCATACTTTGGGACACGTAGTTCAAGCGGTTCCGCCCATTTATGATAATCAAATCATGCATCAAGAAGCAACAACACAAGCATCTGTCAACGGAGCCCAACTGCAACTTTCATTGTTTGCTGACGATTCCTGGCTAGTTGAGGAATTACGAGCGCTCAATTTATCGCAAACCACCCCACTGGAGGCACTAAATCTGCTGCATGAGTTGCAGCAGCGCCTGCAGTGATTCCTGTTTCCTTGTTCCTTGGAGAAGCGCTCCATGGCCCCAACNCGTGTGGCTATTTACCCGACTAGTTCTAATCCTCCGACCCTCGGGCACGCTGATATCGTTACGCGTGCCGCCTGGCACTTTGAGCACGTCTACTGGGCGGCGGCTGTGAATCCGGAGAAGGAGTATCTCTTCACTCAGGAAGAACGCAAGGAGATGATGCAGGCGTATGTGGATCATCTACCNNGTTTNGAGAACGTGAGNGTTGATGCCTATCANGGNCCNACTGTACGCTATGCACANAGTAAAGGTGCGAGTGTGCTCATCAAGGGATTGCGCAGTACAAACGANTTTCATGGGGAACTGCAACAAGCNATTGGNAATTTGGGGATTGANCCTCAANTAGAAACCTTCTGCCTGTTTGGTCGGCCAGATCTTTTTGTGGTTAGTTCCACACTNGTGAGGGAGGTNGCTTTGTTGGGAGAGCNCATTGATTCTTATGTCATTCCTCCGGTAGCAGAACAGATTTANACAATTCTGAAAANCCAGGGACTGCTACCTGNNAAGTAATTTTGGATTCCNCACCCAGGATGGGTGGGATGTTAGGAAAGGATTTTCGCAGTGGATACGATCAATTTGGAAGNGNCGCCACGCTNACGTTGGCGGNCTGACNNGTTTTTNCTNGTACTGGCGCTGCTCGGTGGAGTAGCTTTGGCGACAGCTGAGTTTGTTGATCCTACGGTATTTAGNCCNTTGACNCCGCCGGAGGGAATACACAATTGGNTGGGGNTGCCAGGTGCATTGATTGGGGGNTCGCTGCTGGANATNTTTGGGCCACCNACTCCTTTNCTGTTCTGGTTTCTGATCCCTCTGAGTAGACCACATTGGCATCGCTTTTCTCTGCTCAGCGGATGGTATNATGCCNTGTTGCTTTGCTGGTTCCTTTCNATTCTGCATGTGTTAGTNCTNACACTGGAACATAGCACAGTCCCATTCCAAGGGCTCTGGAGCTACGGTTACTTGGGGCTGTTGGGTTCACAGTGGATCTTGCAGCATTTNCCTCACCAAGAGGCTACTGCAGTGATCGGTGCGGTTTGTTTCTATCTGAGTGTACGTATCTACACTGCTCTACCTTTCCTGCCAATTCTGCGAGGTCTTGCTTTGCTGACTGTTGGNGCTTTCGGGCTGGTGCATACGTTGCCATGGGAAGCAATTCCCAGNGGATTAAACAGAGCTTGGGAACAGTTGAAGTACAACCTGCGGATCATGGCGCTGATGCCCGAAACTATCTCAGTTAAGAAGCCAGCAACAGTACAGGAAGTAGAAGAGGATTTCTTGNTGACCGATAATCCCTCGATGCTGGATCAGTTGGNACGCAAGGATCCGAACAACCTGAATGAAGTAGCCATGCTATATGAGCAGTGGTTGCAGTATCAGGAGGAAGAAGAAGTTATTGAAATTCCAGTTTTGACTACCATTCCAAGACAATTATCCANCCCGGTTGGACTCTTTGTGGGGCCCACAACTTTCCCNAAAAAACCTNATCCATTTCCCTGATTNTGTGGAGTCCTGTTGATGAAAGAACTGCTAGTTAAGTTACTCGAACGAAAGAATCTGAGCCGGGAAGAAGCTCAGGAGATGATTCTCTGGATCATGAGTGAAGAAGCGGTTCCTACACAGGCAGCTGCGTTACTTGCCCTGCTCCAGGCCAAAGGTGCAACTACAGATGAGATTGTCGGTGCAGCGCGTGCCATGCGAGAGCGCTCCGAAAAAATCCAGGCTCCAAGTGACGCAATTGATACTTGCAGTACCGGGGGGAATGGNATCAGTACCTTCAATATTTCCACCTGTGCTGCGTTGATTGCCGCTGCTGGAGGAGCTGTTGTTGCCAAGCACGGAAATCGGAGCAACACGCGACGTAGCGGTAGTGCAGAAGCTCTACAGGCACTGGGAGTAAAAATTGATTTGGACCTTTCGCAAGTCGAAGCTTGCCTGCAGGAATTAAAACTCTGCTTCTGTTATGCNATTAAGCACCATCCTGCAATGCGATTTGCTGGTTCAATTCGTCGAGAGCTAGGAATCCAGACAGTTTTCAACATTCTTGGACCATTGACCAATCCAGCTCAAGTTCATCGCCAGCTGGTGGGTGTGCCCAATGTTGAATGGACTTTTCGAATTGCTCAGGTACTTGCGGAACTTGGGGCAGAACGCGCGCTTGTGGTTCATGGTGCTGATGGTCTTTGTGAGCTAACNACAACAGCCAAAACCCATGTTGCGGAGCTCCGAGATGGTAAGGTCGAACTGTATCAACTGGAACCTGAAGATGTAGGCCTGCCGAACGGCAATTTGGAGGAGATGCGNGTTAATAGTCCAGAAGAGAGTGCCTTGATGATTCGAGAGATTCTTCAAGAAAAAAACCAGGGTACCCCACGACATGTCGCTCTTTATAATGCTGCAGGNGCTCTGGTAGTCGCAGGAAAGGCAGAGAACCTGAGGGATGGTGTGGAGCAGGCAACACAACTAGTAGAATCTGGCAAGGCTTGGCAACGCTTGGAAGAACTAGTCAAGTTCACGAATCAGGCAGCATAAGTTAGGGGTCTCCCTCGACTGAGTANCCCATAGCTTTGTGAAGATTTTGTCAGGGAATCAGAACAGTAGATCCTGTTGTTCGGCGGCCTTCGAGATCAGCGTGGGCCTGCGCAACTTCACTTAGAGGATAGCGTTGATTGATCGAAATCTTGACCTTGCCACTACCAAGAGCTCCAAACAGTGCCTGGGAACTGTCGAGCAATTCGGCACGAGTAGCAATATAGGAAAAGAGTGTTGGGCGCGTGTAGAACAAACTCTTTGGATTGAAGACTCGCAGATCCACCGGAGGCANCGGNCCGGAAGATTGACCAAAGCTCACGAACAAACCTCTTGTACTCAGACAGCCGATCGTTCCCTCGAAAGTGTCGCACCCTACTGAATCATAGACCAACCGAACGCCCTCCCCATTGGTGATTTCCATTACCTGATCCAAGAAGTTTTCTTGCTCATAATTGATCACGAAGTCACATCCGTTATCTCGAGCCAAAGATTCTTTGGCGGGCGAACTGACCGTGCCAATCACTGTACAACCCAAGGCTTTCGCCCACTGACAGGCAATCAGTCCAGTTCCTCCAGCAGCAGCGTGAAAGAGAATCACATCATCTGCCTGAACTCTTCCGATACGGTGTATCAGGTATTCTGCGGTCATCCCTTTCAGCATGGAGGCTGCGGCGACTTCATCTTTCACTTCATCTGGAATGGGAACCACCAGGTTAGCCGCAATCTGAGAGACTTCACTATAAGCATTGGTCCCACCCACATAGACAACCCGATCTCCTTTCTTGAATTCCTTGACTGCACTACCAATCTTTTCCACAACACCAGCGGCTTCCTTACCTAGTCCACAGGGTAGGTTGAGAGGATAGAGACCACTCCGCTGATAGGTGTCAATGAAGTTCAGGCCAATGGCTGTATGACGAATACGGATTTCTTCAGAACCAAGTTCAGGTAGATCGACGGATTCCCAGCACATGACTTCCGGACCTCCCTGTTCGTAAATACGAATCGCGTTCAGCATGATCTCCTTAAAGATGATGGGTTAAATGAGTCTCTTGAGAATAGCGATCAGAAATTTTCTGACAAGCGAGAAACGTACATGTAACGCGAAAGTTTTATTGTAGTTGTTTGGTGAGTTATTCAAACAATTGCTCGGTAAAGGTCCGAACAGCTAGAGAGAGGACAAAAAGCTGATAGATTTGTTCGACTTAAATCAGCCACTATTCACGTTTCATTTTGCAAAAAGTATTATCGGTTTGTCGCAGTAACCTCTGGAATCCTTTGGTTTGAATTTGAGGAGGCTTGCCATTTGTAAACAATTAAAATGGATTGATAATCCGTAGGGGAAAACTCGCTTTGAGTGTATCCATAGTCTACTGACTGTGAATCCTGTACATAAACTGTTGAATAACCGAGCCACAAACGGTCCGTTAGTTCTAGAATCAGATTTGTGCCGTAGCTAGTCATATCGGAATAAGCCTGTTGTTCTTCGAAATTTTTCGACCGCGTCTGTCCCTGTTGTAGCGCTACGCTGAAGCGAGTTTGGCCAATTCCGTAGGACACAAAGAATTGTAGGTGCATAAAGTTGAACAGATTCCCATTCCAGCCGAGATGGTACTGTAGGCTGAGCACTTCTAATTTAGGCTCGTGCGAAATGCCACTACCGTCAATTCCCGTTCCTGAAAGTTCTAATTGGAGTAGTTGCAACCCATCAAAAAAACCTGATTTCTCTCTATCCTGCCAAAACATGATTTCGAGTGAATCACCAGTCAGATCAATAGATTTATTACCACTTTTTGTAACATAAGAACCTTCAACACTCCCCGATCCAATCCAACTGATAGTTGTCTGATTATCAATGCCTTGAGCAGCGAGGGGAGTAGAGAGGAGAAGCAACCAAGTGAAACTTACCAAAAAATGGCACGAGGGTTTCATGAGAGTAGTTACCAAGCAATGCAGGACTTCTGGCGCTGATCTCCATGTTCAGTACAGAAGTATCACTGCGATTGAGATAATTCCCGAAATAGCAATTGATAAACCACTCCAACTAAAGCCCTCAATAATTTTGAGAACACTACGAAGCTGAAAAATTTTAAGAACTTTGAATCAGCATGTTTAATGAACAGTCGTAAATAGGTAGTCGAATGAAAAATTGGTTGTGGTTACTGAGCCTACCNCTGCTGATAGGTTGCTCATCAAACCGCCATGAGCTCTATTTTCCTCAAGGTGAGCGAGAGGTCCTGGGTCTGCAAGCATTTCAGAAGTGTGGACATGAAAACTACCAAGTACTACAGGAAGGCCAGGCTGGACCGTATGATCACGCCTTANTTGAATGTGGCGAGCACCCACGGTGAGCATCGGCTAGTCTTGGAACGGCTAGCCAGTCAGATTCTAACTGTTGGAGACTGCTCAATGTGCCGATATCTCGCCAATAGGCGGAACTGATATCNATGATTCGGATTTCCTCACCTCGTGTGACCTGCTCTAGNTAAACGGGGATAATTCTAAAGACTTCCTGCTCAGGCAAAACTTCAAAAATCCTTGGGGCAACCAAATGAATCCCACAGAAGCCGACTTCTCGCAGGCTGCCAACGGGGTCTCGTAGGATGCGGTGATCCTGCTGCTTCACATAGTGAACACCACAGAGAAGACCGGCCTCATCAACTAGCAGGTGATTATTGGTAGGGCGCTCCTGTACGAGAAGAGTTGCCAGAGGATTGGTTCCAGAGTGAACTTGCCAAGCGGGGNTCAAATCAGCGTTGGAGAAGACATCTGCATTGTGCAGTAAAATAGGCATATTTGTTGACCAAAAAGAACGACTTCGTCGTAGTCCACCACCAGTATCAAGAAGGATTAGTTCGTGAGAAATTTGTAGATTCAGAGAAGAAGGAGTACGGGTTTCAATAAAGCGATGGATCTTTTCTGCGTGTGCATGCGTGTTGATCACGATCTGTTGGACCTGCTGCTGTTCGAGTTTTCGCAGAATCCACTCAAGGGCAGGAATNCNGTGAATTGGGGCGAGTGCTTTGGGAAGTTNCTTTGTCAGAGGAGCCAAGCGGGTGCCGAGTCCAGCGGCAAAAACCAGGGCTTGCGGAGTCATTCGAACTCAGAGTCTTGATCTAGGCGACTCGGAGTGGCCCCACGTTGATTTAGNTATTTACCTGCATAAGGCTGCTCTGCCGTCTCGAGCATCTGGACAAACACGATTTGACAGATACGAACCCCGACTTGCAGAATGATTGGAAATGGTGACTGGTTTTCCAGTTCCAGAGTGATCTGNCCCTCAAAACCAGCATCGATAAAGCCNGCGTTTTGGACCTGCAATCCGAGTCGACCAATGCTGGAACGTCCCTCAACGTAAGCAGCCATGTTGTTAGGAATCTGGATGCTCTCACACGTTGTGGCAAGGACAAAGTGATTGGGTAGCAACTCATAGCTATCAGCTATTTCAGAGGCATACTCAACAGGTTCACCCAGCACAATTTTTCTTCGAGAGGGAGCCAGCCAGCTGAAGCTATTGCCCAAGGTGAGATCTACGCTAGAGGGGCCAATTTTGACTCCCTCTGGGAGATAGCCCTGAGCGACCATCTGGCGGAGGTGAGTATCAGGAACAATCATGATTGTGATTTATTAACAGAATTTTTAGGCAGAGTATGCAACCAAACCAGCCACCAAGTTTACTCGCAGATTTCAAGGAATCTTGTAAAGTTTGTGAGGGGAGTGGTCGAAAATTAGGATATCTAGAAATTGATACTTTGCAGCCTCACCTTTCACAGAAATGCTTTCATTGCCAAGGACGAGGCTACACGTTAACGCAGTTGGGCGAAGACTTACTAGAACTCTACCGTCCAGCTATTCAACAATGGATTCGTGAAGAGCTCTCTCGTCTAGGTACACGCTAAATTTATGCTCCTAGCCAAAACGCGCTGCTGCGTTGCTCGGAACGTTCTAGCAGTTTCCAGCGTACAATTGGAATTTCTCGAAGCAACTCTGAGTCACCGATCTTGTACACTCGTGAGTCCTTAACCGCTTTTATCAGGAAGCGACGCTGCTGTCCAAGAATCGTTTCTTCACCACAGAATTCGCCTTCTTCCACAACCAGTGGGGTCTTACCTTCCATTAACAACTCAACCTGACCTCGACGAATCAACACCAAAGAAGGTTGGTTGAGTTTGATCTCACTGCCTTCGGGATAGAACTCCTGCTCCATCACCTGGGCGATCTTGGTCTGAATTGGATAAGAAACAGACTCTCCAAACAGAGAGGTAGACCGCATGAACTCAATACGATCCTGTACTCGCTGGATTTCGTTGAAGATCCGGTTGCGCGCAACAAACTCCTCGAAAAGATGACTGGGAATCTGAAGAGTTTCAATATAGCTAGCAGCTCGGTAGGTGCCGAAGTTGATCAGCCCAAACAAGGCACCCATTTCACCAGCAAGCGAACCTGCAGAGAGGATATTGTTGACTTTACTTTCGGCGCGGATGAACTCCACACTTCCAGTCAAAATTAGATAAACGTGAGCTGGGGCTTCGTTATTTTTGAGCAAAATGGTACCTGCGCTGAATGATACCCTTGGGCAGTTCAGCAGCATGTTGATCTCACTCTCTGGTACAGTTGGATAGTATGCATTCAGATACTTAGCCGCGTACTTTAGGTAGTAGTCGATCTTTCCCGGAATCAGTACGTCTGTCATCCCAAAAGCCAGACCAGAACCAATTTCTTTTTCTTGATTAGTTAAAGGACTGGCCTTGTGTGCAAGTACAATTTTTGTAGAATTATCTGTCCGAAAATCAGTGGCTAAACCGTGTATCATCCCACCTCCAATATCAATCTTCTTCAGATTTACTTTGGTTAGGTAATGGGAACGAGTTCGTTCGTAGAATTCACGAGAAATTCCAGGTGTATCGGGGTCATCACTGATCATTTGCTCCAAAACATCGAAGGAGGTGATGTCTGCTAGATGGGCGTAGGTGACATAGCCCTCCTTCCAAAGAGCACGTAGGAAGAGGATATTGGTCTCTACTGGATGAGGAGAAAACACTGGGAAGACTTCTAAGCCGTTGACGTTGTTCCAAGTATCAAATTCCAGGTCGTGCACCTCAAAAAACTCATCGAATTGATTCTCATCAATTGACATCAGGGCTGCCAATTTCTTGGTAACTGATTCACGAACAAGTCGAGTCGAGTAGTACTTAACACGATGATCAGATCGAATTAAGGAGGTCAATCCTGAAAAGTGATCATCATGTGCATGGGTGTGAAAAATCCCCTCGACCTCATTGACATTAATTCCCAGGGCATTGAGGGTATGAGCGATGTTGGGCCCAGCGTCAATTAGATAAATACGCCCCTGAAAAGTTACGATACTGGCCATGCAGGGGCGGTTAATATCCCATCCATCACCCTCTCCGGAGTGCGTTACCGCGAAGTAATCACGGCTGACCTGATGTGCTCCGAGGTCATAGGGGGTTTCGTAAGCCTCTCCCTCACTTAGGTTCAGATCGACCTGCACGGAGTCTTCTTCGTAACCGAACTCGTATACATTGAAGCCGAGTCTGCGGACAAACACCCCGTTTCGAATCTCTATTGCCTGATCACGAACAACGCAGTCTTCGAGTAAATCCTCTGTTGGGCGGATACTACCGAAGGCGAAGCGAAGTTTCAGTCGCATCATCTCATCAGCGACATCAGGAGTGATGCCAGCTGCTTCAATTTCCTGCTGGGAGATCAGGCCATAGTTGCCCCGGTAGATGTAATTCATTTGGGAGCGAACAATCTCTTCCTTACCGATCAGGATCGGCTTATCTCCTGTATTGTTAGGGTGTTTAGGGATTATGATGCCCTGGCGATAGAGCATCTGCAGCACTGGGAATTCTGCAAGATTAGCAAAATGTCCGTTTTGCAGTGACAGGTCTGAGAGTAGAATAGCGTTGGGTCCGGTTTCATACTTTACGCCGTTCTTCTCGACCCACTGTATCAAGCCTTTTTTCATTAAGTGCTTGACGCAGTCGGCTGGACAACCACAAAGAATACGAAGTTGGGCCTTTGGAACGGCAACCCAGTAGACTCCGGTAGTAATCTGGGTTTTTTCGATCAAAAAATACCTCCCTGACTGGGACTTATGAGCAAAGAGACAAAAATGTACCCCAAGCTAGCGATGCTCTGACTCGATGACAAGATGAAAATCCTTGGCACAAATTAGGCCAATAAGCCGAAATCAACCCAGTTGCTGGGTAGGTAGATAGACTTGAAACAAGGCTCCGCTTCTAGGAATCGGTTGATAATTCAGGAGGCCTCCATGAGATTGAATGATTCGATAGGAAATTGACAAACCGAGTCCGTGTCCATTTGGTTTCGTTGTAAAGAGTGGTCGAAACAATTGACTTATGTGTTTGTCATTTACCCCTGGTCCTTGATCCTCTACTTCGATCAGCATGTATTTTCGCTGGGGAGTGAGATGTTTTCCAGCTAGCTGCCATTGACTACAGAAAGAACTGCGGATCGTCACTTCCCCACCTTCGGGAGACGCTTCAATGGCGTTTCTGATTAAGTTCAAAAAGACTTGGTGCAACTTATCGCGATCGCCTTCAATATCAGGTAGAGATGGGTCAAAAATACGGTTGAGCTGCAATCGCCGATTGCCTCGGTTTTCTTCAAACCAAATGACAGTCTCCAGTACTTCGTGGATATTAAAGGGCTGGGCCGATAAGGGTAGGGGGTCAGAGTGCAGAAGCAACTCTTCTAAGAGGCGCTCAATTCGCTTGATTTCCTCCAAAACCATCTCCGAAGGCTCTGTGGAGATCCCTAGTTCCTCCAAATCTCTCATTTGTAGTTGAGTAGCCCCCTTGATTCCACCCAGAGGATTTTGAATTTCATGAGCCATCGAGGAAGCTAACATTCCGATTGCGTCGTTGAGACGCAACTGCTGCCCCCGCTCCTGCTTGTCAAGCTGAGCTGATATGTCATAGAGAGTTATGAGAGCGCTGACGATTTTGCCATCTTCGTAGACCGGGCTGATGCTAAGTTCAAAGACTCCCTGTCGTAGATTTGGGGCATCAATCTGATACTCTCTTGCGTTGAATTCCTTCCCATGCCGTAAGGCTTGATGAAGTTTAGACAGAAGGGTTTCATCACCTAGAAAGAGTAGATCAAAAGGCTTTGTGCAGAGTTTTTGTGGATCTTTTTGCCAGAGCCTGGACGCTGCTTCATTGGCATAAATAACCTGCCCACGCTGATTACATACGAGTAATGCCGAAGGCAAATGATCTAGAATATTGTGAGCAAAATCTTTCATAGAATTGTCTGTTTGTCAGCACCTTGCCAAAGGCGATGAGCCAGCAAAATCTTGGCAAGAAAAATCAGGGTAGCTCCCAACTAGCCAACTAGTGAAAGTGCTTCTACTGTAAGCAAAATCGGTCCTAAGCCCGCAGCAATTCGAATACGTTTGGAGAAGAAGATTCTCCCTATCACAGGAGTCACATAGCGGAACCCTAGCGTCAGAGCATATTGACCAGTAAAACTAAGCGCTGCAATGCCAAATCATTATTGAAATTCAAGCCAGCCTGGCCAGAAAATCTCTTGATAGAACCCTGCTAGGCAGATCACAGCACCTTTGCCAAAAATGTAAAACAACAAATCTGTGGTTGTATTGTGCTGTTTGGCTCGATTGAGTGCAATCACGCCAAAAGCAGCAATGAATCATGAGGCAATCCCCCAAAAATTGCCTTTCTGTCAATAAAATCTCCCCGGAAACATCACCAGCACAATGCCGACAAAGGCAATGAGGGTCAACGTAGAGCTCACCAATCCTCTTTCTCATAGACTCAACCAACTGAGTACGATGATGAACACCAGATAGGTCATGTTGAAAATATTGGTCTCAGCTAATCCGGTCTCTTGGACTTCTTGGTAGAAGTAGAAAACAGAGAGCAGGTTGGCAATGGTACGAAGAGCAACCCAGCCACTATCCTCTGTTCTGGGGAGCTTTCTAACTCGGTACAAGACACAGGAGAGAATTATCCAACAGAGCAAAAAGCGGACAAAGAGATAGAAATTGGAAGTCAGGGCTGGTGTGGTTTTTTGCCCCCAGCGTATGAGAACCCTATGGAGGTACAGCAGGAAAGCCGAGCTTAGAACGGCAAATACGCGCCCCAGCATTCCTTAGACAAGGATAAGATTGGCCGATTTAAGATTTGAAAGGAGCGGGACTCAAGAAAAAGAGATGGCGTGCTGCTGAAGTCGCCGAGCAGCGGCGGGAGCAAAATAAGTGAGAATCATATCCGCTCCGGCTCGACGAATTGAGAGCAGAGCTTCCATCATAGCACGTTCCTGGTCAATCCAACCTTTTTCTGCAGCAGCACAGATCATGGCATATTCTCCAGATACGTTGTAGGCGGCAATTGGTACATCAAAGGCTTCCCGCAGCCGGGTTATTACATCGAGATAGCCCAAGGCTGGTTTGACCATGATCACATCCGCTCCTTCGTAAATATCCAGGTCCGCTTCTCTTAGAGCCTCACGCCAGTTTGCGGGATCTATCTGATAAGTTTTCTTATCACCTTTTTTAGGTGCAGAATCCAGGGCACCTCGGAAGGGGCCATAAAAGCAGGATGCGTACTTTGCGGTGTAAGCCAAGATGCTAACTTGCTCAAACCCAGAAGCATCCAGTGCTTCACGGATTGCTCCTACTCGACCATCCATCATGTCGGAGGGAGCAATCCAGTCGGCCCCAGCTTCAGCATGAGAAACTGCCATTTTACAAAGGACCTCAACAGTCTTATCGTTGACGATCTCTTCTCCCACCACCAAGCCATCGTGGCCATGGATAGTGTAAGGATCAAGGGCAACATCGGTCTGGACACAAAAATCGGGTAGCGCAGCCTTGATCGCCCGAATGGCTCGTGGCACTAGCCCTTGTGGATCGTAGGCATTAGTAGCCTTGTCATCCTTTTCTGTCGAGTAACCAAATAGGTTGACAGCACCAATTCCCAGCTCGTATGCCATTTGGCACTCTTTGACCAATTCATCTACAGAAAGTCGATGTTGACCCGGCATGGTACTGATTGGCTCACGCAGCCCCTTCCCTTCAGCGACGAAGAGAGGGTAGATCAACTGCTGTGGAGCCAGCAAGGTTTCCCGTACCAAAGACCGAATCGGAGCATTCCGCCGTAACCGCCGTGGACGATGCGTCAAATCCATTTCAACCTTCGTGGAAGGATTTGAGTAGTTTGCTCCTTGTCGGATGNCGCAACTTGCGGAGTGCCTTGGCTTCAATCTGGCGAATTCGCTCCCGCGTTACGTCAAAGTCNTGTCCAACCTCTTCAAGGGTGTGATCCTTGACTTCATCGATCCCAAAGCGCATGCGTAGGACCTTTTCCTCTCGTGNAGTTAGGGTCCCTAAGGCAGTTCGTGTTAGGTCTCCCAGATTCGCCTTCGTGGTTGCATCTGATGGGTTACTGGCTTTTTCATCAGCAATNAAGTCCTTGAGTTGTGAATCTTCNTCATCCCCGATAGGCGTGTCGAGGGAAATCGGTTCCTTAGCGATCTTGAGAACNTTTCGCACCTTGTGAAGCGGCATGCCAATGTGTTCGGCCAGTTCATCTGGTGTTGGTTCTCTCCCAAATTCTTGAATCAGTGAACGAGAGGTGCGAGAGAGCTTATTGATGGTCTCGATCATGTGCACAGGAATGCGGATAGTCCTCGCCTGATCAGCAATCGCTCGGGTAATCGACTGACGAATCCACCAGGTTGCATAGGTTGAAAACTTGTAGCCCCGCCGATACTCGAACTTGTCCACGGCTTTCATTAGCCCAATGTTTCCTTCCTGAATCAGATCCAGAAACTGTAGGCCACGGTTTGTNTACTTCTTGGCGATGCTGATCACGAGTCGTAGATTTGCTTCAACCAACTGGCTTTTCGCAAACTTCACGTTGCGCTCGGCTTGCCGCAACTTCTTTACTTCCAATTGAAATGCTTCCCAGTCTAGANNAGTGCGCTCGGTCATCGTCGCAATCCGCTGTCGGCAAGCCTGTATTTTCTCGTAGACACGTCGGGCNATATTGAAAGGCTGTTTGGCTCGCTCTTTAATCCGCTGTCTAATTGNAGCTTCNAGCTNTTCATTCTCNGCTTCNTGAGCTTGCTCCCACTCTGTAAAGAGTTCGTCAGCAGCATCCAAATCGAGAACCAGATTTTGCCTATATCGATCCAATTGACGATAGGTCAAATCGATCTTGCCCTTGTGCTTGAACATCAAGCTGCACATGTTGTCGATTTGCCGAGAGTTGAAGTTGATACTGCGAATCGTGNGCTGGTAATTTTGCTTGTGCCTGGTCATTAAGGCTTGCTCTTCCTCNGTCAACTCTCGCTCNTGGNATTGTTGCCGAAGGCCAACGACAATGTTATANTCTTCTCGTGCTNGATCCAAGTTCTGGATCAATTCTCGTGTTGCCTTGGATTCATCTTCTATGACATTGTCGTCCTCATCAAGTCCTGANATTATATGGCGAGCACGCAGTTTTTCAGAGCGCAATTTCTTGGCGACATCAAACAGGTGCAATAGTACAAGATTGGATTCNACGAAGATTTCGATCAATTCCTGATGGCCTTCCTCAATCTGCCGAGCAACCGAAACCTCTCCATCTCGAGTGAGTAGTTCAATGCCACCCATCTCGCGCAGATACATGCGTACGGGGTCATCAGTGTTGTTGTCAACTCCCGGCTCCAGATCTAATTCCTCTGCAGGCTCAAAGTCCATGTCATTACTGCTTTCCNGCTTGCCAAGGCTGACNTTTTTACTTGAATCAAGGACCTCAATGTCCATATCAGAGAGAACGTTGAGGANNCGCTCNAACTGTTCAGGGGTTGTNGTACTACTGATTTGAGCATTGATTTCGTCAAGAGTNACNAATCCTTTGTCNCGNCCNTCTGCGATCANTTCNCGGATTANNTTGTCNAAAATNTTTTGTTCGGCTTGGGCTTGNGAGGAGGAGTGGGCATTTGCGTTCATGGGCTCACACTTAGCGAGGTTTGAAAATGCGGTTCAACTCTTCTTCCATCTGNCGTAAGGTGCGTCCCAACAGAGCATGTTCTGTTGAATTGGGCGCTACCAGTTGCAAGCGTTCCTGACGATATTCGCNCAGGTGACGTTCCTTTAGACGGCGCAGAGAAAGACGGAACTGAGACTCAAGATGTTCGTGTAAGAAGTCGGTAGCGTACAAAGCCGCTAATTCGCTTGCTAACTCTGGTTGCTCCTTGGCAAATTGTTGTGGAAGGTTTGCNCTAGATACTTCGTCTGGGAGCTGCAACAGTTGTTCATACAGTTGCCGGTAGAGGGAGTGTCGGAAATCTTCTGGACGCAAAAACTGCTTAGCAAGAGTTATCAATTGGGTCTCGGCCAGCAGCGCTTGCAGCAAAAACNGCTCATCTANAGAATTCNGCGAANNATNATTNNCAGAATTTGAAGAACCNTCTATTNTATTATTTGAAGANNAATTTGTCAAGTTCTTTGCNGCAGCAAAAACCGTTTCATTGGGTAGACGTAGTACCTCAGCAATCTGCACCCANACCATCTGGCGCTGTTCGAGTTTAGGAATCGGCTGAGCTGCGGCGAGCAACTCGNGAAGAGCCTCCTGACGTCCAGGGACAGTTTCAGGATATTTTGCNAAAGTTTGCCGGATCANATACTCTAAGAGAGGTTGCTTCCTCGCTAACAATTTGGTGAAAGCTTCTCCACCTTCATTCTGCAAAAAGCTATCAGGATCTTCGTTTTCNGGAAGTGTTAGAATGTAGGTGTCTAGGGGAACAGGCAGAAACAACTGACAATTCTTCAAAGCTGCTTTTTGACCTGCAGCGTCACCATCNAACAGTAAGACCACCGAGTTGGCGTGACGTCGAATCAATTGCAGATGTTCAGGAGTTAATGCGGTTCCACAAGTAGCGACTGCCTGAGCAAAGCCGTATTGATGCATACGGACTACATCCAGATACCCCTCCACAAAAATCAGTTCCCGACTCCGACGAATCGTCTCCAAGCCTTCATAAAGACCGTAGAGGACCTGGCTTTTACGGTAGTATGGGGTCTCAGGACTATTCAAATATTTCGGTTGGTCTGCGCTACGAATGACCCTACCACCAAAGCCGATACAACGTCCCCGAGCATCCCGAATGGGAAAGATCAGCCGGTTGCGAAAGCGATCGTAGCGACGTTCTTGCTGTTCTGCCCTTTTGACTAGCCCGCACTGCTCTTGAATCTGAACAGGNATTTTTTGGGTAAGGAGATGCTGGTGAAGTCGCCGCCAATCATCTGGAGCAAAGCCAAGCTGAAAGCGCCCCTGCCATTCCGCTGGGACATAACGCTGATCTAGGTATGAACGAACATCTTGTCCAGTNGANCCTTGCAGTTGTTTTTGATAGAAGTCGCTAGCGAGTTGTAAAGCATGNAGACCAGCTTCCTGGTCAGGTTTGCGCTGATTCGATTTGCCTTCGTGACGCAACTCTACACCAGCCTTGTTGGCAAGGTCGGTAACTGCTTCGGCGAAGGTCAAGCGTTCGAACAACATCAGAAAACGAATGGCATCACCGCTAGTTCCGCAGCCAAAACAATGAAAGAAGCCACGCTGGGGATTGACGTTGAAGGATGGGGTCTTTTCGGAATGGAAAGGACAGCAGGCTTTGAAAGTGCTACCTGTGCGGCGTAGAGCGACACCTCGTTCTTCCATTAACTGGACGAGGTCAGTACGATTGACTACCTCACGAACAAAATCATCGCTGAAGCGCATCGGCAGAGCTTAGCAGGAGGTCAAACAAAACTGTGGTTGGTGTTGCCATGCGGGTACCTTATAGCGAACTCGTTCTGGTTCCGTCAATGAAATTGTCCCGTGGAGATTGCAAGGAGTCTCTCCAGCCTCTGCCAGAATTTCTCCCCAAGGAGAGATGATCAGGCTGTGGCCATAGGTTGCTCGGCCATCTTGATGTTCGCCACACTGAGCTGCAGCAATCACAAAGCAACCATTTTCAATGGCTCGAGCTCGCAGTAGTGTATGCCAGTGGGCTTTGCCTGTAGGGCGTGTGAAAGCTGCGGGAATGGCTAATAATTGCGCACCAGCTTGACTGAGCGTTCGATACAGATGTGGAAATCGCATGTCATAGCAGATACTCATTCCGTATCCTCCCCAAGGAGTTTGTACTAGGATTGCCTCCTTGCCAGCCTTAAAACTTGCTGACTCACGATAGGATTCCTGATCACTGAGAATGGCATCAAAGAGATGGATTTTATCGTAGTGGGCTCGAATCTTCCCCTGATCATCAATNATAAATCCTCGATTCAGCAACCGTCCGTCGCTGGTTGAATTGCGAAGAATCAGGGAACCGACATGAATCCAGACTCCTGCTTTGACAGCAATATCTAGGCAGCACTTCAGCACAGGATCTTCTTCTTCAGTGACGGCTGTTGCTCGAGCAAGCGCACTTTTCTGTTGCAGCAGGTTGGCGGCTTCTGGCAGAACGATCCACTGTGCTCCGTTTTCAACGGCTTCCTGCAAAGCCACTTCGACCTTTTTGTGGTTGTATTCGAGGTCAATACCAGAGGTTAGCTGTACACAAGCAATCTTCAGTTTCTTAGGCGTATTTGTCATGAAAAATTCAACTTTTGGAGTTTGGGAACGATGATTACTTGGCAATAGGGATTTTCTGGATGCTGAAGATAGTAGTTTTGATGATAGTCTTCTGCGGGATAAAAGGTGCCCAAGGGNACAATTTCGGTGACGATTGGCCTAGAGAACTTTGAGGATATTTCCTGTTTTGATTTTATAGCCAGTGCCTGTTGCTCTTCGGAATGATAAAAAATTGCTGAGCGGTATTGTGTGCCAACGTCATTGCCTTGACGATTGAGTGTCGTGGGGTCGTGCATTCTCCAGAACCAATCCAAGACCTTGGAATAGCTGACCATCTCTGAATCAAAATCGAGTTGGACAACCTCGGCATGTCCTGTCATCCCAGAACAGATTGAGCGATAATCTGGATTGTTGGTATGTCCGCCGGTGTAGCCACTCACAACGCGGTGGATGCCTTCAATACGCTGGTAGACTGCTTCCAAACACCAGAAGCAGCCGCCAGCTAGNGTAGCTTTAGTCAANTCCATNCCGTCACTCCTTTGTNAAAAATAGATGCNTTNGACNCATGNCTNTNNAGATTTGGCNATTNCCTCAATTTAGCAATGGGCAGTGAGAAAGCCGACTTGNNNTTGCCCTTTCGACTTGAAGAGTCGTTCGAATTCCGTAGGGATATTTNCNTCATTCANGGGACTGTTCCAGAGATCTTCCGTCAGAGCGCNGATCNTGTAGTTNGGATGGTTNTGGAGTAGNTCAAGCACCATCNNGAAGTATTCTTGATGATCGGTTTTGAANCGAATTTCTCCACNTTCNCGAAAGAAAATCAGCAATCGATCCAGNAATTCTNTGGAAAACAGCCNGTGNTTTCGATGAGCCTTCTTGGGCCAGGGGTCTGGAAAGTTTACATGGAGGATGTCCAGACTTTTTTCAGGTAGATATTCTCCGAGCAGTTCCCCCCNGTCTTTTACAAGCAGAGNATTGGTCAACTGAGCTTGAGNCAGNTTNCGAGCNGCNAGTGTTAGGCGTTTGAAGCGTAACTCAAAGCCGAGGAANGCNTCTTGTGGATNTTGGNTNGCCCAGGCTTGCAAATAACCACCAGAACCACANCCGATCTCCACATGCACTCGNTCTGNGCGNTCACGCANAGGNTCCCAATGCTGCTGNATCTGATCCAAGGTGGGATGAGGTAACAGCAGANCCGGATAGTCGTGCACCTGCTTCAGATAAGGATTGGTGCGNGTCATTCGCTCGTAGACCTGTTCTGGCAATTCCCGATGGTCTCGTATGCGNAATTTTTTTAGTTGCTCTAGATTCATATTTGTATGTTGCANTTAGAGCAGATTCAATGGCAAACAGATGGGAGNGCGCTGCTTCGATNCTCCGATAGTGAGGAAGTTCGCANCTTGGCGCTCTCCGTGANAGAGCTATCATTNTACGAAGGACAGCAACTTTCACCCGATCTGCTNGAACANATTCAATCTGCTGGCCGATTCCGTGAGATATATAAAAAATCTCTGGACTTGCTTGCCCNACGCGAACACTCCATCTGGGAACTNCGACAAAAATTACGACAGCGTTTCNCTNNATTCAGGGANGTGGAGCCTGTCTTGTTGCAACTNGAGGAGCAAAAGTTTCTTTGTGATGAACGCTTCTCTCTGAATTTNGTTCGTTCCCGTATGGCCAATCGNTCTTGGGGCGCTTATCGGNTGCGTGCTGAACTACAGCAGCGTGGNGTTGCAGGNCAGTGGATCGAGCAAGCNNTNGNCTCAGAGGTAGATGAATCTNTCTTGAGGNAAAAAGNCGAAGCACTCGNACGAAAGTCCGGATTTCCCACAGATCCTGCAGCGAAAAGAAAGTTNGCTCAAAAACTNTACCNACGAGGTTTCTCGCAAGAATTGATCAACCAAGTGCTTTCNCAAGATNCTCTGTGATACGNATTCNCTCATNTGGAAACCTCCGATAGGTCNTTNATGTTCCCNAAGCGCATTACCAAGGAAGAGGTCGGTGANTTGCCTCTAGTNAGCTATTCTGGAAGAATTGAGCTAGTGGCAANTCATGAAAGTNTCAAGGCCTGNCTGCCAGCATTANNCGNTGAAAAANTGCTTGGATTTGATACNGAGACCCGTCCCTCTTTTCGTAAGGGAGTGATGTTCCCGATTGCCCTNCTGCAATTGGCGACCCAGGAAACAGTCTACTTAATTCGCCTGAACCAGCTNGGATTTCCCGAAGAACTGCGTGAACTATTGGCATCACCNGAGTCACAGAAAGTTGGGGTAGCCATCCGAGATGANATCAAGGGCCTTCAGCAATTAGGATNGTTTNTACCNCANGGCTTCGTTGAACTTAGTCAACTCGCTCGTCAGTTGGGNATNGTCACCTGTGGACTACGAAATCTTGCTGGNATNTTNCTCAANGTGCGAATNTCAAAGAAAGCCCAACTCAGTAANTGGGAGCAGGAAGAACTGACAGAGAGTCAGCANAATTANGCAGCGACTGATGCATGGATCAGCNGGGAAATTTANGGTTTCCTNGACCAAGGTGGCTGGTTACAGAATACCCNAAGCTNTGAATCNTGANATGGAAGTTCAAAAACAATGGCTATTTGCAGCTAGTGCAGANGAGAGTATCTGNCAATCTTTAAGCCGAGAAACNGGCTTGCACCNGCTNGTTGCNGNTATCNTGTANCGTCGCGGCTANTGTACACCNGATGAAGTAGNAATCTTTCTNCAACCAGAACTTCNTCAGCTTCGAGATCCATTTTTNCTCCGNCATATGCANGAAGCAGTTNAGTTGGTNCTGCCTTTNCTNCGAGANAATCGCNNCATTCTGATCTTGGGAGATTATGATGTCGACGGAATCACATCGACAGCGCTGCTACTGAGTTTTNTACGCGANGCAGGANGCAGTCAACTCGACTACTTTATTCCACAGCGATTGCAGCACGGCTATGGNTTGACCNCAGCNAGTNTCGATGTNATCTTNTCGCGNCAACCAGAGTTGGTGATTACTGTTGATAACGGCATTACTGCTCGCAAAGAAGTTCAGNAACTCCAGAATGAGGGTGTTCGTGTNNTAATNACNGACCANCACNTAGCTCTCCCNGATTCTCTCCCAGAGACTGTTACCGTCAATCCNAACCATCCNGCTTGTTCCTATCCGTTTAAAAAAATTTCCGGCTGTGGNGTGGCCTTCAAACTAGTGATGGCTTTNCGCAAAGCCCTACGAGACGTTGCTTGGTGGAATGAANGACGNCCAGAACCAAATNTAAAGCAGTTGCTTGATTTTGCTGCGCTGGGNACAGTTGCAGATGTGGTCGATCTGCGTGATGAAAATCGTTTGNTTGTCCATGNGGGNCTACANTTAATGAACAATCAACCNAGGCCTGCNATCCAAGCGTTAAAGCAGGTCAAAANNGTTGATGGAGAGATTACCGCNACAACACTAGGATTTAANTTTGCNCCCCTGATGAATGCTGCGGGTCGTCTTTATGATGCTTCATTGGCAGTAGAACTATTGCTGAGTNCAACTCTNGACCANGCNTTGCCANTNGCCCAGCAACTCAATGACATGAATGAAGAGCGGCGCAACCTAGAACAGGNGATGTTGACCATTGCCTTTGAGCAAGCGGCTCAGCAGGAAGACCANAAAGGTTTNGTGCTTGCCTCAGNNCAGTTTCATGAGGGAATCAATGGNATTGTTGCTGCACGTTTAGCTGAAAANACCTTCAAACCAACGATTCTNTTGAGTACTGCCAATCCTGAACGATACACGGGCTCAGGACGGTCAGCGATTCCAGACTTTCACCTCAAGGAAGCGCTGCAGGANTGTGCTGACCAGNTAGTTCGTTTTGGAGGTCATGCGGGTGCTGCAGGATGTACAGTTGCTCCTGAAAATCTTGAGGCTTTCCGCACTGCTTTTGCAAGAATCTGTGAAGACTGGTTGCCTAAGCAACTGAGGCCACAGCTGCTGCTGGATGGAAAGCTGCCGCAACAGGGACCAGATGCACTTTTGGTAGAGCAAATTCAACAACTTGAACCCTTTGGTTCGGCAAATCCAGAGCCACTCTTTGCGTTGCCAACCCCACAAAAGGAATTTCAGTTACTTAAGGAGCATCACGTGAAGTGGATACTTTCTCACTCTACAGAAGTCATTGGATGGAATTTTGCTGAGCATTTGCAGGGAGTTAAACCACATCAACTAGCGGTGACAGTTGGTTTCAATGAGTTCAGAGGACAACGCAAAATTCAGATGTTGCTCAAGGAAATCCAAGCATAAATACAGAGCATATGTTGCTTTGGCAGCATCCAGTCCAGAAGAGGCTGAGCGTTTTGGAGAACTGCTATTACAGAAGAGATTGGTGGCTTGTACTAATTTATCCCGAGAAATGAAGTCGATCTTCTATTGGTAAGGCAGCTTGGATCAATCAAAAGAACATTTAATGCTTGCGAAAACTATGCGGGATCACCCTTCGGTTATTCAGCAGCTACTTAGTGAAAATCACTCTTATGACTGTCCCTATCTGTTGGCCTTGCTCATTCTGGGGGGCAATCTGGACTTTTTAAATTGGATCAAGGAGGAAACCTATTCTCAGGAGTTGGGTGGATGAGTAGTGTTCGGACAAAACGAATTGTGCTACTTTGGCTGGGCACAACTTTTTTGATTTTGGGGGGATTTGCTTCTGCTGTGATGAGCTTGGTTGATCCCAAGAGCCATGTGAGTACTCAGATTCAAACAGTCACAATTGAAGAGCTTCAATCGAAGTCTTTCAGAGTTGATTCTTCAGAAGTATCAAGTGATAACGCAACCCAGGTTGTAGAATCAGCATTGCCACTACCGAAGGGATCTGTCCGAGCCGCTCTGCTAGAAGTTGATCAACCCTATTGGGAAGTGATCGATCGACAGCGCTTGGGCATGGTTACTGAGAATTGGCAAACAGTCCTGATTCAGAATCACCACAAGCTGGACTACACGATCATTCCTGAATATGCCCGTGACTGGGAATGGATTCAGGATGGTAGGAAAATCAAGGTTCAGTTTCATACTGAGGTTGATGCAATGAAGGATATTCTGTCACGCAAAAAATTGGGTAAATTTGCAGTACAGATGACCTCGTTACCGTTCACTGATTTTTCTAAAGCATTGGANTTGCTACAACTGCTNGTGCAGGATGGTCATTATGCNTACTTACACCGTACGGGAGACAAGTTTGAAGGAATGGTTTGGTACCGTGTGAGAATCGGGTTTTTCCAAGGTGCAGAAGAAGCACAGTTAGTAGGCCAGGAGGTATTTGAGAAATACTCCAAAAGNGGTGAGTTTACTGGAGACTATTGGGCGGTAGTACCAACTTCACGAGAACTGTCGCGTAATTTAATTGATCTTCAACAACCGATTACCAAACCTTGGACCATCGAATTGCCAATCGAGGAAAACTTGACAGTAGCGAGCGCTCTGTTACCCACGTTCATTGAGCATACAAGCTTCAGTTACCTATCTCAGCGGTTCGATAGAGAAACGAATAAATTGCAATTTCGTATTCGCGTGGGATTNTTNGAGACAACTGGGGAAGCCCGTTCTAATATGTATTCACTGCGTAATCACTACAGAGGCTTCCGGAATGCTCGCATTGTCAAACTTTNGGATGCCAACGCTGCAACAGTTCANTAAGTAGTGCGGGTTCCAATTGAAAAGTTGGTCGACGAGTCGGTACCAGTACCTCGTGCTCCAGACAAGATAACTCACAGATTTCTGAGAAGCAAAAATCTCCGCTTGCATAGGACGGTCGAATTTCCAGCACCTTGGTCCCTACCGGCATCCAAAGAGCATTNGCNAATCCGGCTCCATGTGGAGCCACCATGTGAGTCACTCCACTAAAAAGTTGGATTTGCTTTTCGAGTGACCAATCCTCCAGTTCGACTATCCCATAACCATAGCGATCCAGTATCGGTAGTAACTCCCGCTCATTCTGCAAGTGCCGACGCTTTACACGTCGACGAGAAATATAAATTCGGCTATTAAAACCAGTGCGGGCATTGCTGCTACCANGATAGTTTTGGCGAAGGTACTCTACGGAGTTTGTAATGTCTTGATGAGACGGCTTTTCAGGAATAGTGAGCGATTCACATTGAAAGGTTCGTGGGGGTAAAACGGTGAACCTGATTCGGAGTTGCTGAAGAAAAGTGATGTAATTTACTGGTAACCACCAAGGCAGTAACCAGTGACTTTNCCTTTGTGTGAGCACTTGAGGAATGAGTTCTGTACAGAGATGGTAGTAGCTGTGAAAGTGAGGATGGATACCGAGATGAAAGCGCCCTGAGAGTCTTTGTGTTTTTGCAGTGAGATTAGGGATTCTTCCAGAAAGACGCTGGGTAAAGCGGTTGAAATTTTCTCCGTTTGTAGGATTGCTTTGGGGATCAATCAAGTTCCAGCGAAAGTGATTCCCATGGAAGTATAGCCAATCGATGGAGCGGATGAGTCCATCCTGTGCATCAAGGAAAGCCTGCTGAATCTGCATTCAGAGATTGTATTGCTGACGATAGTACTCTCGATAAGATCCAGAAGTCACTTGCTTCACCCAAGCTTGATTGTTGAGATACCAGCGAATGGTTTGTAAGAGCCCAGTCTGGAAATCCAAGTCTGGGGACCACTTCAGTTCTCGTAGCATTTTCTGTGGATCAATTGCGTAGCGCTGATCGTGGCCTGGTCGGTCTTTGACAAAGGTAATCAGTTGGCGGAAGGAAGCCTCCCCACTTCGGCCTAGCTCTTTGTCTAACAGATCGCAGATAAGATGCACTACATCCAGATTGCGCCATTCATTTGACCCTCCGATGTTATAGCATTCACCTGTTCGCCCCTTGTGGAAAATTAAGTTGAGAGCTCGGCAGTGATCTTCGACGTATAGCCAGTCCCTGATGTTGCTGCCATCCCCATAGATGGGCAACGAGCGTTCTGTTAGGCAATTGTGAATCAGTAGTGGAATCAGCTTCTCAGGAAACTGAAATGGACCATAGTTGTTCGAGCAATTGGTCGTGACAACATTAAGTCCATAGGTGTAATGGTACGCTCGAACTAGATGGTCGCTACTGGCTTTACTGGCAGAGTAAGGTGAGTTTGGGGCATAGGGAGTTGCTTCATGAAAAGTTCCCTTTGGGCCGAGTGAGCCAAAGACTTCGTCAGTACTCACATGATGAAATCGCGGGTCAGGGCTATTACCCCAGTAGGCTCGTGCAGCTTCCAATAAGTGAAATGTGCCTAAAATATTCGTTTCAATGAATTCTGCAGGTCCATTAATACTTCGGTCAACGTGGGATTCTGCAGCTAAGTGAAGAACTCCTTCGATTTTGTGCTCAATAAAGATTTTCTTAACAACATCAGTTTGCCGTAAATCTGCATGAAGGAAGTGGTAGTTTGAATTCCCCTCAACTTCTTTCAGGTTGAGCAAATTACCAGCATATGTAAGAGCATCAAGGTTGAAGATGTGATCTTGTGGGTGATGTTGTAGCCAGTGGAGAACTAAGTTGGAGCCGATGAAGCCGGCCCCACCTGTAATCAAGATTCTCATTAAGTTTTAGAAAGAAATGTGCAAGAGCGGTAACGTAGTTGACTGCTCTCCACTGAATGATTGTTGGATTAAGCTGTTGGCCAATAGGGTTGGGTTGATGGCTAGGGTATGCTTAGCTCGATTGTAATCGAAAATACTGGGTGTAGTTTCTTGCTGGGCATTGAACATGTCATCTTGGATGCTACCACCTTGGCCAATCTCGTAGAGGCCAAACATCATTCCCCCGAAAACGCCAACAGCAGCTCCACGGGCGATCATACTGGTAACTTCGGTTGATTTCTGATCTTTCCAAGCCCACAAAGCCAGTCCACTGACAGCGCCAATCCCTCCTCCCCAGAGAGAATCAGTGAAAACAACTTCTAAATTTGTTTGAGCGTTAGATTGCTGAGGGGCTGCAAAGATTAGGGTGATAGCGCTCACGGTAGCGCAGAGAGTACTTTTAATCCATTTACGAACCATTCAAACCTCCTGTTTGTGGTGAAAAACTTAAAAAGTTTCTGCAAGTACTGTTCTAGTTGTTTCTACTCCCACCAGCTCTGACGAGGATTCTTGCCTTTGTCCTGATAGGGGGGTAGGCATTCAATAACAGCGCTGTCTGTATCATATTCGACTACGCGATAGTGAGGACTCCGGTCGAACTTCAGGCAGGCTCGGTATGCGTCATTCTTGAACTGCTTGGCATCGTGGTAGCCCACACGGGTAGTGCTGTTACATCCTGCTAAAATGCCTAGGGCACAAACCAAGAACAGTGGGCGCATTTCAAACCGGTCTACGAGCCACAGTGGGCCGATGGAGTGAGAGCATCTGCTCCGGGGAGAGGTATCTAGCCATATATTCTAAGACCATGGACCAGCTTTCGAGGTGGGAGTGCAAAATCTTGGCACCGTAGCGGTACTGCGTACTTGGATGAACTAGACGATAGTTTTTGACCAATTTGTTGAGTTCAGGTTTGTTGAGTTCTTCTTCTAATCCATATATTTCAACCAACCTCTGTGTACTGTTGGTACTTTTGTTGTGAAGTAGTCCAAGCAGCTCAGGATCAATTTTCAAATTTAGCTCCTCATAGGTATCAAATATTAGTTGTCGGACACACATGGCTAGAATGTTCTCATCATCCTGAGGTCGTGACCAAAGAATTTCTAAGCGAAAGATGGCATTCAGTGTATCAGCTTCAGGATGTGCCTCTGTTTGAATCTCCATTGTCAACAGGTCCCCTGGTTGGTAGATTACATTACTACATAAGCCAGTGCCTGTATCATGAAATTTGATGAGAATGCCTTGATTGTCGGCAGTTACTTCGACAGTCTCTGGGACATCGTGAGACATACGGATGATTTCTGTTAGACGTCCATTGATTTCAGGAATCGTAGCGTCACCAGAATCTGGTCGAGCGAAGGAATACATGAGCTTCATTACACAAGAGAATGCCAGAAAATTTAGANCCTCAGAATCATTGATTCTCTCTCAACTTGCAAGGATCGTGTGCTTTTCTCACATTCCTGCGTTGTATAGAAAGGCGTCATTNCTGCGTNCTTTTTGTCGCACAAGATCTTCATGAACAAAAAAATAGGATCTTTTTTCTACAAATATTTCTTTTTATCAACTATTACAAAAAATTTGAAAAATAAGAATATTGTTTAGTCTTTACCAAGACATTGATGTCTGTATTCTCTATGGTTTGACCATAATTCAATTGACAAGNAAAAAAATTTNGTAATATTAGNTGTTAAGTAAAAATTCTAGAATGAATTGGGCTCAGTATTGGATTCAAAAGACAACCAGTACAACGCTGGTTAACATTGCGTTTCTGGAAGAATGTGTCAACCAGCAAATCCCAGTGGATCTGGTTTGTAAATCTGAGAACTGGATTACTGCTTCCATTGTGCTTGCTACCGTCACAAAGCGTCAAGGNATAGTCTCGTCNGATCAGACATTGGCAGAACATCTTTCTCCCAAAGNAAATCCGCTCATTTATTGGCATCTACTTTCGATGGAAGAACCCGATCTTTTCATTCCATTAAAGACAGAGAGGGCAGCAGCGATTGCTATACAATCTCATCAGNTGTGTGTNCCAGGGAGTAAAATTAGGTGGGGTGGTTCTATCTGTATAATGTGTGGAGAGTTTTTCACGGANGGACAAGCTGTTGGTGTNGACTGGCTTTCAGAAGAGAAGGAAATTTATCGGCAGCTTTCTATAGTTTCGGAACCATACTAGANTACAGCTTTTCGTTTGTNCTTACCATGTAACTTTTCAGAATCTTGCTCTTTTCTTTCAGAAGAAGATGCAGATTGTTCACCGAAAAGCGGATGGCGAGTATTGTATTTTCCATCAGGAATCACTAGCTGCATCCCGATACGTTTTTCCAAATTTAGCAGTATCGGACCTTGTAAGTTGATGGTAATACTCGATAGTTCCCGGGCCATAGTCAAAATACAACGAACTTGAATCTGGTCAGCNGACTCTGCTTCCANTTTGCGAAGATGATCTTCNTTCAAGTTGATGTGATAATCTGAGTAGGCGTAGGTTGGGGCCATGACAACGAAAGCAAGGTCTGGCGTATCCATGGAGTGTAGCCACTGAAAAGGAGACTCTGGCTCTTCATCGTTGAGCAGAACGAAATGCCGCTCANTTGAGAAGCCGAGTAGACCACTGGGNAAGGTNANNACCTGACTATCATCAATTTCAACCTTACCGAACCGGGTGGTTTGCATACTCATGAAGCCTCTTTGATCNCTGGCCTAGNNGTTGGGTAGTTGGGTTTGATTTCTGAAAANACATCTTGCTNANANANNNAATNNCTTTATTGNCCACGNGCNAGAAGATCTCGCAGATTCTTTAAGGAAACTGGTGATTTCTCTGCAGCACGTTTGTTTTCTTCCTGAATGCGGATGTACACTTCTTCCCGGTGAATGACGTAGTTTCGCGGAGCCTCAATTCCAATCCGGACTTGTTTCCCCTTGATTTCTATGACCTGGATTTTGACATCATCACCGATCGTAATGCTCTCACCCGACTTCCTTGTCAGTATAAGCATCTCGCCTTTCCGTTATTGGGAGTAGGGCGCTCAAAACATTTGATGGCATTTGTATGCGATCCTATGCTGGCAGGGCGCTTGGAATCGAGTTCTGCGAACAATGTAGGCTTATCGCAAAAAATCTGTCAATGATGGCTGAATGAGGCGACTACCGGCGTCCAAAGAAACACGGTTGTTCAGTTCAGCAGTTTTCAGATGCAGGGCAGATTCCGCCAAATCAGCATCGCGAATCTCGGAGAGTCGGCGCTCCTGATCGAAGATCTGAACTTCCTGTTTCTGTTGCGCTTCTTGCAGATCACGCATTGTGTTTCCTATAAAAGCACGTTGCTTTAAGACCTGCTCCAAGGCCAATTCTAATTCTTGCAATTTTTCTGCAAGAACAGAACCATCATTAGTTTCCAAGGCTCTTTCGAGCGACATCAGCAGAGAGAAAGTATCTACTTCGATTTCTCCCTCTCCCAACAACAACTCATTCGCAGTCACAGTCACAGGAACGGTGATTCCGTCTGCGATTAGGGTCTCTTTCTTTTGAGGACTGCCGATGAAAGAAATAGGTGGGTTAGGGGTGAACACAAACTCCATCCCTGCGGGAAACACCGGACCCAGCTCAGAAATATCAAAATCTTCAACTTTCTCACNGCTGAAATCGAAGGCATCTGGTAACAAGTCGACTTTGTTCTGTAATTCTCCTCGATCATCAGAAAATTTAAGTTTGACCTGATCGCTCTCCTTCCCAGATGGATTGATCATATCGACCACAGGCCGNAGGCTCAGTTNTGGTCCCCAATTCTGTCCGCCATCATCAGAGATTTGGTAGCGTGCNCGNCCCCAAGGNCCTGACTCTGTAATTCTNAGGACATATGGATTNTTCGAGAAGCCTTCAAATTGAGCCTGAAACTGGGTGACGTCAACCAAGTCACGAATGTCACTCTGGANAATCTTTTCTGTTTCAACCTTGGCTGGTTGGAGAATGTAGTTGTGTTTGATGGCAGGAGTCAGTGATTTGATTCCTGAGAAGAGATACAACTTGCCAGAACGAGCGTTACCGGCATCGAATAAGGCATCTCGGATATCCTTGATCTCGCCCGCTGTTGCGTTGCGTGTGTCTTTATTCGCAGAACTGGTCGATTGCGACATGACCAGTGTTTTTGCTTTGTCAAGAAACTCATTGATCTTGATCAACTCAATCTCTGAGCGTTCTAACCAAGAAATGGAGTCCGCCAGATTTGCTAGGCGTTGGCGNTGTTTAGAAATGTTGGTCACGATGTCCTGGGCCATCGTAGCACCGAGTGGATCATCAGAGGGCTTGTTGATCCGTTGGCCTGTGGCCATCTCCATTTGGAGATCTTGCAGCTTTTGGGCGTTTCTTTGAATGTTGCTGAGGACTTGATCCCGCTTGATGGTTTCAGTCACGCGCATGAGGCGATTCTCTTACTTTGAAATGAGAGTGCGNCTTACATGCGCACAAGGGTGTCCATCATCTGGTCGACAGTGCCTACGAAACGCGCAGAGGCTTCATAGGCTTTTTGATACTGCATCATCTTGGCTAGCTCCTCATCCATGTTGACACCGCTGATTGAGCTGCGAATCTGGCTGAACTGATTCACCAAACTATCTTGTTGAGCTTTTTCTGTCTGGTTACGTTGTATCCTCAGACCAAGATCAGCAAGAATCGTGTTGTAGAACTCATCAAAGGTCATTGTGTCGTTGCGCATATGTGGATCGGTCTGCAACTTGGCAATGCNTAGCGCTACTCGATTGTCACCGGGATAGAGATCACGACCTGTAGAAATCGTGTTCGGATCTAGCATGATTCTNTCACTCAACCTCAGATCCGCAGCNCCTTTGAGAGTTTCAAAAAAACTATTGAAGCCCAGCACTTGGGTCAGATCCGTCTTGTCATCACCGAAGATGAATTTATAGTCTGTACCTGTCTGAATGAACATCGAACCATCTTCTTCAACAGAGGCGTAGAGTAATTCTGGGGCGTTTACCGTCTGATTGATCCGCTGTACAATATCATCTAGCGTATCCCGACCAGCTTGGATCTCAATTTCATAGGTTTCTACGAACTCGTTCTCACGATCGACCAAGTGTAACTGGAAGATACCGTCTTTCAGAAAAGGCANTGGCTGAAGTCTTGCCTCTGCATTTANGCCGTAGGCACTTTTCATCATATTGCTGGCAGACTTCAAGCCTGTTCCAGTGGCATGCAATTGGTTGATCTTACTAGTTAGGCCGAAAGCCAAATCATTCAGATCATCCATGTACTTNACAATGGTTTTATCTCGAACCTCTGTCAATTCTTGCATTTCACCAGCCCGGAAAATCTCTGTGATGTCACGCCGAGATTCTCGAGAGAGTTTTCCCTCCACACGGTACATGCCNATCTCACCACCNTTCAGCGATGCTACCAATTCATTCGCTTTATTACCCTGGACCAGTGTCCAGTCCCTGCCAACAAAGACTGTCAACATTCCATCTTTGCCTTCTACCCAGTTGAGATCGACCAGCTTCGAGAGACTCTCCAATGTTTGGTCTCGCTCATCCCGGGCGTCGTTAGCGTGGCGACCACCGCCAGCCTCGTAGGAAAAGATTTGGCGATTNAGCTCCTGAAGTTTCCTTGCGTGCTCGTTAATTGTTTCGACAGTGGCCCCGATCCGAGAATTAGTTTCGTTGCGTAGGCTACGAAGTTGAGCATCGGTGTCTCGAAATCGAGTTGCAAGTCGGTCCCCCATNTCTCTTGCTTTTGCCCGAGCTGAATCAGATTCCGGATGGTTAGCGAGCTGTGTCCAAGAATCCCAGAAATCATTCATTGAACGACGAAGACCATTGTTATTCATTTCATCAAAGACGACTTCTAACTTGGTCAGAACATCTTCGCGGACTCCATAACGGCCGGAACGCGGTGACTCCTGTAGAATTTTTCGTTGTAGAAATTGATCGTATACACGTTTGGTAGGGAGAGCTTCAGCGCCTGCACCAAGTCCTGTAGGATCAGCCTGTGCAGCTCGAGTANTGACTTCCTGACGTGAAAAGCCTTCTGTATTCTGATTGGCAATGTTGTGGCCAGCAGTCGATACACCTCTTTGTTGTGCAGAGAGGGAGCGGCTGCCCATATTTAGGGCGTGGGTCAGGGACATAATAGTCTGCTGGAGTCGTTTTTAGACAGAAGTTCGAGAAACTTTGCTACCAGAATGCTGCAATTCTCCAGAACCAGAGTAGGTCGCTTGTTGTCGACCGGAGCCTTCTGTCAGAAATCGCATAGATGCTTCAACGGATTTTAATCTGGCNGAGGATTCCAAACTGTTATGTTCAGCCAAGCTGCGAATCTCCGATAGGATGTTTTGCAACTCATCAAAACAATATTGCANAGCTTTAGCCTGTTCAGTGGGTGCCAACTGAATNATTACACTGAGGGTAAAGGGACTTGGTTGCTGCGGCCAGAGCCTGGGAAATTGGTCGACTAGAGAAATCCGTTTTTCTTCCTGCCGAATCACCTGTTCAACAATCTTGTCCTTCGTTCTCTGAATCCTCAGCAACTCATTTCCACTGAGAACGCCAAACCCACTGGCTTCCTCCTGTAGTTGCTCCCAAAGTGCTTGGTGCAGCTCAATCTCTGTTTCCAAGATGTCCTGCAGAGAAACTAGCACATTTTTTTGGGAACTGACTTTAGTAGTCAGGAGAGTTCCTCNTTNAGTGATTCTGTCAGCATCTTGTCTGCTAGTCGGGCTGTGTCTACTTTATATTCACCGTTGCGCAGTTGATCGCGGAGACTGGCAACCTTATCCATGCGAATCTCTGGCTCAGCAGCAATTCGTTGCTTGAGCTTNTCGATTGTGAAGGATGAGGTTGTAACAAAGTTGTCCTTGCGTAANTGCTGGTCACGCCGAGCAACTTCCTGACCCTCTGTCCGGAGTCCACCGCGTGCATCCTGCAAAAGAGTTTGCGGCTGGTTTGTTACCTTCATGGGCACCTCGTCGAGCTAAGATGATCGTGATCAACTTGAAGATGTTGTCACGATAGTGTGNTTACAACACAAAGAAAAAAGGATTTCTCACTGAGGGAGTAATCCAAAAATTTGCTTACTGACTTTATCGGCAGTTGTGCCAGAAACTTGAGTGAATTTTTAGACTTTTTTTGCTGGAGGCTTTAGNTGGCGCAATAGTGCTTCTGCCAGAGANCCCTCAGATTGAGCCATAGATTGTGCGTACTGCTCATCCAACATGGAGCGGAAGATTTTTTCACCATTGGANTCTGGCAGCAAGTCTGACTTAAATCCAGCTTCTCTCATGGTTTTGAGCATCTGCTGAGTGAGTAGTGCTTCGAAGTCCTCTGCAGCTTTGCGNAGTTGGACATCCTCATTGNTCAGTTTGCTTTTCTCTTCTGTTTGTATGNTGCGCTGCATCGAAGTCATCAGCGCAGGATTGAGCTTCATTGTTTCCTTACTGAATGATGAGTTCTGCNTGCAAGGCACCNGCTGCTTTAACAGCCTTGAGCATCTCGATCAGATCTTTGCTGGAGGCTCCAATTTTGTTGAAACCATCCACGATTTCTTTCAAGTCGGCTCCTCCCTTGAACATGAAGACTCCTGACTCAATTGTATTTCCCTCTGGGTTGGCTTCAGGGTCAGCTGCNGGAGTTTTTACCTGAATACTCAGACCACCCTGAGAAATTGCGATTGGGGAAATTCGTACCTGACCACCCATGACCACAGTNCCGGAACGTTCATCTAGTACTACCTGTGCCACACTGTCAGGGGTAATCTCCATATTTTCTATACGGGAAATTAACTCGACAGTCTGNCCAAGATAACTNTCTGGTACAAGAATTTCGACAGTACCTGCATCTTTTGCCCTTGCAGTACGATACCCCAAATTCTGGTCAATGAGCTTTGCAAGCCGGAACGCTGTAGTAAAATCTGGAGATTTGAGATTTAGGAACAGCCGAGCTCGACTATTCAGATTTAAATTAATCTCTCGTTCTACCAAGGCTCCACCTGGGATTGAACCAACAGAAGCGACCATGCGTGCTCCTACTGGTAATNTAGCCAGTTCTTCTGGAGGCAANGCTTCGGCACGACTGACTCCTTGAGGAATACCAGAAATCGGACCTTGAGCTACCGCATAGACCAAGCGATCTGGCCCTCTTAACGGTGCCATTAGCAATATACCACCTCGTAGAGATACTGCATCTCCNATGGTAGCTGCTGTCACATCTAGACGTTGGCCAGATTTGGCGAAAGCGGGCAGCGTAGCCGTCAACCAGACGGCGGCAATGCTCTGACCACTAATATCTTCGCTAGCTAGACTGATTCCAACTCGCTCCAAGGCGTTAACGATCGGCTTACGGGAAAGTAAACTCCCTGGACTGTCTCCAGTGCCATCAAGACCCACGACGAGCCCGAAGCCAATCAGTTGGTTATCACGGGCTCCCCGCAGATTTGCGATATCCTTGACTCTCACTCCCCAGGCTGGCGAAGTGATAGTTAGGAAAAGTCCCCAGATCAGTAGTAGCCGAAATCCCTTACGAAACATGATAGCCTTTTGCAAGTAAACTCGCTGTGTGCTGCCAGAGTGGGTAGCACCAGATTCAAGTTCGGTGCCAGTCAATTGGTCTGTTTCTGGCCGTCTAGTTTTCTTCGATGGCTTTGTTGCGGTAGAATTGTAGATCCCCTGCTTCGGTACCCACGATTAAATCCAGATCTCCATCGGAGTCGTAGTCAACAAAAACTGGGACGCTCCCAACAGGCATGCTCAGCTTGGTGAGCGGTCCGTCATTCAGCTTCCACCCCCAAGGGGTATCCTGAGTAGCATCTGCAGGACGAAACTCGATCAGTCGGCCTCCATCAGAACCAACAACTAACTCATTTTGTTGATCATTGTTGAAGTCAGCGAAGACTGGTACAGCACCAAGCCCTACGTCCAGATCAAGAAATCGTCTATGATAGAGCCGGAATCGAAAACCCGTACCATTGGCCTCTTGAAGATATAGGCGCACGTTGCCACCGAAGTTACCGAGGAGCAGATCAGCCCGCCCGTCTTGATTGACATCATAGATGGCAGGAATTGAATTACGCCCGCTTGTCACACCATTCATGGGCCGCGGATCTCGGAAAAATTCTGGAAATTCTGGGGTGCCACGGTTTTCCCAAAATAGAACACTACCACTTTCATTGCCGATCAAGAGGTCTTTGTCTCCGTCATCATCTACATCAGCAAAGACAGGGGCTGCGTTAGCTCCACCACTATACTCCAGAAAGTTCTCGTCTATTAAATTCCAGCGATCTGATCCATTTTCTGGATCGTTTTGGAAGCTTCTTAGTTCTCCTCTACGATTCCCAACGACCAGATCCAAGTCACCATCTCCATCCAAATCCAATAATGCTGGTACTGCTCGATTCCCAAAGTTTTGCTCTGCAAATCGCGAGTTCACAAGTTCATAACTGGGCTCACGAGGTACGATTGGAGGCGTTGAAGGGACTGCCTGAATTGTAGGCCCTGGGGGCTGATCAGTGAAAGTCTGACCTTCTGAAACTCTTAGCCGCTCCAAGGTATTTGCGGTCATCACTGGTTCTGGTGGAGCAATGTCTGTGGGTTGCTGCTTACCAATAAACAACCAGCTCAGCAAATGTCCATCTTCATCTCCAACTAGCAAATCTTGCTGCTGGTCGCCGTTCAGATCAACCAAGAATGGTGCACTACTGCCGACAGTTTCGAGATTTTGCCAAATCTGGGCTTGTTGCTGCCAACCAAGACTGACAGGGTAATTTGGCTGTGGTTGGTGAGTCAGCAATTGCAGTGTTCCACTGCTTTCACCAATCAGTAAATCTGCATTCTCATCGTCATCCCACTGAAAAATTGCAGGGACTGCGTTACCAGAGGAAGATTGTGCATTTGCAAAACGAGCACTTTCCAATACAAAATTCGTTTTTTCGGGGCTTCCTTGATTTTCAAAGTAGATCAGGAAGCCTTGGCTGTTGCCGACCAGAAGATCTAAGTCGGAATCCCCATCCAGATCACGAATCAATGGTGTGCTACGACTGCCAATATCAATTTTTGCAAAGCGGACTTCAGCCATTTGCCAGTCGGGGCTTTCTTGACTGCCTTCGTTGCGCAACAGGTCCAAGGTGCCATCCTTGCGGCCCACTAGAATATCAAGGTCTCCATCTCCATCGAGGTCAGCGAGGGAGGGTGCACTGAAACTACGACCGTTCGGTGCAAGCGCAGGGACTTCCAGTCGAGACCAATCAGGATCCTCAGTTCCTCCTTGATTAATGTAGGCATAGAGTGCGCCAGAGCGACTGCCCAAGAGTAGATCTGGATCCCCGTCTCCATCCCAGTCACCAGCTGTGACCAAGGTGTGTCGATCCTTGGGGAGCATCTCGCCAATATTGAAGAAATTATCGGTGACGGGCCAATAATGATTCCGGCTACGCGCCTCTCGAGAAACGGGGGGATCAGCTGTCTCTGTCGTTGTCTCCTCGTCATTGACCACAGGTGCGTTGACCTGCATTGTGTACATGTTGCCTGGGGCTGCAGCATTACTGGATGCCTGAGGATCTGGCACTATGTCTGGCCCAATTTCTGTGGATAGAAAGCTTGAGCTTGGACGCAGGCTGCGCTCTACAATTTCCTCAAGTGTGGTCACTTCCAAGGGGAGTCCGAATCCTTCGAGCAGCGGTGGGAGACAGTTTGGAAAGACATCAATTTGTGCGCAGGCTTTTTCCATCAAGGCCAGTGGTGCTTTCCGTGGATTGAGGTTGACTCTTCGCAAAGCCTCTACTTGCTTGAGTCCAGTTGTGATTGGATCCCGATTTTCGTAGTAAAGAATGCGAGAAGTACGAGTGCCAATCAGTAGCTCGGGATAGCCNTCTCTATTNACATCAAAGAAGCGAGGAGCAGAGAATCCACCAGTGTTGATGAAGAGGAATCGANTAGATTCTAATTNCCATTCGGGCTGAAGCTTNGTACCTCGATTNAGGTAGAAATCNATTCGTCCTCTGGACTTGCCTACCAGAATNTCTTGATCCCCATCNCCTTCCCAGTCNACNAAAGTTGGGGTTGCATCCACTTCTGGAGAAATATTACCNATNAGTAGCGTCCTGGCTTTNTCACAACCCTTGATCCGAGAGCGCTGAGANGGCANATCNGGACAGAAGAGAGCACGGGTAGCAACTCCTTGATTGTAATAAAGCTTTGTGTCTCCNTGCTGATTTCCGAGCAGCAAGTCTGCTGCTCGGTCTGCGTTGACATCACTGAAGTTAGGAACACTGTTGCCATTGGCCTGAATGTTCATGTAGGCTGGGGTGACCAATTCCANTATAGGCAGTAAGGCNTTACCACGATTTTGGTAGAAGAAAACTGTGCCGTCCCCAGAGCCAACAAACAAATCAAGGTCACCGTCATCATCAATATCAAACCAGGTGGGCGCNGCATTGGTGCCAACATCAATCACATGTTTAATACGAACCTTGCGGCTATTTTGAATATCTTCCTGAAATGCGCTGAAATCCTCAGTTTCTAGACGGAATTGGTTATCACCTGGGTTTNGAAACAGGGCAATTCGGCCATCTCTTTTGCCAACGAAAAGGTCTTCATCTCCATCGCCATCAAAATCTGCAAAGCTTAGGATGCTACGTTCAAATCCACGTGTGTAGAGTAACTTCTCTTGTCCATTCAATTTACCATAGTATTGACGTTGCCATTGGTAGATGGGGTCATTGTCTTCTGCAGCAGGAAGGGTGCTAGTCCCGCTTGTGCACAAAATTCCCAGTAGGGCNGCAGTCCAACATTGGCGGATAGAAANGCGACGTCGCATAAGATGAAACGGTGAGTGGGGTTTGTTTGGTGGGGGCAGTGTTGCAAGACCTACGCCCGTTATCAGGGCTTTTTATTGGTCAAATTTTGANATNGATGCAGGNTGTTTGAGCTGTNTTGGCTAAGGGCAAGCCAGGCGGCCGNGGAACTCTTTTCCGTCGAAGAGAGCAACCTTAGCTTGTTGAGGTAAGGCGGCCATCAGGTCCANCCGCCCATTGCCATCAACATCTTCAATGACTATGTCTCCGGGGGTGTCGCCCTGTAGATGATGGGTTGCGGCAAATAATTCCGGACTTTTGTAGGCTGTAGCTCCACGAGTAGAACTACTATTGCTGAGGACCAGNGCCATGTCTCCGGAAAGCGTTGTCACCGAAGCAAANACAACAACAAAGCGGTTGCTGATTACAAAATCAAGAACTCCATCCTCATTGAAATCAGCNACATCAAAAGATGAGGGGCCGCGTCCAGCTGGCAGGTCAAACTGGTTTCCAAAATTTCCAGACGCATCATTATACCAAATCCGAAGAACTTCCGCACTACGGCTACTAACCGCCAGATCCTGTCTNCCATCACAGTCGAAATCAGCTACTTCCAATTGCTGAGGAGAATTGGGCGTATCTAACTCTGAANTTTTTTCGAAGGTCCCATCTCCCTTGCCCTTCCATAGTTGGAGCAGGTTTTNACCAACAGAGAGAGAAGCTAGATCGGTTACATTATCTTCGTTCCAGTCTCCCTGCACCAATTGCTGAGGAAAGTCGGCAGTGTCCAAAGAAGCAGTCGTCGTGAAATTGTCATTACCATTGTTAAGGCGAATCGATATGGAATCTGTCCCACGATTGGCAACGGCAATATCTTTCAGTCCATCATTATTCCAGTCTCCAGCTTGCANGGAAATTGGTGTTAGATCAACGATGAGAGTGTTGTTGTCATCCCGCCAATNTGGGCCTTTGAGCAGTTGCAGATAGACACTGTNGGATTGAGTTAGCATTAAGTCATTGTAGCCATCGAGGTCAAAATCTTCGATGACGAAAGACTGATGCCAGCGNGGTTCGCTTGGGGTCCAAGATGGTCGGTCGTCAGCCNGCAGCCATTCNNTGGATTGAGGTTGCAGGGTAAAGGCTTGAATCCTCCCGTCATCTGTGGTGCCAGGACCCTCGCTGCGTTGTGGGACAGGAACGAGTAGTTCAACCTCTCCATCGTTGTCCCAATCGCTCCTAATCAGCTGAGCAGAACCAACTGGTAGAGACTGCTCTTTTGGGGCAAAGAAAAGAGCATCCATCACCGTTGAAGGAGGAGTGTCCTCTTCAACAAGGTGATCACCNGAGCGACAGGCGAGTAGGCTNAACATACAAAGAAAGGGTAGCGCATGGAGGAGTTTCATTCTTGCAGCAAACCTTTGAAAAAGAGTCCGTAGTCTTCTGGTAGATAGTCTTGAATCATACCGAAGTAGCGATCCCAGGGAGGCAGGGGTAACCGCTCACGGCTCTGGTAGTAGATAGCGGTCTCAGAGTTGTCCCAATTCTCTTCAAGGAAGTACTTTAGTGAGGAGGTCTCTCCAAGACCTTCGAATACGATCACTGGTGAATTATTTCCTCGACCGTAGTTCTCATAGTGTTCTAGCAGGCGGTTGCCCAAGCCCTGTTGCAGGTAGTCTTCCAGCACTCGAGTGGCCTGGAAATCAATCTTGATCCAATCCGCCAAGTCAATCAGCCCGTTGTGAACATCCTGATTCATCTTGTTAGAATCATCCAATGCCAGCCGAATGCCCAGATCTTGAGAGAGGTTGCGAATTGTTGGCAGATAGTCCGGAGTGATCAATTCGTTGACCTCAAAATAGAACATGCTTTGATATTCGGGAAAGAGCTTGAGCAGGTTCTTCAGTGCCCGTGGATAGTTAAGATAATCTGCATCCACATTTTGGGTGAACATCAGCGCTGGCATGGGCTGATTGTCCATCTTCATCTGTCGACGTAAGAGCCGGATGGTCAGAAATGTGGCAATCAGTGAAGAGAAGCGTAGCAGCACTGAGGGAATTTCTAATTCCTTGCATTGCTTGACGATCTTGCCAAAGCTCTGTCCAGAACGATCCATGGCTAATAATTCGAATCCCTTAGTTGGTGACTGGGGAGATTTTGGTGCTAAAGCGTCGATCGACTCGGCCTTGATTGCCAACCATTTTAGATATTGGCGTGCCCGTTCGCTCAGAGAACTCCACTCCTCTTCTAGCAGTGTTCCCAACAGCTCTGCAACCACATCCGGGAAGCATGGAAAGGGCAGCGAGGGCGGCAAGGGAGTGACCACACTACAGGCAAGATGCTCGGGTTCAACTGCCTGCCAAGCGGTTTCAGACCAGAATCCATCGGAGATTTGGTTCATGTGGGAAATAACTGGGGGTTAGGACTTGCCGAGGGCCAAGTTGGCAAATTTGGTGTATTGCCCGATAAAGGCCAAACGACGCACACCACATTCACCATTTCGGTGCTTGGCAATAATGATCTCTGCAATGCCTTTGGACTCAGAATTTGGATTATATACCTCATCCCGATAAATGAACATGATCAGATCAGCGTCTTGTTCAAGCGCACCAGATTCCCGCAAATCTGCCATGATCGGGTGCTTGTCAGCTCGGCGTTCCAGATCACGGTTTAATTGAGACAGGGCAACAACGGGTACAGAAAACTCCTTGGCGATAGCCTTGAGTTGTCGTGAAATTTCTGCAATCTCCTGTTCACGAGATTGCAGACGTCGGCCTCCAGTCATCAGCTGTAGGTAGTCGATAACGATCATGCCGATGGGTGTATCTTCGTATTCTTGGGCAACTTGCCTAGTCACCTTACGCACATAACTGGGAGTGATTCCAGAAGCATCATCGATCAGCAGTGGCGCTTCCAGCATTTGCCCAGTCGCATCCACCAGTTTCTCCCAATCGTCTGGTTCTAAATTTCCAAGCCAAAGCCGCTGGCTGTCGACCCGGGCTTCGCTACAGATCAGACGCATTGCTATGTGTTCCTTGGGCATCTCTAGGCTGAAGATTAGGATGGGCTGCTTGGACTGCAGCGCAGCATACATCCCCATGTTCATCGCAAAAGAAGTCTTCCCCATCGAAGGTCGAGCTGCCAGGATAATCAAATCACCACGTTGTAGACCACGGGTCAGTTCATCTAGCTCCGTGAAGCCAGTCGGGATACCGGTGATGACCTGTGGGTTTTCAGAAAGAGCCTCTAAGTACTCGAAGTTGCTGAGCAACACCTCACGCAGTGGTGTATAACTGCGAGCACGGACTCTGTTCTCGATTTCACGGAATTTCTCAGAGGCTTCTCCCAAAAATTCACTGATGCTGCGTTGGCCTTCCTGTCCCTCGCGAGCCAGTTCATAAGCTGTGGAGATGATTGCTCGAAGCTGGCTTTTCTCCTGAACGAGCTGAGCATAATACTCAGCGTTGTCAGCCACTGGTGTGGTCTGAGTCAGCAAGAGCAGGTAGTCCACTCCTCCAGATTCATCAAGAAAGTTATGATCTCGGAGCCATCCAGAAACCGATACTTCATCAATCGGAGCTTCTTCTCCCGCTAACTCCTGCATGGCCGTAAAGATCTTTTGATTGGCTGGGGAGAAGAAATCTGTGGGCTGCAAGTAGTCCTGAATTTGAGCCAGCAACTCATTNCGGTAGATGATGGCTCCAAGNACAGCTTGTTCAGCAAGCTTGTCGTGGGGNAGCAGTTCTTCAGGTTTCNGTTTCGTGGGCGCACCGGGCATAGGCAACGCTGTGATAGNAGTTCACTGAGGAACNCAGANGGTGGAGGGAACAGGAGGCCNGAACCTCCTGTGATAATTGAGAGTCAGGAGGCTTCTGCNGCTTCNGCGGATTCTTCTTCCGCAGTCGCTTCAGTTTCCTCAATGATCTCTTCAACAGCTTCGTTAGTTGCAGCCACTTCGGCTTCTTGAGNTGCAGCGTTTGGATCTAACTCTGCCAACACACGGATGCTCATTTCAATNGAGACTTCGGTGTGAACCCGAATGGTAAAGGTNTGAGTTCCNACGTTGCGGATAGGTACTGGTANNAGGATTGCTCGACGCTCTANAGTGTAGCCAGTNGCTTCGAGGACTTCTTGGATGTCTCGGTTGTTTACGGAACCGAACAGTCGACCCCCTGGACCTGCCTTACGGGTAACCTCAAGATCCAGCACTTTCATNAGAGCAGCNTTTTGCTGAGCCTGGGCAACCTCCCCTTTGCGTATCTTTTCCAAATANTGCATATGGTGCCGGAATTCTTTTGACTGCTGACCGGTAACTGGCAGCGCCAAACCCCGNGGCAAAAGGTAGTTTCGCGCGTAACCGGGCTTAACGTCAACGACGTCCCCGAGTGTGCCAAGATTAGGCACTTCTTTTTTCAGAATCAGTTTCACTGGATTACCTCAACGACAGGGTGCGTTAGTTCTGGGGGACGTAGCCCGCGGTGTAAGATAACAGAGCCAGATTGCGAGCTCGCTTGATAGCGATCGCCAGCTTGCGTTGATAAGGCGCTGATACGCCAGAAATGCGGCTAGGGACAATTTTNCCACCCTCGGTCACATAGGACTTCAACAACTCCAGATCTTTNTAATCAATCTCTTCGATGCCAGCTTCCTTAAANGGGCAAACCTTTCGTTTNCGACGTAGAAGGATGCTGTTGGGNACACTGCGCATCGGNCGTTTCTTCTTTTTCTTGGCCATCTCTCATTCCTGGTTGGTGTCTTGGTCTTCGTTGGTTTCAGTGGATTCTTCCTCGGTCTCAACCGCATCAGAGTCATTGACTTCTTTGACTTCCTCTTCTTCGCTGGCTTCCTCCGCCGGCTTCAATTCAACAAGACTCTCAAACTTGGCTGCTGCACTTTCCCAGTCTTCAACTTTGATGATCTGGGCTCGGATCACTTGCTCCGAATAACCAAACTGGCGCTCCAACTCTTCCAGCATTGCCCCATCACCACTGAGATACCAGAGGTGATAGATACCATAGTCCTTCTTCTTGATCGGGTAGGCCAATTTACGACGTCCCCAAAAATATTCGCGGCAAATCTGTCCCTCAAAGCGTGATATGAAACCACGCACCCGGTCGAGCAATTCCGCTTGTTCTTCGCTATTTAAATCGGCGGAAGTGATGAACACCGCCTCGTAGTCTCGCATCATGGATAATTTTCCTTTTGAACGTTAGGCCCGCTGATGCAGGCAAGGAAAGTGGACGTTAAACATTGAAGCGAAAATGCATAATGTCACCGTCCTGAACAATGTAATCGCGCCCTTCTAGACGCCAGCGTCCGGCTTCACGGACTGCTGTTTCCGAGCCAAAGGAATCCAAATCATCGAAGTGGTAGACTTCGGCACGGATGAAACCCTTCTCGAAATCGCTATGGATTTTGCCAGCTGCTTGGGGAGCAGAAGATCCACTTTGGACTTCCCAGGCCCGAACTTCCTTTTTACCTGCAGTGAAGTAGGTGATTTGATTCAGCAATTGGTAGCCAGATCGTGCGAGTTGTGCGGTTCCAGAATGACGAATGCCCATTTCTCCCATAAATGCCTGGGCTTCATCTTCTTCCATTTCTGCCAATTCTGATTCCACTTGCGCACAGATTGGAACTACTTCAATCTGTTCTCGGGCAGCTAACTCCCGTAGGGCAACCTCAAATACTGAAGCCTTATTCAGGCCTTCTTCGGAAACATTGGCTATGTAAAGCGAAGGCTTACTGGTGATCAGGCTTAGCTCTGCAAAGATCGCTAACTCTTCCAAGGACCAATCTCCAGATCGTGCTAGTTTGCCATCTCCTAGATGGACCAACATTTGTTCAAAAACTGGAATTGCTGCTGCGACCTCTCGGTTGCCCTTCGCCTGTTTGCGCAGTCGTTCTAATTTTCGCTCAACCTGCTCCAAGTCAGACAAAATCAATTCAGTTTGGATGACCTCAATGTCTCTTATTGGATCTGGTGCCCCATCAACATGGACCACATTCTCATCAGCAAAGCAACGAACAACATGTGCAATCGCATCAACCTGACGGATATGGCTGAGAAACTGATTACCCAACCCTTCTCCCTGACTTGCTCCTTTAACCAACCCCGCGATATCCACTACCCGCAACATAGCTGGAATCGTCTGATTTGGCTCGACTAACTCGGTTAAGCGCTGCAAGCGTGGATCTCTAACCGGCACCATCCCTACGTTGGGTTCGATCGTGCAGAAAGGGTAGTTAGCGGCTTCTGCTTCAACGCGTGTGAGCGCTCGAAAGAGCGTGGACTTGCCAACGTTGGGCAACCCAACAATTCCAACTTCCAGAGCCATGTAGAGCCAACTTCAGAGAGGTGCGTTAAGTGAGGTCTGAGGAAAGTTTGCACCGCTGATGAACTTTTCCAGCAGAGGAAAAAC
>NYVT01000035.1:0-17169 GCA_002684675.1 Deltaproteobacteria bacterium
CGCTGACGCTGACGCTGACGCTGACGCTGACGCTGACGCTGACGCTGACGCTGACGCTGACGCTGACGCTGACGCTGGGGTAACTCTAAGCTCCAAGCAAAGTTATACGAACTGTTATACCAGCGGAAACCAAAGAAGAAATTTTAAGTGGTATTTGCCAGACAATCTCGGGTGCCTTGGAACGAGCAGCTGGGAGGAAAAAGAGGTTATTGAAACGGAAACAAAAGGAGTCACTCCCCCTCATGATTAATGAATCAGCTCCTGAGTTTTGTCTTCCAGATCGGTATGAAAAATAGCATTCATTGCTTGATTTCTGTGGAAAATGGTTGCTACTCGCCTGTTACTTTGCTGATGAGGCCTTCGCTTGAAAGACTCAGATAAAGACTCTCCTGCAGAGTTTGAAACAGTTTTGAAAAACTAACTGCAGTGCTATTTGGAATTAGTTCCATTATTGTAGAGCAGCATGCTCAGTTCACAAAAAATGATGACCTAATAATTCCCTTGCTGGCTGATCCTGACCCCGAAATGATTTCCCAATATACAGGTTCAAAAAGATTTGGCAGTTTCAGTATGGCAGCAAGCCGACAATCCTTTTTGTCAGATCCTCAGGGTATTCTTCGCAAAGTCTGCAATCCTGTAAACATCTTTACCCATGTTTATGGGGTTCTTTCGGATTTGCAGACACTGACAGAGGTCATTAATCAGTTAGTTAGTTTGCAAAGAAGGCAACAAGAGATGCAGGATAGCATCCCGGCGGCTAGAAGAATTCAATAGTCTTTGCTTCCTGCTTGACATAATCAACAACCATACTGGGAAATCTCTATTCTTTTAGAACCGATGGAACTGATTGGAGGAGATTGTTACTGGTTGAAGTACAGTAAAACCCACACCTGGTAGGGACTTTTTGATTGTACGGGGCATGGTGTGCCAGGAGCCTTCATCACTATGGTTTTGCTCTCTGGCCTGCAACGTATGGGAGGTAAATCCAACTACATTTCACCGGCTCACTTGCTGGAACAATTGGATCAATACCTCCGAGAAATCTTTGAAGTAGAGAAGGATAAGTTTGCCAGTCGTGGTGCGGAGGGTGTCCTCGTTTGCCTAGATCACCAGCAAAAAATACTGAAAGTTGCCAGTGCTAGAAGACCGCTTTGGGTACAGCATCAAGGTGGTGTCCTCGAGGAGATTCGAGCTCAGCGCAGAATCTTGGGCTAACCTTCCAAGCTAAAGCATTGGGATGAACACAATCAGATTCTCGGTANAGGAAGNCGCCTGTATTTTNTCAGTGATNGCATCCCTGATGAGGGCAATGCAGAAGGTTTCTCTNTAGGAAACCATCGCCTCAAAANCATNTTGCAGCATCTCGAGCAAACCCCTTAGGATGTGTTGACCAATGAAATTGGATCAGCCCTCTGATCTTGGAGAGGGGAAACCAACCAACGTGACNACCAGACCCTGAAAGTGCGGGAAATCTCAAAAAACTGAACCTGTCGAGCTTTCATTTGCAACTAGGATTTGCAACTTCATCCAAGGCTACCTACAAGAAGCACGAAACAAATCAACCATCCAGAATTTGGAGTGATCGTATGCAGCTAGACGCAACGAATCGTACCCCAGCGGTCTCGGTTTTTTCAACAGGGATTGAAATAAAGGGTGAGTGCTACCCAGAAGACATTACAGCCTTTGCAGAGCCTGTGATGCAAGCCCTGCGAGATCAGATAGAAAGCGTGGAATCCTTTCAGGTGCGGATTGAACTCTATTACTTCAACAGCTCCTCTGCAAAATTTCTTTTTGATTTCTTNGAGGAATTGGAAGAAGCCGCCGAGGCAGGGAAGCAGATCTCCATTGATTGGTGCTACCGGGCTGATGATAGTTCCATGCAGGAGGCTGGAGAGGACTTCGAGGAAGACTTCGAACATGCTCAATATCAACTCGTTGAAATCTGAACCAACCCCAAGAGAGAGTTTCCATGGAGTCTCAGGATTTCCACAAACTGCTAGAACAGCGTAGAACCTTCTTCTGTTATTCCGGGCTCCTTTCTGAGGATGTACTATCGACCTTCTCTAGCATTGTCCGTGAGCAGGTGAATGAGATGGAGGATGATGCTGAAATCACCAAGCGGGTCTTTGGCATTTTTGTTGAGCAAGCCCAGAACGTGATTCGCTACTCCAAGGAGCGAATTGCTACTGGTGGAACNGGTACAGTTGCCATCAGCCGGGCCGAAGATGGGTTTCTAGTTGAAGCGATCAATCCGATGGATGAACAAAATGTAGTGGACCTCAGACAGAACTTGGCAGAACTGAAAGTGATGGACAGCAAAGAGTTGCGCAGGGCCTACAAGCAGCGCTTACGCGACGGACCACCTGAGGGAAGCAAAGGAGCAGGTTTAGGTTTTATTGAAATGGCCCGTAAAGCAGATCGCTTCGAATTTGATTTTGTTGGATCTACNGAACTACTCTTTGTCTTCAAAGTTTGGATTAAGGAAGTTTCCAGTTAAAGAAAANGCTACTGAGGGTCTATTCTTTAAAAATTANTTAGGAGGAATGGATGGAGATTCCACAAAATTGCCAGGATGTTCTGTTGAATGGTATACAACACGTAGGCTCCGCAAATGCTGACTTACTGCCATCACAGAATTATGCCCATGGTTCTAGGTTAGATNTAGTGGAGGGTACTCTTACAATTTTTGTCCAAAAAAACTTCTGTGAAAATGTTGTGAGAGATAGTGAAACTACCAAGAGAGCCGTATTTTACTCAGCACTTCCGAGTCATGAGGCTTATCAAGTTAAAGGCGATGTGGTAAGTGTAGCTCCTCTTTCTGAAGCAGATGTTTCTGAATCTCAGCAATACTGTGATCAAGTCATCCAGACTTTGACTGANCTCGGNCTTTCGCCAGATATACCAAAGAAAATTTGGGGACGTGTAGCTGACACAGGAATCACGATTGAATTAGAACAAATATTCAATCAGACGCCCGGACCAGAGGCTGGCAAACCNATTTCCTGATGAGGATANAACGATGATCAAAGAAGAACACTTGCCNGCTATGCAAGGTCTGATTCCCGCCTGNATTACAACTTGCTCAGCAGCTGGAGAGCCAAACGCAACAGTGGTTAGTCAAGTTTGGTATGTTGATGATGAACATGTAGCGCTGTCTCATCAATTTTTTAACAAAACGAGGCGCAATATTTCTGANAACCCAAAAGCTGCAGTAATGATTATCAGTCCAGAAAATGGATCTACATACGATCTGACTATTTCTTATGAACGTACCGAGACAGAGGGATCCCTTTTCGATGAAATGGATATGCAGCTGGAAGCAATTGCTTCNATGACNGGAATGTCGGGTATTTTCAAGCTTTTAGGGGCTGATATTTACAAAGTAGAATCCATTGTTCAGGTGGCTTAATTCTCTATGGAAGACAATCTTGAAGAGAGACTAGAGCGCAAGACCAAAGAGCTAGAAATTGTCCAGCGTGTAGCCGTAGCTCTGAACGCCTCAAATGAAGTCAAAACGATCGCTTTGTTGATGCTCCAACTGATGGAAGAGTACTTTGATTTTCAGCACAGTATTTTGTTGGTCCTCCGACCTGAAGAAGAGATGCTGGAAGTTGTAGCTACACATGGCTATGAAGCTGACAATCTTGGCAAGACAATCAGAGTTGGGATGGGCGTGATTGGGATGGTTGCTAAAAAGCAGCGCCTGATGCGCATGGCCAATTTAGGANCTCAGCGCAAGTACATGCAGGCCATTAGTAAAAACACAGGCGCCGAAGCTGTTGCAGGACAAATCGTAGGACTTCCAGATGCAGAGAGTCAGGTAGCCATTCCAATGATGGCAGAGGGTCGTTTACTTGGGGTTCTTTCAATCGAAAGNAAGAAAATTAATTTTTACAATCCGCAGGATGAAACACTNGTCACAACGTTGGCCAACTTAGGAGCCGTCTCACTAAAAAACGCCCTTTATCTGCAACAAGTTGAAGAAGCCCGTGAGCAATTGAGAGAGATCAACGAAAATCTTGAGCAATTAGTAACAGAGCGTACCAAGGAATTGGCTGATGCTCATGCAGATATCGTCTCCAGCATCAGCTACGCCAGCCGCATCCAACGGGAGTTCATACCTCGCAGTACAACTCTGCAAGATCACTTGGAGGATTTTGGTGTTGTCTGGCAACCACGTGATGTAGTCGGGGGTGATTTCTACTGGTTTCAACCTCAGGAAAATGGCTATCTAGTGGGGCTTGGCGACTGTACGGGCCACGGAGTACCTGGAGCTTTCATGTCACTGGTCTCCATTTCTACTCTAAACCGTATTGTGCGTGAAAACGACCTAAACGACCTTTCTAGCTTGCTAAAGCAATTTGATGCAAGCCTTCGCGCGCAACTGGGTAGGAGTGAGGAAGAGAATCGTGATGGTCTTGATTTCGGACTCTGCCACTTCAATCCAAATGAGCAGCGGCTGCGTTTTGTTGGAGCCAAGATGTCTCTNTTTCATATAAACAGTGAGAGAGTGAATGAAATATCTGGAGCCCGAAAATCAATTGGCTACGATACAGCCCGTAAACGACCCTTTCGAGACGAAATCGAAATACCTTATTCGTCTGGAGACACCTTTTTAATGGCTTCTGATGGAGTCATTGACCAGATGGGTAGTGAAACTCGTATGTGTTATGGCAAGCAAAGGCTCGAAAANTTTTTGACCGAACACAAAGAGGATNCAGCTCAACAAATTTGTGATGATCTAATAGCGACATTGTCAGCTTATCGTGGTGATAATACAGTGCTAGATGATGTGACGGTGTTCTGTTTTCGGCCTAATTNAGCATAACCATCTGCTGCTTCAGTATCTGGACAAGGTATGAGCAATGACCTTTTTGCTACGGAAAAACAAATCCTCGAGCAGGCAGAGCAGCATCTTCAGACAGAGGACTTGGCCCCGGAGGCTTTTTCAGCACTACTGAAAGGCTATGCAAAATTGCTCAAGCGNACACGTCGACTGATCAAGATGTCGGATCGCAGTGAAGCAGAAATTCGCCGCCTTTCAGATGAGCAATCTCTTCTCAATGCTACTCTCAGTGATCAAAACGAGAAGCTAGAGTCACTCTCCGTCAAGCTTTCAAAGTACCTATCTCCACAAGTCTACGAATCGATTTTTTCAGGCAAAGCGGAAGTCAGGGTAGGGGCAGATCGCAAGTTTCTGACTGTTTTCTTTTCGGATATTGCCTCCTTCACAGAGATCACCGACCAGCTTGAGCCAGAAATCCTTACTCGATCTCTCAATGCCTACTTGAATGAGATGGCCCAGGTAGCGATCTCTCATGGTGCTACCATTGACAAGTACATCGGTGATGCTGTAATGGCTTTCTTTGGAGATCCTGAGACGGATGGTCCGCAACAGGATGCGACNCGCTGTGTGGCCATGGCAATGGAGATGCAGAGCAAGACCGATCATTTGAATGCAACACTGCGTACAATGGGAGTTTCTCGNCCTTTTCGGATTCGTTGTGGGATCAACTCGGGAATCTGCACGGTCGGAAACTTCGGCTCTGAAAATCGGCTGGATTACACGGCGATCGGGAATCACGTCAATCTGGCTTCTAGACTGGAATCGGCNGCCAAGCTAGGGGAGGTACTGATCAGTGAAGAGACAATGCTGCTGGTACAGGATCACTTCAANTGTGTTCCCAAGGAGGTGATCCAGGTCAAGGGCTTTGCTCGCCCGATCCAGACGTATGTGGTCCAAGAGAGTATTGAACAGGACCACACCCGGGCACTAGCTCTTCATGCTCCAGGTGTAGACTTGGAGATTGACCCCAGCCAACTTTCCCCAGAGGTAAGCGCAGCGCTTCAGGATTTACTGAGGCAGGCGAGACACCTAGTTGCAAATTCAACGGAAAACTGAAATTGAACTGGAAGATTTAGAATACTCAGGAGGGTTATGGAATCAGAACTTGATCAGGTTGCACTGCTCAAGCAGCAGGAAATCAAACGCCTGGAGTCGATCTCAAATCTTGGCAATCTGGACAAGCTGCGCAAAAGTGAAATNCAGGTGGTGCCTGAGTTGATTAAGAATTTGCTGAGTGTAGAAGCAGCNGGCATCTCAATTCTTGATGAAACCAAACAACATTTNCTGGCTGAAGCTGGATTGAATAAGACAGAGACCCCAAGGGCTGGATCTATCTGCAATCTGACCATGAGCTTGCCAGACAGTTTGATNATTGAGGATTGGGAGAAAGACGAACGCAATGATGGTACTGAAAACCACCTGGAGATTCAGCGTCGATTCTATGCGGGAGTACCTCTCATTAATCCGGAGGGATTAGCGATCGGAACGCTCTTCGGCATCAGCAGTGCCCCTCAAACCAGCCCAGATTCAGAACAGATGGAGCTACTGAGTGGGCTTGCCAAAATGGTAACCGAAAAAATTCTAGCTCTGGCCGAGGTTCAGCAACTGAGCAAACAGATCGCACGTCTCAATTTGAAGGCNAAGCTCAGCAACAACCTCACCAAGGAAGTGGCTCGTCAGCGACAACTTGTCGAAGAAGCCCGTGAGGAGATNCACAAGTCGATTCGCTCAGCTTCACGTATTCAGAACGCNTTACTGCCAAAGAAAATTCCTTCTGATTTGGATGTGAGTATTGTCTGGAAACCGCTAAACATTGTTGGTGGCGATATCTACATCCTAGAAGATCTTGGAGATGCCGTAGTGATTGCNGTGTTAGACTGCACAGGACACGGGGTTCCAGGTGCGCTACTTTCGACGATCACAAGCGCTGCCTTTGACCGTGCGATGAACGATCCAGCAGTGAAGACGGCAGGACAATACCTAACCACTGTGCATCAATTGATCAAAAACATTTTGAATCAGCATAATAAAGCCGAATCAACTTCAGATGAAGGCTTNGATGGNAGCATCTGTATCTACCATCGTGATCAGAAAGAACTTTCTTTCGCAAGTGCCCGAAACAGCATGCTAATGATCTCTGGAAATGGACAAGTTGAGGAATTGAAGGGTGACCGAAAGTCTGTAGGGAGTGTGCGAGTGCCCCTCAATTATGCATTNAAAACAAGNCAAATACCNGTGCAGGATCAGATCTTTGTGATGTANACTGATGGTATTACCGACGTGATGAATGAAGGGGAAAATCCAAAGCTGTTTGGAAAGCATCAANTAACAAAATCNTTGCAAATTTGGAGTGATCACTCGCCACAGAAAGTCGCCAACAACATATCGATTGCNATCGAAAATTATCGTGGAACTGAACCCCTTAAGGATGACCAAACGATGCTNATTTTTCGTGTGAAGTGAGAACAGTTAGAATATTTNATANCATCATTTTTTGCTATTNTTTGATCGAAGAANAAANGCTCAGTCTATAATANAAAGNACTCCACTCACTACTNAGATCTTTTGTTGGTGAGATTAGTAGTGATATCACAGTCCATAGCTTTTAAGAAAATCTTTTAAGAGGTGGACCTAACTACTAAATTAGTATTGGAGANGAAAAATGATCAAGCACCAAGGTGGGTGCCATTGTGGAAAAGTCCGATTNGCAACGGAGTATGACCCCTTACTCGTTTATCAGTGCAATTGTAAAAGATGNAGAAGACTTATGAGTACTGTAAATGTCGGTACGTTTTATGGTGCTCCTGAAGTAGAAGTAANTGGAGATTTAAAAGAATATGTTACACNTGGTGGAAGTGGAATGCCCTTTCACTACTTCTTTTGTCCAGAGTGTGGAACTCGCATTTACGGAGAAGCCGAAGCAATAGAAGGAGTGAGAATGGTTCCTATAGGTGCTTACGATGATCCAACTCCGTTNGAACCGAAACTAGAAGTGTTNACAGAATTGAAATTAAATTGGATAAGAGATAATGGCTGTATTCAGGCTTCTTTTGAAGGAATGGGCCTAGCTGAAAGAATTGAAGCTTTGATGGAAAACTTGGATCAGCGTAGCTAATTAAAGAAGATGAGCGTTTTGGATCAAAAAACACCGGATCCCCAATTTGAAGAAATAGTACTTCAAGGAGAGAAATAGTGGAAAGAAAAGTCTGTATTGTTACTGGAGCTTCCAGAGGTATGGGACGAGGCATAGCACTCGTGCTGGCGAAAGAAGAAGGCTGTCAAGTTTATGCAACAGCAAGAGACGAAGAGGCACTACAAGGTCTGGCCGAAGAAGTGTCACAATCCGGTTCAGACGGTAATGTAATTCCGTTTGCTCTTGATCAGAATGATGATGAAGCAGTTAAAAAATTTGTGCAGACTTTTCAAGAAAAAGAAACCCATATTGATCTTCTTGTGAATAGTGCTTATGCGGGGTTAGTTGCGATCGCACCACATTGTGGGAAACCTTTTTGGGAGCGTCCTATTTCTGTTTTTGATGCATCGATTATGACTGGCCTGCGAAGTTCATATGTTATGAGCAGTTTACTAGCTCCTATGATGGTCGAACAGAAATCTGGATTAATGGTCCAAATTTCCAGTTTTGGAGGAGTTCAGTACTTGTTTGATGTTGGATATGGTGTAGGTAAGGCTGGTTTAGATCGCCTTTCAACAGACATGGCAGCGGAACTTAAACCACACAATGTCTATGCCATTACCTTGTATCCAGGTGCTGCTGTAACAGAAGTTACAGCTTTCCCAGGAGGTGAAACTCCAGTTTTTTCTGGTCGGGCTGTTGCAGCACTTCTTAACAGAGCAAGCAAGGATCACTTGGAAAAATTGAGTGGGAAGGTAATTCATACAGCAGAACTGTCCGTTGATTACGGTTTCACAGATATGAATGGCACATTGCCAAGTGGTGATTTCTCTGGTGTGGAAGCTGCTCAAAGATGTAGAGGAGTAATGTCCGATCCTGTGATTCAATATAATCTTAACGCAGAGCTACCCAACCCTTCTGAAACAAACAATCCAGATTTTGCTGGATTGTTTCCTGGAGCAAAGAAATATAAAGTTTAAACTTTCACTAGTACTATTGTGGCTAGCTGAATCTAAAAGAATTTAGATTTATGAATTGGCTATATTAGCGGATACAGAACATTAGCTACCTTTTCAAGGAAGAATCAAGGATAGCTAATTTGAGTAATACAAGAGATTGATCAGTGATATTCATTAGAACGCTAGCAAAGCAGGAAGTGATTTTTGGTGTTCAGTTTCAGGTAGTGAAAGAATTGTGCATAACGAAGCATTTGCCAATGAAGAAAATTTCAAAAGGCATATGAATGAGTGGGTACCTAAGATCAGTGAATGCTTGGAGAAAATAGCTGAAGTAAACAAAATACGTACTTTCCCAGTCATGGAGGAGCAGAAAGCAATCCTGGAGAGATTTGATACTGAGTTGGAGTTTTATGACAATTATTGAAATATTTTGAGGTGATCCAACACAACTGATTCTCTGGAAGAAACCAATCTAAANTAATAATTTAGTACGNATGAGGTCAGGAAAATNGAAAGTGTTTTCCAGAGTCGTTACGCTCTTTTTTTCAGTGAGANCTTGTTAATTATTGATCATCCCTTTCAATAGGCATCAACAAACTGAGGCTGTAAAACTCCTTGTAGTGCTTTATCCAAGGTTGGAGAACTTTGGGAGGGTCACTCAATACACTGTTTATAGGCTTTTTGAATGCTTGAAGTCTCCCCTTGAAGGGCTTACCTGGCTGAGTCCTAACTGTTATTTTGAACTTTCGCTCCCCATAAATTTAAAACTTCTCGTAGAATCTGGTTGTTTCTACGGCATTCACAGTGCAATGTTCTCGATATTCTGACAATGCCTGTTGTTGACGAAGCTTTTCCGCAAGCCCTATTTCATCTCACGCTGCATCTTATGCCCAGCATTTACCAACCAAAAACTGCAGTCATTTTGGCGGCTGGACTTGGCATGCGCCTTCGAAGTGTGATCGGTGAAGTTCCTAAAGGACTCTTGGAAATTCAAGGATCTGGGTTATTGGAGAGATCCATTCAGTTACTGAGTTCCTGTGGGATTGCCAAGTTCTTCGTGGTCACGGGTTTTCAGCATCAGATATTGGAAGGCAGACTGCGTGAACAGGTGAGTGAGATCCCTGTCGATTTCGTTCATAACTACCAGTACGCTTCGTCAGGTAGTATGGAGTCCTTGGCCACGATGAAGAATCAAGTCCAAGAGGATTTCTTGTTGTTGGAATCTGATTTGATTTACGAGCGCCGAGCTTTAGAGTTGCTGTTGGAATCAGATCAAGCTGATACGGTGTTGACCTCGGGCCAGACAAATTCGAAGGATGAGGTGTGGATCTATGGAGAACCGAGGAGTCTGGAGAGAGAGTCACTTGAGACGGGAAGAGTTCGTTATATCAACAAGCAACCTTCCTCACAGTTTGCGCTGCGTGGAGAATTAGTAGGAATCAGCTGGCTATCCGCTGGCCTGTTTGAGGCCATGTGTGATTATCACGCAGCTAACAAACCTCGTACATTGCAGTACCACTACGAAGAGAACATTTCTGACCTAAGCACAGAACATCAGATCTCCTATCTGAAAATTCCGGACCTAGTCTGGGCAGAGATCGATACTGAGTCGCACTATCGAAGAGTACTAAATGAGGTTTGCCCCAGACTTCTGACCCGAGAGAGGTCAAAAGTCGGCGCTGAGTTTGCCGTATTATAAACGCTGCCAGCGGTTAGACGTGAGCAACAGATAGGTCAGGTGATCAAATGCGAGAACCTGTTCCTCCAGTTGCTGGCGGTCCTGCTCGGACGGTTGGTCTGAAGCTGGTTGATAATGAACCATTTGACCCAGTGAGTGTTGTAGAAAACCAAGTGGGCTGAAGATGTTGATCAGTGCCCCCTCCTTGACTACCGCAAACTGCGGCTTCTCTTCCAGTAGGTTGCTGCCAATGCTGCTGTAGGTCCCCTCCAATTCAAGCAAATCGACAATTGTGGTCAGCAGATCGATTTGTGAACCATAGTTTTCAGAAATTCCAGGTTCTACGTGCTTGGGGGAATAGATGAACAGCGGAATCCGAAAGCGCTCGTAGGGCTCGTTCGATTGAAAGTGGGCCATCGCGTGGTCCGCTGTGATGATGAAGACCGTGTTATCAAATTTTGGATGCTGCTTGAATTCTTCGANGAACTTGCCAATCGTCCAATCAGTGTAGTGTAGCATGTTCAGGTAACCACCTTCAGTATCTGTTCCGTGCTCGTAACCTGTGAAGGGTTCCTGCAACTTGGCAAAAGGGGTGTGGTCCGAACTGGCATTGATGTAGCCGAAGAAGCGGCCCTCTGACTCCTGCAACTGCTGGAGTAGATACATCATCGCTTCATAATCCCAGCCCAAGGGGCGCTGAGCTTCTTCTGCCGGATAGGGAAGCAGCAGAGGATAGTCCTCTCGTCCGAAGTACTCATTGAAGCCAGCAGATTTGGCTATCAGGTCNAGTGAAAAGGATTCTCTATTTGTGGAGCTAACGAAGACGGTTCGAATATCGTTGGCTCTTGCCATGTTGCCTAGCCGAGGATAGTTAGCTGTCAACGCGGTCATGTCTGGAATGCCAGGTAGTGGCGGTACTCCTGTGAGGATTGACTGAACGCCATCCACACTGCGTTGACCATTGGCAAAGAAGTTGGTGAAGACTCGACTCTCAGCGATTAGCCTGTCTAGTTCAGGGGTAATCCCGTAGCTGCTGCCAGACAGTCCATCAATATATTTAGAGGAAAGGCTTTCGACCATGACGACCACNAGGTTCAACTCTGGGTTGGCNCGGCTATNGGNTGGTCTTTGTTCGAGTGGATAGGTCGGATCTTGTGGTTCTAANATGCCAAGAGTACTTAGGTACTCCTTTTCGTTAGTGATCTTCCGCTCTATGAAGTGTCCAGAGATGCTGTAGTGAGAAGCCGAAAACATGCCGTTGAGGATCAGATTGCCCATGCTACCNTTACCATGACGGTAGGCATCAATCACAGCAATCGGTTTCATTTGTACTCCACCGCGAACCAGTACAGCCATGATCAGGAAGCTCAACAGATAGCCACTCCAAGAGCGAACGCCTACCAAGTTGTGTCGATGGTGCCACTTGAGAAACAGGGGAAAGCAGAGCANTGCTGCAGTTACCACTCCAATGATTGCTGGCCATTGNGCCTTGGCTTCCAGCAGTAAATATTCTGTATCATTAGCCAAGAAGAGTAGTTCGTTGGTGATGTGGCGTTTGACGTGACTGAAGTAGACGAAATCTGCACTCAAGAAGATGATCAGTCCCAAGATCTGCAAGTAAATCATGAACTGGATCAGCTTGCGGTAGATTGATGATCCAGTAAAGCGCAGGGGGAAAGTTAGCACTAGTATGGGAACTAGCAGCAGGATTGTTGTGGAGGCTAGATCGAAGCGGATTCCTTCCAAAAAGCTGAGTGTGAGCTGCCACCAACTCAATTCGCTAAATAGCTCTCCGTAATGAAGCAACACTGCTAGCCGGAAGCAGAAAAAGAGAGCAAGAAAGATGAGGTAATGCCCGAACACCTCCAGTAGGACTGGTTTTGCCTTTTTCAGATCTTGTAGAAACATCAGGAACCAATGAGTGAGCAATATCGTTATAATTGTGTGGATGAGTCAGTGCTGCTGCCCATCCTCAAGAAGCATGTCTTCATTCCCCTGCACCGTTGGATTCCTTATGGAGTCCCAGCTAATTATCTCACCCTGGCCTCTATCGTGATGATGTGGAGCATCTTCCTCTACTTCACGACCTTAGAGCTACCCTCCCCTGTAGAGGTCAGCTCTGCTGTCCTGGTGATAACAGCCTATGTGATCTTTGATCATTTTGATGGTCTGCAAGCCAAGTTGACCCAAACAAGCTCACCATTAGGGGAGTGGTTGGATCACTTCAGTGATGTCTTCAATGGAGCGATCGTTGTTTACCTGGGATTCAAGTGTCTGCATCTGCCCTTGGATGTACGGTTCATCGTGTTGACTTGGCTGAACTTTCTCGCTTTTGCAGTAACCTACGTAGAGCAGCGAGTTCGCCAGGAATTATATTTCGGAAAAATTGGCTCCCTGGAGGGTGTTGTGCTGATGATTTTCGTGCTGGCCCTGTGTATTTCTGAGAGTGGACGAGCTTTTTGGCACTTGGAATTCTATTGGCCTATCTATCAATTTCTCTTGGCTAGCTTCGCCTTAGGCTGTTTCGGTACCGTCTTCACCTGTCTGCGACGAATGAGAGCATTGCCGAGAGAATTTCTGGTTTTCAGCATTGGTGGCAGTCTGCTTGTCGTGTTGGGAATCTACTTGAATCTCTCAATCAGTTTGCTCGTCTGCACCATCACCATCTTTTCATCAGAATTCATCCTGAGAAACATGCAGCAGCACCTTACAGGTGCCGAGAGCGTTGTTGTGGATTTGGTTGTTTTTGGATTATTGTTGGGTCTGGTGGGATTTCACTGGCTCTCATGGAATCCGATTCCGTTACTGGTGTTATTCAACCTGGGACTAGTTCTTTCCATGCTGCTGCGCTGTAGACATCTGTTGATCCTCTGGCGTCCCTACTGGGTCTGGTGGAATCGATTCACACCATCTTGAGGTGCTGCTGACGATAACTCATTCTTCTTTGGATCATCGACTTTTCAAAGAGATTGATACTTTTTATTTGGGTACTGATTTAGAAAGGGGTGCCATATCTTTAATGGCCCTAAATTTTTACTTTATCAAGTAGCAAGGATTGTGCTGAGAAGACATTGGATCTCAAGTAAGGATATTTAACAGTCTTTGTAAATAATCCCTCCATCGGGCATGGTGGTATTGCAGAGTTGGGCTCCGTCCATTTCTGCGAAGGAAAGATCAGCTCCTTTCAGGCTAGCGGCTCCCAGATTGGTGTTTTTCAGGTTTCCCTCTTGGAGATTTGCACCTCCCAGATGTGCTTTCCGCAGATCAGCCCCCTCCAAATTGGCAAAACGTAGATCCACGTCAACGAGACTCGCTGCCACTAACCGAGCACCCTTAAGATTGACTCCGTGAAGATCCGCTTGATCCAGCCTAGCGTTTTCTAGATTGACCCCTTCCAAATTGGCGAAACGCAATTTCGTGCCATCTAGGTTAGCACCATAGAGATCAGCCCTTTCCAGATTCGAACTCTCCATGTCGCAATTAGAGAAGTCCGTATCTTTTAAATTGGCATCCTGAAGCTTCGCGCCCTTTAGATAAGCACCACTCAGATCGCCACCACTCAGATCGCCATTCGGACAATTTCTTGTCGAAGAGAGTCTCTCCAGATCTTCGTGTTTCATCTTTTTCCTAATTCTGGAAATGAAGAATCATTAATTTTACTATTTAGTCTTTAAGCTAAAAATGTCTGGCTTTCTTTCTATGTAGGATGTGTATTTTCTAGTTCTGTAATGAAGTGTTTGTCATCATAAAATTCTTTTCAAATTTTTTAGCATAACTCATTGGTGCTCGTCGATGCCAATTCTTCAAATATTAAAAAAAGGACCCTGAATTTCAAATGTGATCCCGGAGTCATTATCCCAAAAGTTGAAGAACCCTTTCGTACCCCGCTGAGAACTAAAATATAAGCGGTCAAAGCTAGGTGAGAAAGCAGGTCCTGTAATTTCAGAATTGTTGTACCCGACCAACTGTACAACAGGTGCGATGACACCGTCAGTGCCAATAACCACAATTTCCAGATTGCCCCCGTCCTCTGCAACCAGAATGTCGCCCGCTGGTGATACTGTCAAACTGTTGACCCCACTAAGAATTGGTGTACACGAAGAATTCTGGTTGTAGATGATATTTAGTACCCCACTGATTGTTTCGTATGCCCAGACTTTATTGTCGCCTTTTGTGGAGAAGTAGACAATCCCATTGTGATACCAAATGCCCTCACCTCCGTTGAATGGTGTACTCGAAGGGACTTGATTTCGTGTAGCCATAGTAACTGCGGTAGAGACTATAATCCTTAGCCATTCTGTTAAACCAGACTATTCCTCAACAATTCGTAAAACCTCCAAAATTCCAGATGTGAGGTCAGGATAAATCTTTAGGGTGAAACGATATAAACGCCCATCTGGCTTATCTTCAGTCAGGTATAGCTGCTGCTTCAGTGGATCAACAGCTACTGCTTCATGATTGAAACGGCCGAGTGAAGGGTAAACAGTCGGGGACTTGATGCCATAGGGATCGCACTCCCAGACTTGACCATCCTAAGATTCTTCGCAGGAAAGCCAGGTTTTCCAGGGTGTAACCCCTCCGGTACAATTTCGGGATGTGTTCTTCAGTATACTATAGGCGTTGATTACTCTCCCATCTGATGCAAACACTAAAGCACCAACACCCCCATTGCCGTCACTCAGCTGACTGTTGCTAACGTAAATCCATCCCCCATCACTTTTGGAACAGACAGCGCCCCCATCAGGTGCTCCATGCCAAATGTAGGATGATCCCCACGGAGCTTTGCCAGACTTTGCAACGATACGACTTTTGAACCTTTTAGGAAGTCGGACTCCATTCTGATCAGCCCCCTGTAAAGAGCCAAGTTGTTTGAGATTGGTTGCAAGGGATTTTGGAATTTTAGTAGCTGGAGATGTGTTTTTACAATCTAAAGAATTATTGCTGTAATTTGCTTTGGCAGCACTTGTAGTATTAGGATAGAGGGATTGTACCTACACCAATCAGAATAGCTTGATACAAGAAGTGCCGAAGCATAGATCGGCGTTTTAGTAAGTCATCTCGATCTGAGTTTGTTTTTCTGAAACATCCATTGGGTTTAATGGTTTTGTTGATTGCTCTTAGGATATAAACTGAAGTATCCGGAATAATGAACTTTGAGCAAAAAGCATTCAAAAAGATGAAGAGGATCGTAAAGAATATTTGTCATATAAATTTAATTATTATGGTTATCAAAAATTGAGGGAAATATTCCTACAAATTGACTACTGAATGGTAGACAATTTTCAATGATTAGTCTAGAGTCTGGCTGCCTCTTCCCTCTTGTAGAGTGATTTCTACAAGAGTTGAGAGGTCGTTAGAATCAACCTTTTTAATCAAGAACAAAAGAAAGAAGTCCAAATGTACACAGCCGTTGCAAACGTAAAGGTTACCCCTGCTTACTGGGAAGCACTGATGAAAAACCCAGATTCAGATCGAGCAGCTGCCATTGCAACAGCCATGGCCAGTGTTGGAGGCAAGCTACACTTCTTTGGTTTCACTCATGGCAAGTGGGATGCGATTGTTGCTGGGGAAGCTCCCTCTGAGGCGGCTTTTATGTCTGTTATTGCTAGTGCCTGGATGGCAGGAATGATACAGGATGTTGAAACAATACCCTGTATCGCTCAAGAAACGGTCACTGAAGTGATGTCTAAAGCAGGTAGTGCTAACTATAAAGGGCCAGGCCAGTAATTTTTCCCAAAGTGCTTCAATTATTGAGTTCCTGTTGCAATGGGAGCCCGACCTAATTGTTCTAGAAGCTTAGGCGCTCTTTATTTAATCAATGGGTAGTTTCAAAGAAATTTGCAATATTACATTCGAGTTGCTGCGGCACAACAGTGTCTGGGTCAGACTTTGCCAGGTAATGACGCAATTTGGAAGTAGAACGCTTTGCAGCGGAGTGCGAAAGGTTCATAGGTTTTGAGACTGTGTTTGCCATAGGCAATGGCATGGACAAACCCTTAATTTAAAAAAAGACATCTGGCGGTCTTGATCGATCTGCTACAACCGATAAAGTTGCCGATTTTGCCAAATAAGAGGCCATCTCTACCTAGATCTAGTATTTGGACTTTTTTTACAAAAAAAGTTGCCGAGTTCATCCACTTCAATGAAGGCTCGGTCTTGGGTTGGATCACAGTCAATTTCTCAGTTGGCTGAAATGCCAGAGTGAAAATCCTCATTAGCGTTGAACTCCACTATTCTTGGCGAGGAGAATTTAGTTCAGGTGAGCGCAGTTAGGACATAGCATCGTTAGATTCCCAAGTCTCAGAATTTGCACCAGTTTTTTTAACTATGCAATTAATCCAAATTAACTTGAATCGAATCTAATTAAGAATTCATTTAGAGAAATACTGAATTCTTTGGAGAATAACTTGAATAAATACAGATTATTATTGGAAATAAGAAATTATTTTTTCTGCCTTATAAATTGCGTTAAAAAAACCATTTTTTTTATGATTTTTTTCTTGCTTTATGGAAATAATCAACTAATTGCTTTTGAAAATAAAGAAAAAATATA
>NYVT01000036.1:0-24004 GCA_002684675.1 Deltaproteobacteria bacterium
AATAATGCAGTAGATGAACGCTTCACGAAAAAAGCCCTAGGTATCTTGGGNAATTATTGACTCNNGNNGGAATTCTTNAATAGCTTTGATCCCTGCCCATTGATAATAAGCCGTGAAATNTTGTGTCANTGGGCTAGGGTTGCTAGGTCNNATATATACCTTTCAACCTGTAATCTNTGCTAAAAGTTTTCNCNGAATCATCGTGTAAGCCANCCCNGATCCAGCAATCNATTCGACCCGCTAATTCCATTCACTAGAATCTCACCTCGCTACTCCGAAAAATTACCAATGGTTACTCCTTTCTTCAAATCGGCATGTCTGTAAAGATCCGTTGTCAAGGTTGTCAGAAAGTCTACAGCACGGTGGAAGGAGAGTTNACCGCCATTGGTGANGTCAGCTTGCAAATTGAGGAAGGCCAGTTCGTCTGCATCGTGGGGCCTTCCGGATGCGGCAAATCNACTTTGCTTAAGATCATTGCGGGATTGGACCACTTCACAGCTGGAGAGTTTGATGTCTGGCATAGGGACGGTAAGGATCAGCCAATCAACAACGTCATCTTTCANGAATACGCCATCTTTCCATGGCGGACTGTCTTGGAGAACGTTGCCTTTGGTCTTGAGATGCGGGGTATTTCAAAAAAAATCAGAACAGAAATTGCGCGAGACTGGCTTCAGAAAGTTGGCTTGAGCAAATTTGCCAACTACTTCCCGGATCAGATCTCTGGTGGTATGAAACAACGAGTTGCNATCATCCGAGCGTTAGCTAATGATCCAGAAATTCTATTGATGGATGAACCCTTGGGAGCTCTTGATGCACAGTCCAGACTCTTGATCCANGAGGAATTGCTAAAGCTCTGGGACGAAACCAAAAAGACTGTTCTCTANGTGACACACAGCCTNGATGAGGCTATTTTTTTGGGTGANGAAGTTCTACTGATGTCGGCCAACCCAGGTCAAATCATCGAACGTTATCCAATCACGATTGAACGTCCCCGCTCCATCAGCACGATGAACAGTGGAGATTTTACAAGAATTCGGAGTGAAATCTGGGATAAGCTGGCNGTGGAGGTNGATCGCTCGATGGCCGGCCAGCAATGATTGCTTCTCCCTAAACACCAGATCTGCATATGAATCCTGAAAAATCAATTAAGCTCTCCATTCAGATACCATTATTTCTGCTGCTGAATCTGGTTTTCTACTTTCTCAACCTGTGGACGAACNAGGCACTTTTGTGCCTCGTGATTGATGTGATCCTCTTTGGCAAGATTGTCAATGATGCGATGAAGTTAGTCCCTGTTCGNTACAAGAAGAGTTCGGAGCGCTTTGTCACCTTGNTCTTTCCAATTTTACTGCTCTCAATCTGGGAGATCTTCGCCAGTACCGGCAAGATCAATCCCACTTGGTTCCCAGAGCCAACNAAGATCCTTGCATCTCTCTGGGAGCTAATCACGGTCCCGGAAAAGTTCAGTGAGACGACCCTGTTAGGTCGTCCTTGGATGATCCCGGAACGCTATCAACAACAAGGTCTTGAAGGCGTCTGGAAATTGATCGAAGAAGGCCATGTCTGGGCAACTTTGTTCCGAGTAGTTTTTGGGTTTGTGATTGGCCTAGTCCCAGCAGTTTTTTGTGGCTTCCTGATGGGGATGAACAAGACGATCCGTTTGATGTTTGACAGCATCTTATCAGCAATTTANGTACTACCAAAAATCGCAATTTTTCCNATCGTGATGCTAGTCTTTTCAGATCCCTTNGGAGATGCGCCTCGGATTGCTGTGGTTGCGCTTTCCGTCTTTTTCATGATGACCATTCACACGATGGGAGCAGTCCAGAATGTTGAAGGGATTTATATTCTGGCAGGCCGCAATTATGGAGCACATGGCTTGAAACTCTTCTTCAAGGTCATCCTGCCGGGTTCCTTGCCATCGATCTTTTCAGGGATGCGAGTCGCTCTTGGAATGGCCCTGATAGTGATCATTGCGATTGAATTTCTCCGAGCTGATAAGGGAGTTGGCTTCCTGATCTACTACAACTGGGAGATTCTNGCGCCAGAGAAGATGTATGCTGGTTTGATCACAGTCATGCTGATCGGCATCCTGACCACCCTGATCCTGAAGCTACTGCAGTATCTGGCACTCCCATGGAAACGCCACTCTCTCTTCAAATGACCTCCTCCTTNTATCCTGCTCAGGAAGGTTTCGATGGAATCCTTTGACGTCATCGTTTGTGGAGGAGGAGCTGCAGGTGTGGGTGCAGCCGTTGGAGCTGCCCAATCCGGGGCTCGGGTGGCCCTGCTGGAACGCTATGGTTTTCTGGGTGGAGCTGCTACCAATGCCCAGGTGCTGTCTTATTGTGGGTTCTATCAATGCGACTCTCGAGGAGACCGNGCAATCGGGGGTGTTGGTTACCAGGCGCTGTTGGAACTGGCAAAGCTGAGAGAAAATATACAACCACACCACTCCGAGTTAACTGGTAANCGCATCATCTTACTTGATCCTGAGAAGCTAAAGTATGCTCTCGATCANCTGGTGCTTTCACATCGAGTGGAACTCCTCCTACATACCACGTTGGTTCAGGTAAAAAAGCAGGATAGTCACCTTCAGGCCATTGATCTGGTGGATCTTTTTCAGCAAAAATCACTCTCAGGAACTGCCTTTGTGGACGCGACAGGCAATGGCCAGCTTGCAAGATTTGCCGGCCTCNCTTGCAGAGTAAATCAGCAGGAAAAGCATTTCCAGTCTATGTCACTTCCCATTCGACTGGGAGGTCTCCCAAAGGATCTGACGATTGATCGAGAGGCCATCAAAGCGGCTGTTGCTGTATACAATCAGCAGGCGGTTTATACTATCCCACGTCAGGATGGTGGAGTCTTCATGAGGGTCCCCAATTCCAATGATTGGCTATGGATGATTGTCGATCTTGGACTGAGTGATATCCGGGAAGACTTGGTGACAAAGGCAGAGTGGATGGGACGCAAGATCGCCAATGATTGCGTGGCAGTTCTACGATCTGAAGTCACTGGATTTGAGCACTGCCACATCGTGAATACTGGACCACAAATCGGTATTCGGGAAGCTTGGCGTCCTGTGGCGCAATACGCTCTCAAACGAGAAGATTTGGAGATTGGCAGAAAATTTGGTTCTGGAATCGCTCGCGCCGCTTGGCCAATGGAAGATCACTCAAAACCGGGGAAGCCTTCTTATCTTCCAATTGGTGGATCAGGATATGGATTGATTCCCCTGGAGGCGCTTTCTACGAAGATTCCAAACCTTTGGTTGGCAGGCCGCACTATTGGTGCAGACGCGGATGCATATGGTTCCATTCGGGTAATGGGAACTTCCTTCGCCACCGGGCAAGCAGCTGGTGTTGCTGCAGCACTCTTCGCTCAACAACACGAATGTCCTCAATCATATCAAGTGATTGCAAAGCTTAAGGCTCAGGAAGCCCTACTCTGAAATCAGCTGTCCTGTTTTAATGATTTGATAAAGGGATAAATTCGGAACTGATCCTGAGTTCGGTCTTCCGCTACAAAGTCGGTAACCCTCTCTAAAGCTTTGGCAATCACCGTGTTGTTGGTTCCCTCTCGCAAGGCATCCTCGACGAATAATCTCAGATCTTTCTCGATAATGTGCGCTTCACAGCCAGAATTGAATTTGCCAGAAGCTACAAACTTGGGAAAGGTCTGACTTGTCGCAAAACTCTGTCCAGAACTTGCGTTGATCACTGCGAGCATTGTTGACAGTTGTAATCCACCTGATTCACCATAGGCTAGGGCTTCGCTGGTCGTTACATAAGAAGAAATACAAAGCGCATTATTGATCATTTTCATTTGCTGCCCCTGTCCAGCTTTCTCTCCCACGACAAATACGTTTGCAGAATAGCACTCGATCAACGGTCGTGCCTGATCAATTTGGTTTTCATTACCTGATACCATACTTGTGAGGGTTCCCTCAACAGCCCGAAAACGCAGACCCGAAACTGGACTGTCTACATATCCAAGATCTGCTTTGGCAAGCAGTTCTGCATTCTTGGCAGCAGCGGCAGGACCAATGGTGCAGGTGTCCACGATCACACAAGCATCAGCCTGCAATGATGCAATTTCCTGAACCACAAGCTGATTGACCTCCACGGTAGGTAGCGATAAAGCTACCACCTGGGCCCGCTCTACCACCTCTGCATTGGATGCTGCAACCAAGGTGTTTTCTGGGGCCTTTCCCCTAGTTTCAGCGATGTCATGAACCAGTAGGCGGTACCCTTTGCGAACAATATGTTGCGCCATTGGTTGGCCCATGTTGCCCAAGCCGATAAAGCCGAATAGTTTGTCTTTCATCGAGATTACGATTGAAAAAGAGAATTTTTTGAGCCTGTAATCAATTGAGCCAGATAATAGCAGTCACTAAATATATGCCACCAAGAACAGCACAGGCCTTAGTTGTGAGAAGTCTTACTCAAAAACTGCATGAGTTGGGGCAGAACCGAAACTGTGTTGATAAAACCACCGATATGATCACCTTCAACTGAGAAAAAATCCCAACCATGTTGCTTTGCTAACGATTTCCCTTTCCTAAAAAGAACTGGTTCCTCCTCACCTACCCACAAAAGAACTGGTACATTTAAATTTGCGATCGCTGTTTCCAGACCTTCAACTTCCTCCATCATATCGAAGATGTTTTTGACTGATGGTAACTGATCCTCGGGGAACTGTGGGAAATCGTCTCCAAACATTTCTTTTGCTTTGTCAAAGGTAAGCTTGCCGACATCAAGTCTCTCAATTTCTTCAGCAGTGCCTACTCCAGGGCAATGCCCACCAATTATTAAGCTCAGTAGCCTGTTTGAATAAAATTTTGCCACACAACACCCCAACCAACCACCCATGGAATAGCCAACAAAATGAGCTTTTTGAATTTTTTCAGCATCCATTACAGAAATAACATCGAGAGCCAGTAAGCTACGATCGTAGTTTGCTGCTTCCTCGGGTTTTGAACTTTCTCCATGTGAGAGACAATCAATAGCTATGCAGCGAAAACCTTTGTTGACAAAAAATTCAATGTAAGTCGTCCCCGTACCAACTTCTGGTGAATTCCAGTCTTCCTTCTTGCTTGTAAAACCATGTAGGAAGATTATTGTTTCATCTTCATTCAAACCATATTTTTTATAAGCAATTTTTTGATAACGATTTTCAGTAAAGTAGGTTCTTGAGCACAACATCTCACTATTTTCTACTTTTAAAGTCTAGATGAAGAAAAAGCATCTACGAGGACTGCAACTGCAGTTAGTTTATCTAATTTCTTTTTCAAAGTCCTTCCTTGACGGTCATTAAAAACATTCAGGAAATCATCCCTTTGACGATTCAGGGAGAAGGATTCCATGCAGGGAGAAGTTGCTCTTTCATTCGACTCTTCGGGTGCCCGGTGGGTTGCTGGTTTTGTGATACAGGCTACGCACCAGGAGACCTTAAGGATTTGAAAAAACTCCCTCGATTGTCAATAGACTATAAATTCCTGCTAGAACGATTGCAAAGTCGCTTTGTTGTCATCAGTGGAGGAGAACCGCTCTACCATCAGAATTTTGAGGAATTGCTTGAGAGGTTGTTGAGAGACAACTTCGAAGTAGCAGTAGAAACCAGTGGAGCAAGGGCCTTCCCATTTGAGAGGTTTCCTCGGGTTTGGGTGACGTTCAGTCCAAAATTGCATGCCACAGATTATCTGAAAGATCAGCATAGTCGAACTTTCTGGACAAATTCTCAGGAAATTAAGGTGGTGATAAGTAAGGCTTCTGATTGGGAAGCTTACGAGCAGTTACTGGATCAAGCAGCCCAACGCGGAATTCTGATCTATCTCCAACCTGAATGGTCCAAACAAATCGAAGCCACTCCCCTGATTCTTCAAATTCTGCAACAGAAGCCGGATTGGAAAATTTCTGTACAACTCCACAAGTATCTCCGGCTGCCTTAGATTTTTGAACTGATCACTGTTTTGGAATTATGAGTAATATTTAATATTTATTTAAATAAATCAATTATTTATATAAATTTATCTATTAATGTAATAAATAATTTTTATCTATCAGTTGAATGTGTGATCAACGCTAATTTAACGGGTATAGTATGATTCCATGGGAAATTCATGGATATGAGGTTTCTAACTGCAACTGCGCGTATAGTTGTCCGTGCCAGTTTAACGCGCTACCAACAATAGGAACATGTGAGGTAGCTGGGATATAAGATTTAGAAAGGATTTTACGGTGAAGTGTCACTTGATGGTTTAACTGGAGGAATGACAGCTAAGTGGCCAGATCCCATAAACGAAGGAAACGGTGAGAGACAAATCATTATTGATAAGAAAGCTTCTTCTGAGCAACTCAAGGCCATTGAAACAATTCTATCCGGTGAAGATACTGAAGAAACGGCCACTATCAAGTGGGCGATAAATGTAATGACATCCACGCATCACAAAACGCTTTACAAGTCTGTAAAGGTTGAAGGTGACATTCCTGGCAGGAATGGTCAGGTAGTTGTTGACGGAGTGTTTGAAGTTGTCGCAGAGCCAACCAAGAATCAGGTAACTGGGGAGGTTCATAGAGTTAGAATCGAAAACCCTAATGGTTTTGAATTCACAATTTTTGATATGTCCAGTGAAACTACCAAGACGGTTGGAAGAGATATCAGTCTCCCAAATAATGAACAAACGCATAGCCACATTTGTGAAATTCACNGGAACAATTCGGGTGTGATCAAAAATTCATCCTTGTGCTAAAGTTAACTGCTTAAGGTAGCGGTGATGATTCAGCAAAGTGGAAAAGAGAGTTTACTTGCAAAAGACNGACGGATCATTAGCGTAGCAGTAGACGTAATTTTTTGATTATAGTTTCTTACACGCTGATGGGGGTGGGGATGCCAATGTCCGTATTGGAAATGAAATTTGGTACCAGCGAAATGTCCAGGAAGACATGTCTTCAAGTGGAACAAGTTCATCAACGATGAACNTGCCACTCAAAGATAGCTCCTCAGTAGATGGAATGTCTGACATGATGTTACCGGCGGTCTGGTCCCCTGACTANGCGGCTCTTGTGTTGCTGATGTGGTAGGTAATGATGATTGCTATGATGCTGCCAAGTGTGGCACCAATCAATATTCTTTATTCAACTTTGATCAGACAATCAAACCGTGAACAAAACCCCGCGATCTTAGCAGCAACTTTTTTGGTAGGCTATCTGGCTGCTTGGGTGTTTTTCAGTTTGATTGCGACTGTTCTCCAATCACTACTGGAATTAAGGGGCTTTGTGTCTCCGATGCAGATATCTTTAACAAGTCAAATTGTCAGCGCAGAAATATTGATTTGCGCAGGGCTTTATTAATTATCGCAGTGGAGGAATTATGTCTGCAGCATTGCCGAAAATCCCTCGAAATATCTTACAGAAAAGCGGNGACCTNGCTCCAAAGGTGCTTTCTGAATGGGGGTGGAGCATGNCNCTTTTTGTCTCGGGTACTGCGGGTTTATTATGGCGTTATTGTTTGTGGGGGGAATCATGAACCTTTATTGGATCTGCGGACTAATCTATATGTAATGCTCGAAAAGTTGATTCCTGCTCGAAACTTTATCCACCTCGGAAAGATTGCAGCAAGTCTTCTNATCCTGGCTGGGGTGGAAATCATTACAAATGGATATTTTAACTAGTAAGACACGTTTTCATTTCTNCTAAGCAAATTAATCAAATTTCATAATCTTCTGCTCCTCAAATACAACCACGCCAATCCGTCCCACAAAGATTTAGAAAAATCACCTTGAATTATTGTAGCTGAAATTTGGTCTTCATCTACCATCAGATCTCCACTCTGCTAGTCTTGTTCTTAGCTCAGTGGTTTGATANTAAATTGATTTCCAAAAGATTCGATTTCGAAAGCTTGAGCTGTATCTGGGAAGCAATTTTCAACCTTTCTAGTTGCAGACTCNTTCAATGCGCTCACTAGAGCGCCAATCGGATCTCGATGTGAAACTGCTATGAGGTTCCTTCCAGCATGTTTTGTNCGGATCTCCTCAAACCAATTCATCATCCGGCTCAGTACAACCGGTGGCGANTCGATGCCATATTTCTCTGAGGAATCGCTGAAATAGTNTGCGGGTAGTTTGGTAAAAGGCTCCCCCTGAAAACTACCCACATCTGTNTCAATGATCCTTGGTTCCACTTCGACATCTGTCTGGACGANAGAGGAGATTATTTCAGCACTTTGGAGAGTTCGATCCATTGGTGAAGTANAAATCAGCTCAAATGGGTCATTCCCCTTCAGCTTTTCAGATGTNCTTTTGATGTCCTGGCANCCTTTTTCACTGAGAAAGTAGCCTGGNNTTTTACCATAGATGATTTTCTTTGGGTTGAAAACCTCTCCATGTCTGACTAAGAACAGTTTCATCGATTTTGCCGTTNGAGTTTTGAAAATAAGAGATGGTTTGTTGAGTCGAGACTTAATGTTTAAANGATGCCCAATTTCTTAAACAAAGTGTGAGAAAAAATCATCGAACTCGAATCAAATTCGACCTGGATGGGCTTTGACAAAGGCTGATAGTTTTACAAGATATTCTTCAATCCAACATATTTTTGGTTAAGAAACACTCTTCACATTTTGGTCTGCTGGGGATGCAAAGGACTGAGACATCAGCTCTTCCCATAAATTGATATTAGTAGCTGGGAATCTTCCACTTATGATTTATTTGGAATAAGGAGTTTACATTCGTTTTTCATATTGCTTCAAACGTTGTGAAAAACCAGAACTGTGTCCGCAGGCTGGTCCATGAGAATGAGTTGCTGTTGTTCCACTGGTCTGGCGCAAAGGCTTAGGCAAGCGCTTGTGTAGTTCCTGACGACTCTCAAGTCCAGGTAACTTTGTGCCAAAATTGGAAACTACCCTGTACAGTCCAGGCCGTTTGCAATTCGGGCAACTTTTTGGGTTGGGCTCATTGATTTTTTGCAGTATCTCGTACTGTTCCCCACATTCTGCGCAAGCATATTCATAGAGTGGCATCTGGCTCCTTTATGGCAAGATTCTCACTGGGCTCATCTGTTTTAGAATTCAATTCATCAATTTTTTCTTTAGAACCTGATGATTCTTTTGGCGATTATAGTTGTGTTCTGAATACTCTATTTTTTCTTTCCAAGGGGTTGAGGNGAAAGTNTCGTTTTCCATNCCTATNAATTNCCATTGAACACTCAGCNNNNCTGGTGNTGCATTGGTCTGTCTGTTTCCNTGTGCTCATTTTGATTGGAACAATCTGGTGGACCTGGCAAGCCTATCTCANTGATNCACCTTGGTACGCCTATCCAATTGCTGCTGGTATTGCTCTGCGCTGTCTGATTTGGTTCTGGCAGTGTCGCAAGTGGTCCCTCCCACAAATCAAACNGTTGTAGTTGCCGAATCAGGAATTAAGGCGTTGATTGGCCCAAGTTTTGGCTTCTTCCAAATTAATGATGGCTCCGTCTAGCTGCAGCGCAAAGGCTTCTTCGAGAACTTTCCCTATTCGCGGGCCCGGTCGCATCCCTAATTGTAGAAGATGCCGACCCTGTAAAAAAGGTTTGGGTTTCTCATCGTGCACATCAAGCTGGGATGCCTGATCAAGGAGCCATTTTCGGGCTGGAAATTCGCGGCGTAACGCATCTTCGGTAGTCCTGCCAAAATGATCAGCTTCCGCTACCAGCAAAAGTTCTGGAATAGATACGCGTAATGCCAGTCTTCGAATTGCACCGGGAGTGACNTTTTCACGGTCGTTGTAGAGCATAGATGGACGGAGATGCTCCCTNACTAAAACTGTCACTTTTTCAATGAGAGAGGCTTCATCTGTTAACCTCCTTAAAAATTTTTCGGTGGGCTTCATCCCCAGAACATCATGTGCGGGGCTACGCCAGTGCCCATCTTTCCAAATCGTGGTCTCAGGTTTGCCGAAGTCATGACAGAGGGCTCCAAACATCAAAATGAGATCCGCTTTTTCCTCACCAACACGCAGTTTGGCAGCCTCATCCACTACCATCAGTGTGTGAGTCCAGACACATCCTTCAGGATGCCAGGTNGGATCTTGAGGCACATCAATCAGGGCTTCCAACTCTGGAAAGAAACGCAAGGCTTTGGTCTCCCGAAGGATTGCCAGGCCAATGGACGGTCGTTCTGCACGNAATAGTAGTTTATTGAATTCGCCCAGCAACCGTTCGCGAGACAATTCATTTAAATCCAGAGTCTTGCATAGTTCAAGAGTCTCTGGAGCCAATTGAAAATTCAAACGAGCTGCGAACTGGGCTCCTCTTAGCACTCTCAAGGGGTCCTCAGNGAATGCGGGTCCAACATGNCGTAGAATCCCNTTTTTCAAATCTTNCTGACCATGGTGGGGATCCAACCATAGTTTTTGAATTGGGTCGAAGCCGATGCTATTGACAGTAAAGTCTCTGCGTGCAGAAGCCTCTTCGAAAGTCATTCGGGGATCAGCATCAACCAAAAATCCCCTGTGTCCTTTACCAGTCTTACTTTCACGTCTAGGAAGGCTGACATCATATTCCGCACGCTGTGTGATCAGCTTAAGTACCCCAAAGCTTTTGCCAACTCGAAGTACCTTGCCGAATTGGGACAACACCTTTTCTAGTTCATTGGCTTCAAGACCGTAGACCTCCAAATCCAAATCTTTTGGATGCAGTTGTCCTAGCAAATAGTCCCTGACGCTCCCCCCAACAATGATTGTTTGACCACCATGCTGGTGAACAGCGTTGGCCAGTTTGGTAAGTTCAGCTGATAATTGCATGAATCGAGTGCAGTGGACGCTTCGTGTTCAGAANAGAAATGTTGTGGCTGAATGTAGCTAGGCTTGAGTGAGGATGCAAGCAAGTGAGGCNAAAAACAGTAAAGCGCAGCAAATTCTGTTGGAAACCACTGCGCTTTTTGCNAGGTCAGTCGAAATGCGCCAATNAGTTGGCTTTTGGCATTGCGGAACCCACGGTGTTTTCAAAGTTGTTGACAGCTTCGTCTGTCATCGCNTTCATTTGAGAAGAAGCAGCGCGCATTGCAGAGTAGCTCANGTCCAGCATTTGTGTCTGAGCTTCTTGCATTGGCTGTACGAAAGAACTNANGCCCTCCACGCCAGCTACCGCTTTGAAGCTCAAGGCAATAAATTGTTTCTGAGAATCTTCCATCAGCGCAACACTCTTCATACTGTGATTGTACATGTTATTATAAACTTCTTTAGCGATGCTGTTGAATTCTGTAAACATNATTTCTCCTGAGTTGAGAAGTTCATAAAAATACGTTATTGCATTTAAATATAAATTTAACGTCTAACTCTTTTAATTGCAATTAAAATTGCAAAAAATAANTNAAAAAATTTATGAGAAATTTATCGGAGGTACTACTGAATGNTGATTAAGGAGGTTCGACTCATTCTTGGGGATCAATTGTATGGTGGGCATAGCTGGTTTGACAAAGTGAACNCAGAAGTTTTGTACCTGATGATGGAGGTACGCTCCGAAACCGATTACGTCTCACATCACATTCAGAAAGTCGTTGCTTTCTTCGCAGCGATGCGAGCGTTTGCGGCTGATCTTTCAGNAAAGGGCCACCAAATTTTGTATCTTGGACTAGATGATCCAAGAAACAAGCAGTCTTTTGGTGAAAACTTAATGTGGGTTNTGNAGGAGAATCCTGAGGCTGCCTGGGCTTATCAGTTACCTGATGAGTATCGTCTGGATCAATTGTTTATGGAGTTGAGTAGTCAATTCAAGGTGTCCTCAAGAAGAGTGGATNCAGAGCATTTTCTTTGTGAGCGAGNAGCGGTCAAAGATTTCTTTGTCGGCAAAAAACAATACTTGCTGGAGTCTTTCTATCGTCATTTGCGCAAGCAAACAGGGCTACTAATNGAGGGCTCAAAACCATCAGGTGGCAAGTGGAATTTTGATTCAGAGAATCGACAAAAGTATTATGGACAAGTCCCTCTTCCACCAANATTAAAGTTGGCAAATCAGGTTGATGAACTTTTAGAGATGGTCCGGAAAGCAGGTGTGCAGACAATCGGTTCGATCCACAACAATCAACTTGAGTGGCCTATNAATCGGGTGCAGAGTCTTCAACTACTCGAGCATTTTTGCAAGCATGGACTGCCTCATTTTGGAAGTTATCAGGATGCAATGTCTGAGGCAGACCCTTTCCTTTTTCATTCCAGGATTTCTTTTGCTTTGAATGCGAAGATTCTGCATCCAAGAGAAGTGCTGGATCGAGTGGTTCAAGAATGGGAGGACCGTCCAGACCAAATCAGCCTGGCTCAAGTAGAGGGCTTTGTTCGGCAAATCCTTGGCTGGCGNGAATATATCAGAGGAATCTACTGGGCAGAGATGCCTGCTTACTTGGAGAGTAATGCGCTCGGACATAAACTCCCCCTACCATCTTGGTTCTGGAACGCCAAAACCAGAATGCGCTGCTTGTCACATTCTATAGAGCAGTCTCTACAGTATGCTTATGCTCATCATATTCAACGATTGATGGTAACGGGTAATTTTGCGTTGTTGGCTGGAATTGCTCCTGCTGAGGTGGATAGATGGTATTTGGGAATTTATATCGATGCGATTGAGTGGGTTGAGTTGCCAAATACTCGTGGAATGAGTCAATTTGCCGATGGGGGCTTGCTGGCAACGAAACCGTATGTATCTTCTGCCAACTATCTGAGGAAAATGGGACACTATTGCGAGGAGTGTTCGTACGATGCGAAATCCAGACACGGCATGTTGGCTTGTCCCTTTAACAGTTTATATTGGGACTTCCATGACCGACATCGTGAAAAGCTGATTCGCAATCCACGCATCGGTATGGTCTATCGGACTTGGGACAAAATGGACTCAGCAGAGCAAGTGGCCATCCGCAATAAAGCTTCTTGGTTGAAGGAACATCTTGAAGAACTGTGAAGGCAAGATGTCAGAGTAACGAAGCAATGGCAAAGCCACCGGTGATCGTACCAATTGTACTGCCTAAGTTTGCAAAAACGACTACCAGCAGTACACGAGTGATCTTGTTACGCCAAAACCCCTTGAATTGCTGAACATCTGTCATCAAGCCTTCAAAATCTCGAACCTGTGGTCGTCGGATGAGAACTTCTACGAGGCCAGCGACCCAGCCAGCAGCTACAGCAGGATTCAGAGAAGTAAACGGGGCAGCAATGAAGGCGGAACAAATAGTCAGTGGATGGGCAAGCGCCAGGGCGGAACCAAGAGCAGCCAGACTGCCATTGATCCAAAACCAGCGTTCGAGCATTTCCCAGCTGACACTTGTATCTGCCATTGTAAAGCCGTAGATGATCAAGCTGATAATCAATGCCGGAATTCCCCACTTAAGCACTGTCCCGAGTGATCCTGNAGGAGGTACTCGTTCCAACTCATTGAGATCATGCTCTTGACCAAGTTCACGCTTTATTCCGGGGACATGTCCAGCTCCAACCACTGCAACAATCTTGGGACTGTCGGTTTGTCTAATTTTTTCAGCCAAATACTGGTCACGCTCATCAATCAAGGTTTCCTTCATTTCCGGAGCTTGTGAAGCCAAAGTTTCGAGAGCATCTGTCAGCACGTCACTTTGCTTCATGCGTTCAATATCTTCTTTCTGAATTGGATCGTCGACAAACATGCTGCCCATCAACTGTCCACTTAATTTCCACTTTCGCCAGAAAGACAGTCTACGCCATGTTCTTTGAAGGGTTACTCGAACATCTCGATCTGCTAAAACGATTTTTGCTTCAAGATCCTCAGCGACTCGGGCAGCTTCGACCATTTCAGCACCAGGTTCTACTCCTAATTGAGCACCAAGGCGTCGCTGGAATGCAGACATCAGGAGATTTGCCAATAATAGCATGGCTTTACCTTGGCGAATAACCTTGAAGAGATCCATTTCCTTCCAGCGATCTCCATAGCGGAGTGCTTCGTACCGAGCAGCACAAAGTTCAATGCACACCGCATCGGGTTGTTCTTGTTCAATGACCCGACTGACTTCTTCCACGCTCTCCCGTGAGATGTGGGCGGTTCCAACAAGCACGATGCGTTTCCCTTCGTGCTCGATCTCATGTACATTGGCCGAATATTCCATGCTCAGCGTCCTAGGCAAGAGTTGAGAGAAAGGACCTAAGCTAACCCAAGCTTTCTACATTTCCAATTTATTTGATGGGATTTCACCAGAAGGAAAACAAATGTTTCTGCCCTTCCTGCCATTGATTCTCGCTTCGTTAGGGTTGTCACTGCTGGTGTTGCCGATGCTACCCGAAGAAGCAGTAATCCCCCTTGAACCAATCGAAACCTTGATCCTGCTCCTGATCAGCAGTCTGTTGCTTGGACAGTGGCAGTCTCAATCCAAAAGAATTTGGGTCCATGCTTTACCAAGATGGGCAGTTGCCGGCCTTTGGGCTGGTTTGAATTGGGCCACCCGATTGCCTGTTGAACTAGCTTCGTACTGGGAAAGTATGCGGATGGATCAAGCCACAGTCGTTTTCCTTTTGGTACTAGTCTACTGGATTGCCGATAGTCTAGCGGCTCATCCCTGGGGGCAAGATGGTCAAAAGTGGCTCAAGACGATCCAGACTCTACGACTACAACTTCCTTTGATTTTGATTACAGGCCTTCACTTAGGGCTCACTCTTCTGCTTGAGAATACCATTCCTAATGAAGCAGTCAGTAACCAAGTGCTGATTGAGTTAGGATTGAGTGTGTTAATTTTGTTGGGAACTGCACCCTGGTTTGTAGTATTGAGTTGGGGGGTACAACCTGTGCCCTCAGAAGTTAGAGATGAAATCATCACTGAACTGAAAGCCAACCATACTTCTGTTCAATGTGTGTTTTGTTGGCCAGGACACATCACTCAAATAGCGACAGCTGGGGTAATTGGAATTCTGCCATGGGCTCGCTTTCTGCTGGTCAGTCCGCAACTGCTGGACCATTTGAATTCACAGGAATTACGCGCAGTGGTAGCGCATGAAGCGGGACATCTCCGACGCTGGCATCTATTCTTCTATGCACTTGCTTTCCTTGGCTTTGTGGAATTGCTTTTTCTGATTCTGGTTGGGGCGGAGTTTACCCAGTGGATTACAGGCTTTACAACGCCAGATTGGTTACAAGGATTTTTGTTAGTAGGGCTACTGGCCTTATTTCTCCGTGCAGGAATCGGGTTTCTAAGCAGAAATTTTGAAAGACAAGCGGATTGTAATGCATTTTTGAGATGTGGTTGGGAGCCTTTCGCTGCAGCTCTGAAAAAAGTTGGGTACCTGAACCGAATTGCGCTGCATCAAGACAACTGGCATCACTATGGGATTCAGCAGCGATTGGAATTTCTAAAACTCTGTGAAGAAGAACCGGAAAGAGTTGTACTGCATGATCAAAGAGTGAGAATGATCCAAGGTGGCTGTCTGTTACTCTTCGGTTTATTACTCTCTGCAAGCGTTTATAGTACTTCCCAACATGCCAAAGAGAACCTGATTTTTTGGCGATTGGAAAACATTGTTTCGGAAACAACTCCAGCGGACGTGGGTTTGTTGATACAGGCTGCCAATACATTCTACGAAAAATCAAAGTTTGAGCGCGCTGAAGAACTCTATCGACAAGTGTTGGTTTGGGAGCCTGAAAATCCAAGGGCGCTCAACAACTTGGCTTGGCTTCTAACCCAACACTTTGCCGGACAGCCTCTGAAAGTGCAGGAGAGTGTAGCGCTTGCAGAGCGTGCAGTGGCATTGGAACCGGCTGCCTACATTTTGGATACCCTTGCAGAAAGCTATGCTCTTCAGGGACGCTGGCAGGAAGCAGCAGACACAGCCAAGACTGCCTTGCAACGAGCTAAATCTGACATCCGTAATGTAGATCACATGGGCCTCCGCTACTACCGAGATCGCTTGGAACATTTCCAGCACACCCATCTCTGAGTTTTTTTCCCCGGCAGATCCCTCCTGCCAGTCTGGGTTTTTCCCAATATTTTAGCGAACTGAATCACGAGAGAATAGACCTTGCGTTGGGTGCAAAGGATCCTTTGGGTAGTCTTTATTCTTAACCTGCTGGGCGTGGCTGGATTGACTATCCTCTATTTTGGAGGGCCTGGCTGGTTACAGGAACAGTTGCCAAGAGCACTTGAGAAGCAGTTGGGGCGTCCAGTCCAACTGGCACAGGTGCGAGTGGAGCCGCTTTCCCTCAAGTTGATCCTGCAGGGTTTGGAAATCCGTGAGACTGATGGTTCAGAAACTTTTGTTTCTCTTGACGAAATTGGGATTGATCTGAGTTGGTATAGCTTCTGGCAATGGGCTTTGGTTGTTGAAGAGGCCGAGTTAATTTCTCCATACATCCGTGTCTCCCATCTTGGGAAACAACGCCTCAATTTCTCTGATCTGATTGAGCAAATTGTAACTGCTCAATCAGATCGAAAAACATCCGTCCAAGAGGCAGCTAACTTTCCTTTTGAAATTAGGGCAATCGTAGTTAGTCAGGGCAATCTACTGTTTCAGGATGTGCCTCACAATCAAACCTATAATATCTCTGGACTGAATTTTCGCCTCCCAGCAATATCATCATTCCAGCTTCAACCTGCCCAGGCTTCTGGTCCAGCCACTCTAGTTGCTCAGCTAGGCGAAACTAGCCTGAGGGTGGTTGCGCGGGAATTCAAAATTGCTCCCTCAGAGACAGTTCGTCTCGATGTTCAACTGAAGAATCTTTACCTGCCGGATTTTCAGCAGTATCTCCCAAAAGAGTGGGCGCTCCAGCTTCAAGATGGGTTGGTTGACGCAGATCTCAAACTGGGATTTCAGTCTGAACCCTATGAGCAGGTTGCACTCAGTGGAACTNTGCAACTTCAAAGGCTCAGCATTCAAAATATTCTTCCTGGTGAAGCTTCTCAACGGTTGCTGGAAATCAGNCATCTTCAGGTGCCAATCCNTAAAATTCAGGTATTACCTAGCCTTCAGGTTGCTTTAGGACAGATCGAATTGCGTGAATTCGAAGTCTGGTTGACACGTACCGAGAATGGGNCTTTCTTCTGGGACCAGATTCTTCAAACAAAATCTGGAAATACTGTTGAGAAAAGTTCGGATGCTNAGCAATTGTCAGTNGAGTTGGGAGGGCTCAGTATCTTNAAAGGAAAACTTCACTTTATCGATCAAAAGAGCCAGNCAGCAAATTNCCANGAATGGCATCTGGANCAATTTTCAGTCGGAGGGNTTACGCTGCCTGTTTCATCCAGAAAAACCGCTCTTAGTCTGCAGTTAGCTCGAGAAGGTGGNCCNAGTCTTTCGTTCGGTGGGTTTTTCAATCCTAGTACTCTCCGTAGTCAGGGACGATTGGATCTGAAGGAATTCGAACTCGCTGAACTAACACCTTTTNTTGGAGATGTAATACCAGTTGATGTAAAGGGGCATTTAGATCTGAAAACAGATTTTGAGTGGGATCTGGGGGTTCAACTTCCCAGACTGANGAAAACCTCACTGCAGTTAGAAGATTTTCAGCTGAATCGAGACCAAGAAACATGGCTACAACTTGCTAGCTTAGATTTAAACAGTGACGAATTGAATCTGCCTGGAAAACAAGTTTCGATAAGATCTCTCTCCATAAGACAACCCCAATTTCTATTATCTCTTCATGTGGACAAGNCCACTAATTGGAATCAGCTGGTTCCNTCATTAGCTCCAAAGAATCGTAAGGACAATGATCANAATANANCATGGCAAGTCCAACTCAATCAACTGCGGGTTGACAGCGGGGCTCTGAACTTGATTCATCAGCGAAAAGACNGGGAAAATATCAAAAAAAAGCTGCAGATTCCTGTGCTGGAGATGAACGATTTTAGGTGGCCACTGANAGGAGAAAGTCGAACTCGGCTCAAGTTGACTACCCTTGAGCAGGAAGAATTTTCACTTGATGGTATTGCAAGCTGGGGTGAGCAAACTTGGAGAGGTGCACTCAAGGCGAATGTAAAACTACTTCCTTGGGAATCTTANTATCGTGATCAACTGCCCTGGCGTCTCAACTCTGGTCGCATGAATACNGCCGTGCAATTGCAACTCAATTGGAGTCCTTTCCGGTTGCGAGTGGACGGAGGGAAACTGCATCTTTGGGATCTAGAACTTGTTGAAGCCCANGATGCGTTACCAGACCTCAAATTCGCTGAGCTTTCTGTAAGTGGAGCGGTCGTCGAGTGGCCAAAGCAATGGTTTGAACTCGAGTCTCTGAACCTCCGTCAATTATCTCTCAAACAGGCAAACTCTCCTCTTCCTAATCTAACCATGGGGGGCCTGGCCAGTGGAGGCCTTTCGTTAGCAGTTCAGGACCAGCGCTTCAATCTTGGAGCNCTTCAATTCCAAAATTTGAATATTCTTGGGGATTCCTTGAAATCACCAATTGTGAATTTGGAACAGTTGACCGCACTGGGACTAGATTTGTCATGGGCCAAGCATAGGGTGAAGTTGGAGAAACTGGATATGCAGCAATTTCAATTGACCCCTACGGATGCAGTANAGCCGGAACTCCGGCTACCCAAAGCAGTGGCTGTGGAATTNGATCTTGATTGGATCAAAAANGAATTTTTTGTNGAAAGCGTTTCTTTGGAAAAAAGCNGGATCGAACTAGCCTTGTTACCTGANGGTAAATTTAATTGGGAACGATGGCTACCAACTTCAAACAAACAAGATCGAACAACTGACTTTAGTGATGAGCAGCCATGGCAANTNGATCTGGCTGTACTGGAGGCAACCTTAGATCGCTTAAGTTGGCAAGATCTAGCGACTCCAACTCCACCATTGGTGATTGGCAACGGATCCCTGCAGCTCAAAAACCTGAATACTGATCGGCAGTGGATAGAAAATTTTACTCTAAAGGGAAATCTGGATCAGACGGGACAGGGGTCTGTAAACGGTTCCATTCGCTTTGACAAGGATCTGAGTCTTGATGTTGATCTTGTGGATTTTGATCTACTAACNTGGCAACCCTACTGGATCGAATATGTGCCACTGAAGGCTGAGCAGGCTCTCGGGACCCTTCAGGGGCGATTTTACTTCAAGTTTGATTCTGTAGGGGAGTGGTTACGTTTTGACGGTCTTGCTCGCATTCGAGATGCAAGGTTGATTGCCAAGGAAACAGGTCAATTTATGGGCCAGTGGAATGTGTTTGAAACGAATAATGGACTGCTAGAGTTTGATCCTTTTGTCTTGGATCTAGGATCGATGCGATTGGCAGATTTTGAATTGCCAATCCGGAGGCAAACTGATGGAGAGTTGGAATGGATGGTCCTTTTTGGGGTTGAGGATGATGAGGAGGATCATAATTTGGACCCTGGCCCAGTTTTCCTAAAAAGACTATCTCTGGANGGAGGCACTCTGAGTTGGAATGATAGAATTAACAACAATCCGGTACTTCTCACACTACAAAGAATCAANGGTGATATCCAAAACATTCTGGGCTTAAATGTTCCTTTGGAATTAGATTTAAAAGGGCGTTGGGAGGGAGTAGCTCCGCTCGAAGCGAAGCTTNCCTTTGATTGGCACCGNGATTCATGGGGCGTCAATGGCAAGCTTTATTCACAAGATTTCGACCTTCTATGGGCGAATCCATACGTAGAGCGTTATCTTGGCTATCGGTTTGACAGAGGAAGTGTCGATTTATCTGTTGATTACAAAACGGCTGGAGATGAAATTGACGTTGAGAATAATCTTCTCATTCAAAGACTGGTGCTAGGTCCTGAGACCCCCGGACCTGACACGCTGGATCTCCCAGTGGAGTTGGCAGTTGGGTTACTTCGAGATTCTCAAGGTACCATCGATNTTTCCGTGCCTGTTAGCGGAAACTTGGAGGATCCAGAATTTGGGCTCTGGGACGCTACACTGACGGTTTTTGCTACTCTGATNAGTAAGGCTGTTACTGCACCATTCACACTGATCGCTGATGTCGTATTTNATGGGGATTTGGATGAGAATACCCANGTCATCCGTTTCCGACCAGGAAGTCTAGANATCCCAGCTGCAGAAAAAACAAAACTGGATCGATTGAGAGATGTATTAAATCAACGACCCCAGTTGAAAATGGAATTGGTGACGCTATTNCGTAGGGAAACAGAAATTGCTGCTTTACGACAGAAGGAACTAGATCGACAAATTCGCCTTGAGAAAATTGCAGAGCTAATTCGTCTGAATGTCGAAGATTCAATCCCAGCNCAGATGACTCTTACAGCAGATGAGCGGCAAAAATACTTGAATCGAATGTTTCAACGAATCTACGGTAGCCCNCAGGGGCTCAGTGAAGAAGAGGTTCGGTTGAAGCTACTGGATGAGATTTCTATCGAGGATCGGGATTTGGAAGAGCTAGCACAACAGCGAGTTTACAATATTCGTAATCTGTTGCTTGAGAAAGGATTGCTGGCGGCAGAGCAAATCATGTTGAACCCAGTTTTCGAGACGACCACATCACGCTTTCAATCCAGTAGAGTNGANTTGAGATTCACNCGCTGAANACAATTACTGTGAAGAACTTTCTGAGTAGAGGCGATGGGTATACTGTTGCAGTTGACGGGCACTGTCGGGAATGGGCTGGTCCCAGAGACGAAGTACTCTTCGAGCGAGGCGGATCATATCTTGGCCAGCGTTGCTGGTAGAAGCAAAGGACATCAACGATCTACCTTGCCTCAGTGAATTGGGGACAGCAAGGTCTTCTGGGATATAGCCAATAAATTCTATGGTCAAATCCAGTTGGTCCCTTAGGCGTTTTTCTAATTCGGGAATGATTGAGAGATCATCAGGCCCCAATCCTCGGTTGAAGACTAAGCGAGGTCTGAATTGTTGCCAACTACTCAAAACTTTTTCTGTAATCTCAGGATCTAGGGGATTGAGCAAGGTTTGTAGCAAACTAGGTTGGTCACTTTTAAATTCTAGTGGGGAAGTGTAGAGAGTTTGTAGTTTGCGGTGGATTGAACGATCTTGTGGTAGGGAGTGTTCAATCACGCGGAAAGCCAAATTTTTCAGAAAGTTCATTAAGTTTTGAAGCGAAGTGATTTCTGGAGTGGTGACCAGCAAGCCTTTTTGAGAAATTCGAAAGAAGTCCAAAGTACTAAATGAACTGCCCGCCCCTAGATCCAGAATTACAAATTCTGCGGGGAGTGCCCGGATCTGTTGCACCAACCTTCGCTGCTGAGCCACGTTCAGTTGTGCCAGGAAGGGGTTTCCTTCATCTCCAGCCAGCAGATGCAGATTGCGGTGCGGAGTACGAGCTAGGTATGATTCTAGTGGGGCTTGGTCCGTTGAGCGTAAGAAACGTGCTAGCCCAGGGGGAGTGCCCCCACTGAGCCCGAGGCAACTGTGAAGATTAGCTGCACCAAGATCCAAGTCAATCCCGATTGTCTTGTGACCCAGTCTTGCCAGAACAATAGCCAGGTTTGCAGCAATCAGGCTTTTGCCCACTCCTCCTTTGCCCCCCGCAATCGGAATAATTGTGGCGGTTTTCTGATTGGTTGGAGTTGTGTTCATGTGACCTGTTAGGTAGATGGGTTCTCGAATGTAAGCTCTATATCATTGCAGCAAGCAGTAATTTTTTCCAGAGAACAGGAACTGTGAAATTAATTATCCCGATTTCTAGCGGCAAAAGTGGTGTTGGCAAGATGTTAATCACAGCAAATCTCAGTTTCCCCCTTGCAAAATTGGGTCATCAAGTAATCGTTGCTGATTTAGACTTTGGTGGAGCAAACCATCACAAATAATTGGGGTTGAAAAACAACAATCCGGGGTTGGGAGAATTTTTACAAGATCGTTCTGGCCGATTGACAAACCTGCCAATACCCACCTTTCATCCAAATTTGCAATTTCTTTTAGAGGATTGGACAGCTCCCTACATGGCAGATCTGAATGTGATGTATTGGCATGGTTCACAGCATAATTATATCAACTTCCCACTAAGATCATCCTCTTAGATCTAAGTGCTGGCTGTAGCACGTTGATCCTAGATTTTTTCATTGCTTCTTAAACTGGAGTGCTGATCACATTTAGAGAATCTCCATATATGATGAATCTACTGGAATTTCTCAGGCAATCTATTTCCACCGATTACTGCATTACTTTTACAATGACCGTGATTTGCTCAATCAGATACATAATTTACCGTTCCAACCAATCAATTTTTACCTGCAGTCAAGGTGACAAAAGTCCTCCAATTAATTTCTGCCCATCATCATAGAATTACAGAAACACTTCAGTAAGATTTGGAATCGCGCCAAGTTCATGTATTTTTCAACCAAGTTGAGCNGGAAGAGAATCTAAATTTTTAGGTTAAAGTACAGGTTTTGGTTAGGAACCCACTTTCCTACCAATTTGGCCCAGTGTCCAATAAATCCTTCAGTATCTGCAGCAACTAAGGCTCAAATCCCATTGATTCAGCAAGGTGCTTTACACAATTGCTATATTCTCTCCAACAACGGGCTAAAAAAATCAGAAAAAATTGGTTGGGCAATACATCTNACACCAGTATCTCAGCCAACGGTCAGGAATAGTGAAATGCTCTTGTTCTGAACACTCAACCAGCACTAAACTTTTGCAAAAAACTATCATCATTAGCAAAAAAACAGGTCGACTTGGTAACCGGCTTCAACTTTATGCACACTGGCTGGCTTTTGCGCTAGAGAAAGAAGTGAGAATATTCAATCCAGCATTCGCTGAATATTCGGTTCTTTTTCAAGGGACTACTGATCAGAGATGGGGGAAATTTCCCAATGATAAAGATGCTATTTCCCCTTCTTTGGNTTCTAGAGAGTGGATTTACTGGTTAAATCGCTCAGCTTANAAATTGGCCAAGCCCTTAGCGNTCTCAAAAAATTCTGGTATAAGAGTGGCNAAAGCTCAAAGTTCTAAATTTGTTCAAACTGATTCACTTTGGGATGACTTATTTAANGAATCTTGGAATATCTTGTTCACACAGGGACTTCATTTCTACTCACCAGAACAATGGTTCCTACGGCATGGAGATACGATCCGCAGCTTTTTGACACCATCGAGTGGTTGTCAGGAAAAAGCGACAAATTTTGTCACACAAATGAGAGCACATACAGATGTTCTTGTGGGTGTCCACTTGAGGCAGACTGATTATCAAGAATTCGTGGGAGGTCGCTTCTTCTATTCTCTGGATCAATATTTAATGAAGATGCTGGAAATCAGGGAACTTTACTATCCTAGAGAATGCACCTTCCTAATTTGCTCTGATGTGCCGTGGGAAGGAAGCTTAAAGCAAGATCTACGCTGTTTTTCAGGACCTGGAACTGTAATCGGTGATCTGATGGTTTTATCGAAGTGTGACTTGATACTGGGCCCACCTAGTACCTTTAGTGGGTGGGCTGCCTGGTACGGTAAAGTTCCTATTCATTTTCTTGAAAATCCAACCATCTCCCTTGCACTGGATTCCTTCCAAATTCTGCCCTTTCCTAATGGAGCCTTTAGGGAAGAATACGCATCTCTGGGTTAGCGGGTGATTAGCCATTGCCGAAATTGATCTGTTGTCTTCGATATATCAAATTCGGCTTCCGCCCGGTTTCTTGCTTTTTCCTGAAGTGTTTCATATTCAAGGGCCGACATTGCACTGATCTCCTCAAGGACCTTTTGAACAGATCTAGGGTTTTCGAGATCAATAAAACAACCATAATCCTCGTGATTTAATTCTGTGAAGCTACCTTGCGTGACTGTAATCGTTGGCGTCCCCGTGGCTAGTGCTTCAAGCAAAGAAAATCCGTAAAACTCATTTTGGGATGTGAAAAACAGGAAGTGTGCTTTTTCGAGTATCAAGTTAGGCTCGTTGGTGAAGCCTGGAAAAAGTATCTTTGTCGTGAGATGGTGGGGAACCATTTGACGGAGTTGCTGCAAATACTCCTGACCCTTTGCGTCATGACCATGAGGTTTCCCAAAAATTTTGATGATGAACCGCTCTTGTAGGTTTGGGTTCTTCTGAAAAGCACTTGCGACTGCCTCAACTAGCTCACGGATTCTCTTTGCAGGTTCGATTCTTGACAG